>JBIQHP010000012.1:0-12784 GCA_044508495.1 Clavibacter sp.
CATGCCCGCCGCCTTGAGCGGAGGGAAGAGGAACTCCTCCTCGAGGTAGATGTGGCGGCGAAGGCCGTTCATGGCGCGAAGGAGCGGTGCGGGGTCGGTGTCCCCTCGACCGAGCGCCGCCGTGTACTCCTCGATACCGCCGTCGATCTCGCGGTGCTCGAGCTCCAGCGCCTGCGCGAGACTGCCCTCGGTCATGTCACTCCCATCGATCGGTTCTCATCCCAGTCTGCCCCCGATGTGTCCTTCTCGCCCGGGCAGCACGCGCCTACGTCGCGAGAATCAGCTGGGCAGCCCGCTCGGCGATGGCGAGCGTCGGGGCGTGGGTGTGGCCGCGGATGATCTCCGGCATGACGGAGGCATCCGCGACTCGCAGGCCGTCGACTCGCCGAACCTTGAGCTCCGGGTCGACGACCGAGTCGTCGTCGGTGCCCATCCGCGCGGTTCCGACCGGGTGGTACATCGTGTGCGCGTAGCCGCGGATGGTCTCCTCGTACAGCTCGTCGGCACTGAGCTCGTCGGCGTTCTCGGGAACGATGTGCCGGCCGTTGGTGACCCGGCGCATCCGGTCGGTCGAGAGAATCCGGTCGCACCATGCCATCCCGCTCATGAGCGCGCGGAAGTCGTGGCCGTCGGGGTCGGTGAGATATCCGGGGTCGATGACCGCCTTGGCAAGGGGGTCCGCGGAGGCGAGGCGGATGGTTCCCGAACTCTGCGGGCGCAGGAGGATGCAGCCGAGGGTGATGCCGTGGCCAGGATGGGTCTCGAGCCCCTCGGCGATGAACGCGACGGGGGCGAAGATGAGCTCGAGGTCGGGAAGGTCCAGTTCGTCGTTGCTGCGCACGAAGCCGTACGCTTCCGCGACGTTGGAGCTGAGCATCCCCCGACGCGCGAGAAGGTACTTCGCGATCTGCGGCAGACTGCGGGCGGAGTAGAGGGTATCGCCGAAGGCTTCGAGGATCATCCCGCTCACCAGGTGGTCCTTGAGGTTGCTGCCGACCTCGCCGGATGCCGCCACGACATCGATGCCGTGCGCGGCCAGTTGGGCGGGGTCGCCGATGCCCGAGAGCATGAGGAGTTGCGGCGTGTTGACCGCACCGGCGGCCAGGATGACTTCGCGCCGGGCTGTCACAGTGTGGGCGGTACCGGCATCGATGAACTCGACCCCGGTGGCGCGTGTGCCGTCGAAGAGCACTCTCGAGACCTGAACTCCCGTGCGCACGCTCAGGTTCTGCCGGCCGAGCGCAGGTCTGAGGTAGGCGTCGACGGCGCTGAATCGTGCGCCACCCTGCTGGGTGACCATGGTCTGACTGAATCCAGCCGGTTCGCGGAGATTCGCCCGCTCGACACTGAGTCCAACGGTGGGAAGGGCTTCGAGGAATGCGGCGGTGGAGGAGCGCGGGCTTCGCTGCGGGTTGATCGCGACGGCGCCGCCCGCGCCGTGCTCGGTATCATCGCCTTCTGCGATGCGCTCGGCGGCGAGGAAGTGGGGGAGCAGAGCCTCGAAGGACCAGGTGGGGCCGGCGAGCTGAGCCCATTCGTCGTAGTCTGCGGCGAAGCCGCGCACCCACATCATGGCGTTGATCGAGGATGAGCCGCCGAGCATCCGTCCTCTCGGCCAGTAGATGCTGCGGCCGTGTAATTGCGGCTGAGGGAGGGTGTCGTAATTCCAGTCCACTTCCGAGCGGAACAGCTGCGAGAATGCCGCCGGGATGTGGATCTCCTGCTTCTTGTCCGGTCCGCCGGCCTCGAGCAGCAGAACGCGGAGGTCGCCGCTTTCGCTCAACCGGTTGGCGAGCACGCACCCGGCGGATCCCGCCCCGACGATGACGTAGTCGTAGCTCTCGGGCATGGGCGGTTCCTTCCGTGGGTCTCGCCCAGTCTGCACCCGTTCGGTCACTGGCGCGACCCGCGTCGGGTAGGCTGTTCTCGGTGTCACGGGCTGTGGCGCAGCTTGGTAGCGCACGTGACTGGGGGTCACGGGGTCGCAGGTTCAAATCCTGTCAGCCCGACGTCGGATTACTGCACCGTGAACAGGCCCCGGAACCGCGGCATCCGGGTTCCGGGGCCTGCCCGCGGCCCTAGCGACTGCCGTCGCCGAGGAGCCCGGCGATCCAGTTCTGCCAGGCGACGAGAACCCTCGGCTCGTGATGCCGGGGGTGGTGGCGCAACCCCGACCTCGAGTTGCGACTCCGTGGCGCATTGGCCTGCAGGCCGCCGTCGACGTGCGCCGGAACTCCCGGCACTCTGTGTGTGAACGCGTGCAGCCGGCCGTCGTCGTGCGGCTGGCGTTCGGCGGTTTCGGGACGGGCGGTTGCGGGCTGGGCGGTTGCGCGCTGGGCGACGACGTAGCGCTCGCCGGTGAGGGCGGAGCGCTGACGAGCGGCGCGCTTGCGAGCGCGATCCCTGGTCATGATGCATCCATTCCGGCTGGGTCCCACGCCCTCAGCCATAGATGGCAACATGAGAGGTGAAGCACGAGTCGAAGACCCTTGTCCTCGTAACCAGAACCCGCGTGGGGGGTCGTGGCTCGGAGTCAGGCAGGTGCGATTGCCAAGGCGAGAATACCACCGAAGTCTCGCGGTCGCTCGGAGGTCTCGGACGGGTCGACGCTCGGCGTTGACCGACCGATTCGGCCCGCCCTAGCATGGGCCGATGAAGGATGCCCCCTCGTATCGGATCTGGCCGCCCGTGGCACTGGGGCTTCCACTGCTGGCCGGGGTGATCATCACTGTGGCCGCAGGCGACCCGATCGCCTTGCCCGCCGGGATATCCCAGGGCGTGGCGGTGGTTCTCATCGTGTGCTTCGCGCTCTGGAACTCCTGGGCGCTGTGGCTCATGGCCCGGCATGACACGGCGCTGCTGCCGGGCGGTTCGACGAGCACGATTCTCGACCGCGGTCCGTTCAGAGTGAGCCGCAACCCGCTCTATCTCGGCTTGATCGCCCTGGATGTGGCGTTGGCGTTGCTGTGGCCGTCGTTCTGGGCGCTCCTCCTGGTGCCTGTGGGCATCGTGGCGCTGTGGTGGGGGGCGATCCTGCCCGAGGAGCGCTATCTCAGCGCGAAGTTCGGCGCCGACTACGACGCCTATCGCGCCCGGGTGCGGCGCTGGCTGTAGTCCTGCCGCTCGCGGCCCGCTACGCGTCGCCCGAGTCGCGGGCGGCGGAGCGTGCCCGTGCGACGAAGATCCCGCGTGCCGAGCTGGGGAAGCGCTCGAGCATCGCCCGCACCTCCGCGGCATCGACGTCGGAGCCGAACAGCTCGGCGTGCGGCTCGAGACGGATGCCTTCCGCGAGCGGCCCTGCGATGACGGGGTCGAACCCGAGTGCGTCGACCAGACGAGCCACGGCGGCGACGTCGTCGGGGTCGTCTCCGGCGATCGCCAGAGCCTTGCGCCCTTCTGTTCCGGTGGGACGGGCCTCGTCCTCCAGGTCGTGGTAGCCCATGTGGTTGAAGGCCTTGACGACGCGGGAGTCCGGGAGGAACGCCTGCACGATCTCGCTCGTGGAGGTGAGCGGGTCGGTGAAGTCGTCCCGGATGCCATCCACCTCCCACCAATAGTTCATCGCATCGACGACGAGCTTGCCGCGCAGCTCATCGACGGGGAGGCTCCGATGCCTCCCCAGCGGGAGCGCGAGGATCACGATGTCCGAGTGCCTGGCAGCCTCGGAGGCGGTGGTGGCGACGGCCCCGTGGCTGAGGACGTCGACGATGAGCGCGATCCTCCCCGGGTCTCCCGAGCCGGCGATGAGAACCCGGTACCCGGCGGCGACGGCGAGGCGGGCCAGCACGGTGCCGACCTTCCCCGCACCGAGGATCCCGATCGTCGTATCCCCGGCCGTTACATCACCTCGCCGATGTAGGAGTACTTGACGAAGACCTCGGAGGCGATGCCGGCCTCCTCGAGCACGCCCTGCACCGCGGTGAGCATGTACTTCGAGTCCCAGCCCAGGTAGAGGAAGTGCGTCTCGTCGAGGGCATCCCAGTGGCCGTTCCAGGCCTGCGTCTCGAAGATGGGCCCGCCGCGCCGGGCGCTGAAGGCGACGACGGACTCGTGCGCATCCGCCCACAGCCGCTTGAAGACGCGGTTGAAGAGGTACTTGACGTCGTGCACCTCCCAGTGCTCGCCGCGGTACTCGACGTAGTCGAACTCGCGGTCCCAGCCTCGCGGCCAGCCGCGCCTGCGCTGCGCGTCGAGGATGGGCGTGAGTCCGTCGTCGTCGATGAGCACCGTCGTCGGCGATGCCCAGATCCGCAGGAAGTCCGCCGTGAGCCGGGTCGTGCGCGCCGAGATCGCGGCAGTGCCCCAGGTCGGAACGTCGTCGAGCTCCTGCGTGAGGGCGATCGCGCTCTTCGGATAGACGGATGCGCGCTTCTGGGGGAACGAGGCGTCGAGGGCGCGCTCGGCCAGCGGCTGCTCGAGGAGCGTGAGATTGCCGAGGGTCTGGGTCAGGGCGCGATGGCTGTTCTGCTCGTCCTCGCTGTAATCGGCCCATTCGCGCACGCCGTCGCCGGTCCAGGCGTCGCCGGGCGCGAGCGGGAGGACGTGCTCGACCTCCAGGCCTTCCATGCTGTCGACATGCGCGAGGCGCCCGAGCACGTAGGCGGCATGGGGGAGAGCCCCGTACTTGAGGGCAACCCGTACGCGCTCGTCGGAGGGGGTGATGCGGGCGATGGCGCGCAGGAGGCTCTCCGGGCCGTCCTCCCGCGCCCGGCAGAGCCGCGCGACGAGGCGATCGTTGGAGAGTCCCGCGACGGCCCGGCGCAGCAGCAGCGACTGGACGTGCTCGAGGCTCCGGATGAGCGTCGACTCGTCCACGACGCCCCGCGCGTAGTCGCGGTAGGCGCGCAGGACGAGCGGGTACATCCCGCGACCGAAGGTGTTGAGGTGCTCGAGCTGGCGGGCGACCCGGACATCCGGCGCCCGTTCGGGCTCGAGGAGGATGCGATAGATCTCCGAGCACTCCCGCCACTCGGCCGCGTGCTCCCGCAGGGTCGCGAGATCGAGGCGGGGGAACCGCTGGCGGAAGGCGTCATACACGCCGCGACCGCCCACGACATCGATCTCGAGTCCGATCGTGAGGATGAGGTAGTGCCGCCAGAACTCGCCGATCGACTCCCCGGTGTTCTGCTCGATCGGATCCCAGAAGGCGCTCTCGATCTCGCTCTGCTCGGCGTGCGACAGCCCCATGAGCACGTAGTTGTGGATGAGCTCGTGGTCCCGCAGCGGCTCGCCGGTCGAGTTGAGGCTCTCGAAGATCTGCTGCGCGTTCGCGTCGGCGCCGAGGCTGATGGCCACGTGCTCGAGGCGCTGCAGCCCCCGCCAGACGCGTTCGACCTCTCCCGCCGGCACCTGACTGCGGAAGAAGGCGTAGTTGTCGTCGAATCGGGAGTCGCGCTCGGCATCAGGCCGGTTCCCAAGCACGACGGCCTCGAAGGTGTCTGCCCAGCCGCGGTGCGGTCGCAGCGTCGTGCGCACCGGATCGCTGCCGCGAACGAGCACCTTCTCGAGTTCGGCGGCCAGCGCGGGGTCGTCGTCCCTGACGGTGTGGTGGAGGGCTGCCACGAGGAGCATGAGCGTCGTGATGCGCTGCTGGCCGTCGATGAGCACGAGCTCTCCGGCGCCGCCCTCGGTGTTCTTCGAGGACAGGATCGATCCGAGGAAGTGCCGCTGCCGCTCGTCCGCGTCGGCGACGGCACGGATGTCCGCGAGCAGCTGCTCGCATCCGCCGATGTCCCAGCGGTACTGGCGCTGGTAGACGGGGACCACGATCGTGGCGCCGGCGGAGAGCCAGCGAATGGTGTTGACGGCGGTCGCATCGACGTTCGTGGCGGTGCCCGTCATCTGACTATCGCTCCTCGAGGATCCGGTGATTCGTGCGGCGCGAGCACCACGCCAGCCTGCCGCAGGCCTTCTCAGTCTATGCCGAGCGCCGATGTTAGGCTTACCTAAGTTGGGCCTGTTAAAACGTGCTGGCCCCGAAGAAAGGTAACAATCCACCTATGGGTTACATCAAGTCCGCCGCTCTCGAAGAGACCGGCTACGTCGTCCTCGACCAGTACGACCAGGCGAAGGATCCGAAGGAGTGGCTCGACATCGAGTATGTCGACTGGAAGTCCTCCGGCGAGACCCGCTTCGCGCCCCTCGCGAGCGCCAAGGGCGAGATCGAGGTCAACGGGTTCTGGAACCACCAGCCGCCGCGCACCGACAAGGACGGCGTCTGGATCCCCTCCCAGGTGGAGAAGGCCCCCAATCTCGCGCGTCGCGCCATGGAGCCGGGTGCCAACGTCGGCCGCTGCCGGGTGATCGAGCTGCAGCCCAACACCTACGCGGATGCCCTCTACAACCTGCACCAGGACGACAACAACCGCCTCAACCCGGATGGCACCGGCTGGGTCGTGCGCGGCTTCTTCAACCTCACCGACGACGCGACGAGCTACTTCGTGCTGCGCGACAACCGCACCGACCCGAGCGTCGAGTACCGCGTCGCCCTGCCGGCCGGCGCCCAGCTCATCGTCGACACCCAGCGGCTGTGGCACGCCACCGCGCTCAACAGCCCGCAGCCGCGCTACTGCCTCATCACGTCGTGGGAGTCCGGCCCCGAGCTCGACGCCTACATCGCGAAGTACAACGGTGTGAGCCGCGTCGAGAACGTGGAGGTTCCGCAGGACGTGCTCGATGCCGGCCAGGCCGAGCAGGCCCGCCGCATCGCGGCGCGCGCCGCGTACTATGCCGCCAAGGGCCAGGCTGAGAAGGCCGCGATGAGCGAGGCCTGATCCTCGGCTCGTCTCTCGGAGGCCTCGGTCGGATGACCGGGGCCTCCGTTCGCACTGCCCACGGTCCACGCTCATCGCTGCCTTCTCGCCCCGCCGTGCCGCCCTTGTGTCATCTGGTACTTGATGTGATATAGTATTCGCTGTGATGAACACAGCGCCCGCATCCTCCGGCGAGAACGACGCCTTCGCGGCCGACCTGCTCCGCGGGCACACCGACACGATCGTGCTCGGCGTGCTGCGCCGGGGCGAGAGCTACGGTTTCGAGATCTACAAGGCGATCCGCACCTCGACCGGGGGAGAACACGAGATCAAGGAGGCGACGCTCTACGCCGCCTACCGCCGGCTCGAGAAGGACGGCCTCGTCGAGTCCTACTGGGGAGACGAGACCCAGGGCGGACGCCGCAAGTACTACCGCATCACGGATGCCGGCCGCGCGGTCTATCGCGGCAACGTCGCGGCCTGGGTCGCGACCCGCGGCATCATCGACTCACTCCTCACCGACAAGGAAGACGACTCATGACCGACGACACGCCGCGCCCGACCGGAGGCGCCATCCATCGACTGCTCGACGAGGCCTTCGCCGGTGTCGACATGACACCGGATGCCCAGGACCTCAAGGAGGAGATCCGCGCGAACCTCGTGGCGCGGGTCGCCGAGCTCGAAGCATCCGGGGCCGTGCCGTCGGATGCCGCCCGCCGGGCGATCGCCGAGCTCGGCGACGTGCGTGAGCTGCTCGACGGCGCGACGACCGCGACAGCGTCCGCTGCGGGCACCCGGTCGCCGTGGGGGGCACAGGCCGCTGCCCACCTTCGCAACAAGGTCAAGCCCAGGCCCGCCTTCGTCGTCGGTGTGGTCGTGGCCTCGCTCGCGGTCCTCATCGGGCTCGCGCTCGTCGTGCTCTCCCTCACCCGCGCGATGCCGCTGCCGATCGAGGCCCTCATCGCACTGCTCGGCGTCGTCTCGACGGGCGGGGCGTGGCTCGTGGGCGACTCGCTCGCCCAGGAGACGACGACGAACCATCCCATGCCGACCCGGCGTGCGAGCGGCTACTTCCTCGCGACGCTTCTCGGCGTGTACGGTCTCGGATTCGGCGCCCTCGTGCTCTTCGGGGCGCTGCCGGTCTGGACGGTCGTCTTCGCGGCGCTCGGCGTCGTCGCGGCGATCGTTCTCTTCGCGATCCTCGGCTCGACTCAGACCAACCGCCACAAGGCCTGGGTGCGCAACGCCTACGGCCCGGATGGCGACTACCCCGGCAACCGCTTCGAGAAGGAGCCGGAGGTCGCTGCCCGCTTCGGCATCTACACCATGGTCATCTGGATCGTGTCCTTCGTCCTCTTCATCGTCCTGAGCTTCACGACGGGCTGGTCCTGGTCCTGGCTCGCGATCGTCGCCGGCTTCGTCGCCATGATGCTCATGCTCGCAAGGATGCTCTTCGGCCCCACCAAGAGCTGACCCGCCCCTCGCACCACCCGCCTTCGCCGCCAGAAAGGTTGCTCCGCCATGCCCGAAGACAGCTCGCTCTCCCGGCCCGCCTCCGACGCCATCGTCGCCCGCGGGCTCACCAAGGCCTACCGTCGCGGCGTCGGTCGCCGCCGCACGGCCGTCCGTGCGCTCGACGGCCTGAGCCTGACCGTGCCGGCCGGTCGCGTGTTCGGCCTCCTCGGCCCGAACGGCGCAGGCAAGTCCACGACGACCCGCATCCTCACGACCCTCTCGAAGCCCGATTCCGGTTCGGCGAGCGTCGCCGGGCGCGACGTTCTGCGCGAGCCGGATGCCGTGCGCCGCGCGATCGGCTACGTCTCGCAGGGTTCGAGCGCCGACCCGCTCCTCACGGCCGTGGAGAACCTCGAGATCGCGGCGCGATTGCGCGGGATGTCCGCGGCCGACTCGCGAAGCTCCGCCCGCCGGCTGCTCGAGGAGTTCCAGCTCGCCGAGGCCGCCGGCCGGCCGGTGAGCACCTTCTCGGGAGGCATGCGCCGTCGGCTGGATGTCGCCTCCGCCCTCGTGCACGGGCCGAGCGTCCTGTTCCTCGACGAGCCGACGACCGGGCTCGACCCCGAGGCGCGCGCCACGATGTGGACCGAGATCCGCCGGCTCGCCGGCGAGGAGTCCCTCACGGTCGTGCTCACGACCCACTACATGGAGGAGGCCGACCGGCTCGCCGACGAGCTCCTCATCGTGAACAAGGGCCGGGCCGTCGTGCAGGGCACCCCGGAGGCGCTCAAGGCGGCCCTGCACGGCGATACGCTGCGAGTCTCCCTCGTCGAGCCGGATGCCGCACGCGTGCGCGAGGCGGTGGCCGGCATCCGGGGCCTGCGCGAGGTCGTCGTCGAGGCCGCCGGGGTCGACGGCACGCTCGTCGCCCGGTCGGACGACGCCTCCGCGGCGGTCGGCGCCGTGATCTTCGCCCTGGATGCCGCGGGCATCCGATTCGGCCAGGTCGCCGCCTCGCACCCCACCCTCGACGACGTGTACCTGCACTTCGTCGGCCACACCTTCGATGCGGGCGCCGAGAATCCGGCACCCCCGGCCGGGACAGGAGTCGCAGCATGACCAGTATCTCCGTCAGCCTTCACGCCCGCCGCGCGGGGTGGTTCACCCAGACCGGCCAGGTGCTGCGCCGCTGGCTCATCGCCACCTGGCGCCAGGTGTGGGGGCCGCTGATGTCGCTCCTGCAACCCATCATCTGGATCGTGCTCTTCGGGCAGGTGTTCCGCTCGCTGGGCGCGCTGCCGCAGTTCGGCGGCTCCGGCTACATCGACTACCTCGTGCCCGGCATCCTCATGATGACGGTGCTCTACTCCGGCGCGTGGGCGGGAACCGGCTATATCGACGACATGAACTCCGGCGTCATGGATCAGCTTCTCACCGCGCCGATCGCCCGTTCGGCGATCATCACCGGCCAGCTCGTGCAGCAGCTCATCATCAACCTGCTGCAGTCGGCCGTCGTGCTGGGCATCGGCTGGCTCGCCGGCGCACGATACGGCGGGGGAGCGGGCGGCATCCTGCTGACCCTTGTCGTCGCGACTCTGCTGGCCTCGATCTTCTGCTGCCTCTCGACCGCCCTCGCACTCATCACGCGCAGCCAGGTGGCGCTCATCGGCATCTCGCAGATCGTCGTGCTGCCCGCGACGTTCCTCTCGACCACCATGATGCCCTCCGACCTCATGCCCCGCTGGGCGCAGGCGATCGCGAGCGGCAACCCCATGACCTGGGCGGTGGAGGCCGCCCGTGCCGGGCTCTCGGGAGACGCGGCGAGCATCGCCTGGTGGCAGCTCGCGGCACTCGCCGCGCTGGTCGTCCTGGCGTTCGTCTGGGCGGTGGGTTCGATCCGCTCCTACCAGCGCTCGATCTGAGCCCGGCCGGTCCCGGCCGCCTCGGTAGTCTGGGGAGGTGACGAGCCGAGCCGAGCCCTTCTATGTGTCGCTCGGCGATGGACGGTACCGGTCGACCGTGCACGCCCAGGGCGCCTGGAACCCCCACGAGCAGCACATGGCGCCGGTCTCCGGACTTCTCGTGCATTGCCTCGAGCACTTCGCGCCCCGACCGGAACTGCGCATGGGCAGGATCGGGTTCGACATCCTCGGGCTCATCCCGGGCGGCGAGTTCGAGGTCGTGACGACCGTGCTGCGCCCTGGCCGCACGATCGAGCTCGTGCAGGCCGAGCTCGTCGCGGCGGGCCGCCCGGCGGTGCGCGCGACGGCCTGGCGGCTGCAGCGCTCCGATACGAGCGCGATCGCCGTCGTCGAGGACGAGCGGATGCCGGGGCCGGCCGAGGGCGCACCCCTCGAGCTCATCGAATGGCCCGGCGGCTACATCCGGTCGATCGAGGTGCGCACGCTTCCCGGCCATGCCCCGGGGCGCGGTCGCGCCTGGCTGCGCACTGCGCATCCGCTTCTCGCCGACGTGCCGGTCTCCGACACCGCCCGCCTCCTGGGGCTCGTCGACACGAGCAACGGGATCGCCACGCGTGTGGCGCCAGGACCGGGCGGTTACGCCTTCCCCAACGTCGACCTGCAGCTCCACCTGTACCGCGAGCCGGAAGGCGAATGGCTCGGCCTCGAGAACTCGGTGACCTTCGGAGCCGACGGCATCGGCCTGACCTCGACCGTTCTGCACGACGTGTCGGGTCCGTTCGGGCGGTCCGAGCAGATCCTCACCCTTCGACCCATTCCCTCAGCCGGCCGGCTCATCCGCTGTGAGCAGAATCGCGCGTTCGGCGCGCCGGATCCTGTCTAGGGTGAGGCATGGCCGACATCGTGAGGATCCACCCCGAGCGCAACCGCAACCAGCCGGAGCCCCTGTGGCGGGAGGTGCTCGGAAGGCGACTGCGCACCCTTCGGGAGCGGCGGGCTCAGACCCTCACCGAGACCGCTCATCGGGCCGGCATCTCCCCGCAGTACCTTTCCGAGATCGAGCGGGGCCTCAAGGAGCCCTCGAGCGAGATGATCGCCGCCGTCGCCGGCGCGCTCGAGGCGACGCTCATCGACCTGACGGTGCAGGTCGGCGACGAGCTGCGCCGACGGGAGACCAGGGGGTCCTCCGGCCAGATCATGCTGGCCATCGCCGCCTGACGCACCGCCTCAGGCGACGGCACTCCCGGCGGCCGCCGGCGGCCGGCCCAGAATCTCGTCGGCGAGCCCGTAGTCGAGGGCTCCGTCGGCCGTGAAGACGCGATCGCGATCGGTGTCGGCGCGCAGGGTCTCTACCGACTGGCCGGTGTGGGCGGACAGGATCTCCTCGATCTCCGCCCTGATGCGCACGACCTCCTCCGCCTGCAGGATGAGGTCGGGGATCGCCCCCTGGCCGCGGGCGGCGGGCTGATGCAGCACGACGCGGGTGTGCGGCAGCACGGCACGCCGGCCGTGCGCACCTGCCGCGAGCAGCACGGCTCCGGCAGCGATCGCCTGACCGACGCACGTCGTCGCGACCGGCGAGCGGATGTACTGCATCGTGTCGTAGACCGCGAGCATCGAGGTCATGTCGCCGCCCTCGCAGTTGACGTAGAGGTTGATCTCCTGCCCGGGGGAATCGGCGTCGAGATGCAGCAACTGGGCAATGAGGGCGTTCGCGACGCCCGGGTCGATCGCCGTGCCCAGATAGACGATGCGCTCCGCGAGCAGGTGCGAGTAGACATCCATGATCCGCTCGCCGCGCGGATGCTGCGCGATGACGTTCGGGATCGGGTAGCCGCTCATGCCTCCGCCCCCAGCCCGATGCGGTGGCGCTTCGCCGGCATCACCTGGTCGAAGGAGTCGACCACGTGGTCGATGAAGCCGAACTCCTTCGCCTCGACGGCCGTGTACCAGCGGTCGTGGGCGGAGTCCTCGAAGATGCGCTCGACCGGCTGGCCGGTGTCCTCGGCGATGATCCCGAGCACGGTGTCGCGCATGTGGCGCAGGTCGTTGGCCTGCACCTCAACCTCGACGGCGGAGCCGCCGATGCCGGCGGATCCCTGATGCATGAGGATGCGGGAGTGCGGCAGCGCGAAGCGCTTGCCCCTGGTCCCTCCCGAGAGCAGGAACTGACCGGCGCTGCACGCGAGCCCGAGCGCGAGCGTCGTCACCGCGCAGGGCACGAGCCGCATCGTGTCGCGGATCGCGAGCATCGAGGGAACCGAGCCGCCGGGGGAGTTGATCCACAGAGCGATGTCCGCAGCGGGGTCCTCGGCCGCGAGCGTCAGCAACTGCGTCGCGAGCAGGGTGCCGTTGTCGTCGTCGAGCACGCCGTCGAGGACGAGGATGCGCTGGTGGAGCAGTTGCTGTCGCATCCGGTCGGTGAAGGCGGGTCTCGGATCTTCGTGAGTCATGTCTCGAGACTGCGCCCCTGACGCGTCGAGAGGTCGGTTCCACGGCTGTGGGCAGAACTGCCCTGGGCAGAATCACCCTGGGCGGAGAGGTCCTTCTTGACAGCAGCACCGGATCGGCCTAACCTACAACCAAATGGTTGTAGAAAAATCGAGCGAGGTCGAGATCGACCGCATCTTCCAGGCACTGGCGGATGCGACCAGG
>JBIQHP010000012.1:12884-15543 GCA_044508495.1 Clavibacter sp.
ATCGAGCGAGGTCGAGATCGACCGCATCTTCCAGGCACTGGCGGATGCGACCAGGCGCGACATCGTGAACCGCGTCCTGCGCGGGGAGCAGTCCGTCTCGGCGCTCGCTCGCGGCTACGCCATGAGCTTCGCCGCCGTCCAGAAGCACGTCGCCGTTCTCGAGCGGGCTGCTCTCGTCTCGAAGGAGCGGCGGGGAAGGGAGCAGCTCGTGCATGGCAACCCGGACGGTCTCCAGCGCGCGCGCCTGCTCCTCGACCATTTCGAGACGCTATGGCGCCACCGTACAGACAGCATCGATAGCCTCCTCGCCGAGGACTGAAACAACGAAGGAGCGAAAATGCCCATCATCACCGTCGACAAGGATCTCGACGCCCTGACCATGACCTTCGTCGCCGAGTTCGATGCGCCCGTCGAGCGCGTCTGGCAGGTCTGGGAGGATCCGCGCCAGCTCGAGCGCTGGTGGGGTCCGCCCGGATGGCCGGCGACCTTCACCCACCACGACTTCCGGGTCGGCGGTGAGTCGCGCTACTACATGACCGGCCCTGAGGGCGAGAAGTCCGGCGGCTGGTGGGAGTTCACGACGATCGATCCGCCGCGTTACCTGGAGTGGAGGGACGGCTTCGCGGATGACGAGGGCGAGCCCCTGCGCGACAGCATGGTCACGACCATGACGATCACGCTGGAGGATGTCGGCGGCCGCACGCGCGTGACGAGCGTCGGCACCTTCAGCGACGCCGAGGAGTTCGAGAAGATGCTCGCGATGGGCATGGAGGAGGGCATGAAGCTCGCCGTCGGTCAGATCGACGACGTGCTGGCCGGCTGATCCGGTCGCACGATAGTCTTCGAGCGGTCGGACTGCGCGAAGGGGGACGTCGTGAGCGATCGTGAGAACCGGCTGAGGAGCACTCTCCGGCGGGCTCTGCCGTGGTGGGCGGTGCTCGCGATAGGGCTCCTGACGATCGCGCTCGGCATCGTCCTCGGGCTCAATGCGACCGCATCGATCCAGCTGCTGAGCATCCTCGTCGGGGTCGGCCTCGTGCTCTTCGCCGCGACGAGGGTCGTCGCCTCCGTGACCTCGCCCTTCGCCTGGCTCGAGCTCGCGGTCGCGGTCCTGCTCATCGCCGCGGCGGCCGTCACGCTCGCCTGGCGGGGGACGACCGTGCCCTTCCTCGCCTTCTCGCTCGCCGGCCTCCTCGCTCTGAGCGGGGCCGTGGCGATCGTCGGCGGTCTTCGCGGCACCCGCGATGAGCGGCTCGCCTCGGCGATCATGGGTCTCGCGGGAGTGCTCGTCGCCATCTTCGTCGTCGCCTGGCCGGTCCTCTCGGTCTTCCTCGTCGCGATCCTCTTCGGGGCCTGGCTCGTGTTCGCAGGGTCGAGGCTCGTGATCGACGCCCTCTGGGCGCGCGCAGGTACCAGGGCCGTAGGAGCGGGAAGCTCGTCGTCGCCGGAGCGCGCGGGCTGGTTCCGACGCGGAATCCACGTGCTCGGGGCCATCGCGGCGCTGCTCGTCGCCGTCCTCGTCCTCGGAGGCACCGTGCTGCTGCGAGGAGGCGATCCGGCGATCGTCCCCGACGCCTTCTACACGCCGCCCGTCTCGGTTCCGGACGAGCCGGGCGTCATCATCCGGGTCGAACGGATGACGCACTCTCTTCCGGACGGAGCCCAGGCCTGGCGCATCCTCTACACGACGACGGACGGCGATGGCAGCCCGGCCGTCGCGAGCGGGACCGTGCTGGCTCCGGCGGTGCTGCCGGATGGTCCGCTTCCGGTCGTCGCGGTGGCGCACGGCACGACGGGCGTCGTTCCGGGGTGCGCGCCGTCCCTGCTTCCCGATCCCTTCGGCAACGGCGCGGGGGAGGCGCTCGAGCGGCTCGTGCGGGAGGGGTGGGTCGGAGTGACCTCCGACTACGTCGGCCTCGGGACGGCGGGGCCGCACCCCTATCTCGTCGGGCGCTCCGAGGCGAGGAACGTGCTCGACTCGCTCCGGGCCGCCCATGCCATCCCGGACCTCGACCTGAGCTACGAGACGCTCGTCTGGGGTCACTCCCAGGGCGGGCACGGCGCGCTGTGGACCGGGCTCATCGCCCCCGACTACGCGCCGGAGTTCGAGATCCTCGGCGTCGCCGCGATGGCGCCCGCCGCCAACCTCACGGCGCTCGCCGACGGCATCAAGGACTCCGCGGTGGGCAAGATCGTCTCCTCGTACATCGCGGAATCGTGGAGCGCGGTCTACGGCTTCGACATGGACGCCGTCGTCTCGCCTGGCTACCCGTCGATCATCCGGGGCATCGCGCAGAAGTGCTTCGAGAGCATGGATGCCCTCGCCAACGTGCTCACCGGCACGCAGCTCTCCGGGCGCATCTTCCGGGACTCGGCCATGGACGGCCGGATGGGGAGACTGCTCGAGGACAACACGCCCACCGGTCGCATCGCCGCACCCGTTCTCATCGCGCAGGGGGAGGCGGACCGGCTCGTGCTCCCCGGAGTGCAGGCGGCGTTCGTGACCGACTGGTGCTCCGAGGGGCAGGAGATCGACTTCCGCACCTACCCGGGACTCGACCACCTGCCGCTCGTCGCCGCGGACTCCCCGCTCCCCCCGCAGCTCGTGGACTGGGCGAAGGCGCGGCTCGCGGGGGAGCCGGCGACGCCGAACTGCTGA
>JBIQHP010000012.1:15643-29534 GCA_044508495.1 Clavibacter sp.
CTCAGCACTCCAGCCGCATGAGCGCCCGACCCGGATAGGGACGAGCCTGCACGGTGAAACCGGCCTGCTCGAAGATCGAGACCGAGCCGTGGTAGAGAGCGGCGGAGCTCACCTTCTCGGGCTTCGCCTCGACGTCGACCGGGTAGCCTTCGATCACCCGAGCGCCGTGCTCGCGCGCCCAGGCGACGGCGGCCTTCGCGAGGGCCCGCCCGACGCCCCGGCGGCGCTTGCCGACCCGGACGACCAAGCAGCTGACCGCCCAGACCGAGTCGTCATCCGGCGCCTCGGTGCTCGAGGTCGTGACGATCTTCGAGCGCAGGATGAGCGGGTACCGCGTGCGCGGCTCGATGGCGCACCAGCCGACCGGCTCGCCGTCGAGATAGGCCAGGAGCCCTGGAGGAAGCGCGTCGTCGGTGACCTGCTCATGCAGCCGGGCGCTCTTCTCGGATGCCGGCGACTTCCACCACTCGGCGTTGGGCATCTTGAAGAACTGGCACCAGCAGCGCGCCGGATCGCCGCGCGTTCCGAAGACGGTCTCGACATCCGCCCAGGGGGTGTCGGCGATCGAGACGACCGAGATCCCGGATGTCGACACCATCCTCCGAGAATACCGAGCGACCCCGTCGCGGAGAACACCTAGGATCGGGGAATGGCCGAGCCTCCCGCCCTCCGCTACGTGGCCCTCCTGCGTGGCGTCAACGTCGGCGGGGTCATCGTGAAGAACGCCCAGCTCCTCGAGAGCCTCGAGAGGGAGGGCCTCGGCTCCGTGCGCGCGGTTCTCGCGAGCGGCAATGTCGCCTTCGACGCGCCCGGCGCCGAGCCCGAGGACGATCTCGTGGCGAGGATCGGGGCAGCCCTCCTGCGCGATCTCGGACGCGAGGTGCCCTTCGTCCTCGAGCCCCAGGAGCGACTGAGGAGCATCGCCGCGGCCTATCCCTTCGAGCGGGACGACGCCGTGCTCCACCCTTACGTCGTCTTCTCCGCCGACTCCGCCGCGCTTGCGGGCATCGTCGAGGCGGCGAGGGGGCTCGCCCTCGACGCAGAGTCGGTGCTCGAGGGCGACGGTGTCGTGTACTGGCAGGTTCCCAAGGGCTCGACCCTCGGCTCGCCCTACGCGAAGGTGCTCGCTGCGAAGCGGTTCGCCCGCCACCTCACGACCCGCAACCTCCGCACCGTCGAGAGGCTCGCGAAGGCCTGAGCGTTCCCGTGCAGGCTCTGGACGGGGGATCCCACGAGTGGCAGGGTGGACGCAACCGGGCACGACGAGCAGAGCGAGCAGGGCGAGCGGAGCGAGAGGAGCGAGAGGAGCGGGTCATGGTCGAGGCGGTGCATGCGTTCAGCGGGTTCAGCGTGAACGATCTCGCGGAGGCGAGGGAGTTCTACGCGGAGAAGCTCGGGCTCGACGTCACCGAGGGGACGATGGGCAACCTGCAGCTGAAGCTCCCGGGCGGCCACGAGGTCTTCGTCTACGAGAAGCCGGATCATGTCCCGGCGACGTTCACGATCCTCAACCTCGTCGTCGAAGACATCGATGCGGCCGTCGCCGCGCTCGGCGCCGCGGGTGTCGTCACCAAGATCTACGACGACCCGGACTTCAACACCGACGAGAAGGGTGTCGCGAGGGGCAAGGCGGCCGGCTACGGCCCCGATATCGCCTGGTTCCGGGACCCTTCGGGCAACGTGCTCTCGGTGCTGGCCGACTGAGGCCGGTCGATTCCGTTATCGTCGTAATCTGAAGCGCGCGAGCGCACCGCCCAGCAGAGAAGTCGATCCCGCATGCCAGACAGCCCGGCCGCGCCGACCCCGTACGAGGTCCTCGGCGTCGCGGCGGAGGCGAGCCAGGCGGAGTTGCGGCGGGCATATCGCCGCCTGCTGCGGCAGACGCATCCGGACACCGGAGGAGATCCGGCGCGATTCCACGCCGTGCAGCGGGCCTGGGAGCGGGTGGGGGAGCCGGACGCGCGCTCCCGGTGGGACGCCGGCCATCGTGCGCCCTCGACCGCGCCGGAACCCGGGTCATCCGCGGCAGGAGCGGCACGCGGCCCGGCCGCGGGCTCCGCAGTCCGCGCGAGATCCTACGGGCATCCCGGCGGGCATGCGCGCGAGCGCTTCCTCGTGCTCATGCGCGAGTGGGCCGGGCGCGGCGCGACCCTCGACGATCCCTACGACCCTGCGCTCGTGCGCTCGGCGCCGCGCGAGCTGCGCCATCTCCTCGCCGACGCCCTCGCCGAGGAGGCGACCGCGCGGGCGGTCTCCGGCCTCGGCATCGGCTACACGATCTGGAGCGACGTCGCGACCGAGCGCGGGAAGCTCGACCACGTGATCCTCGGGCCGGCCGGGCTCTTCGCGGTCATGTCGGAGGACTGGGGGAGCCCGGTCAGACTGGTCAGGGGGGAGCTCGCCGGGGACGGCCTCTCCACCGGCGAGGCACCGGTGCGCGATCTCTCCCGCCGGGCGCGATCGCTCGGCCACGAGATGCGCGTGAGGTTCACCGCGACCCTCATCGTCGTGCCCGACAGCGATCTGGCGGAACCGGTCGCTCGTGCGGGGCGGAAGGGCGAGGCCGTCGTCGTGCGCCTCTCGGCGCTGCCGACGGTGCTCCGCGACGGGCCTGGCGGCGGGCAGCGGCTCAGCATCGAGGACGTCTTCGACGTGCGCACCCGCCTGCAGCACGGCATCCGCTTCGTCTGAGCCTGAGCCAGCGCCTGAGCCTGAGCCTCGCCCCGGCCGGATGCCCGCTCGCGTCTCGGTAGAATCGGTGGGGGGAGCGGGAGGGCCGTCGGCCGCCTCGCGCGAGCGCGCCGGAACGACGACCGGCGCAGGACGAAGGAGGAAGCAGTGGAGCGCGATCGCACGGCGGAGCACGAGGAGTGGAACGCGCGTCTGGCGCAGGCCGAGGCGATGATCCCGCTCATCGGCAGCCTCTACCGCGACCACGGCGTCGTGACCTCCATCCACGGGCGGCGGCTCCTCAACCAGTCTCCCGTCGCGATCCTCAAGGCGCACCGTTTCGCACGGCAGCTCAACGACGTCGAGCTGCCCATCGAGGAGACCCTGCCCGTCCTCGAGGCCATCTCGGAGCTCGGGCCGGCCGCGGCCTCGATCGATCTCGCGAAGCTCCTCCTGCGATTCCGGCAGGACGACCGGGACCTCACGACCTTCCTTCGCGAGGAGCTCGTCTCGGTCCTCGACGCGGACGCGACCGGACCCGGAGGCACCGACGTCGTGCTCTACGGCTTCGGCCGGATCGGCCGGCTGATCGCCCGCATCCTCATCGCTCATGCCGGCAACGGCGAGGGTCTCCGCCTGCGTGCGATCGTCGTGCGCAAGGGCTCCGAGGACGACCTCGTGAAGCGCGCGAGCCTTCTGCGACGGGACTCCATCCACGGGCCGTTCGAGGGCACCATCTCCGTGAACCACGAGGACGACACGATCCTCGCCAACGGGACTCTCATCCAGGTCATCTACTCCGACGACCCGGCGACGGTCGACTACGAGCGGTACGGGATCCACGACGCGATCGTGGTCGACAACACCGGGCGCTGGCGCGACCGCGAAGGGCTCGCTCAGCACCTGAGGAGCAAAGGCGTCGCGCGCGTGCTGCTGACCGCCCCGGGCAAGGGGGACGTCAAGAACATCGTCCATGGCATCAACCACGACACGGTCGGACGCGAGGACACGATCGTCTCCGCGGCCTCGTGCACGACGAACGCCATCGTGCCGGTGCTCAAGGCCGTGCACGACCGGTACGGCATCGCGCACGGGCACGTCGAGACGGTGCACTCCTACACCAACGACCAGAATCTCACCGACAACTTCCACCGGGGCAACCGGCGCGGGCGCTCCGCCCCGATGAACATGGTCATCACGCAGACCGGCGCGGCCCAGGCCGTGGCCAAGGCGATCCCGGAGCTCGCCGGGAGGCTCACCGGCAACGCCATCCGGGTGCCGACCCCGGACGTGTCGATGGCCATCCTCAACCTGAACCTCGACCGGGAGGCCCCCGTCGCCGAGGTCAACGCCTATCTCCGCGGCCTCTCGCTCGACTCGGCGCTCCAGCAGCAGATCGACTTCATCGACTCGCCCGAGGTGGTGTCCTCGGACTTCGTCGGGTCGCATCGCGCCGGCATCGTCGACGGGCTCGCGACGATCAGCACGGGGACGAATCTCGTGCTCTACGTCTGGTACGACAACGAGTACGGTTACAGCAGCCAGGTCGTGCGCGTGCTCGAGCACATGGCCGCGACGCACCCGCGGGTGCTGCCGGAGCGGACGCTCGTCGCGGGCACGTGAACCGGTCCGCCCGCCGACCTCACGTTTCGCGAAGCTGGAGCGTTAGCCGGGTATGAGACCTTTCGAGGCGATCGTCGAGGAGCATGGTGCTCGCGTACTGCGCGTGTGCCGGGCTCTCGTCGGCCCCGTGGATGCCGAGGACGCCTGGTCCGAGACGTTCCTGTCCGCGCTCACCGCCTATCCGCGGCTCCAGCCGGACTCGGATGTGACGGCCTGGCTCGTGACGATCGCGCACCGCAAGGCCGTCGACATCCTGAGGTCGCGGTCGCGCTCGGCCATTCCGGTCGGCGAGGTGCCGGAACGCCCGAGCACCCTCGGCAATCCGGGGGACGGCGACGGCGGACTGTGGGCCAGCGTCGCCGCCCTGCCCGAGCGGCAGCGACAGGCGGTGGCCTATCACTATCTCGGGGGGCTCCCGCACCGCGAGACGGCCGAGCTCATCGGGGGCTCAGCGGAGTCGGTGCGGCGCGCGGCGGCCGACGGGATCGCCGCGCTCAGGAAGGTCTACTCGACACCGGAACGGAGAACATCATGACGACAGGACTCGACACGCTCGAACGGGTCGACGCGGCCCAGCTCGCCCGGCTGCACGGCGCGCTGGAGGCAGCAGCGGCGGGAAGCGGGGCGCTGGATGTCGCCTATCGCACGATCGACTCGCCCCTCGGTCTGCTCCTGGTCGCCGCGACCGAACGGGGCGTCGTGCGCGTCGCCTTCGCGAGCGAGGATCACGACGCCGTGCTGGAGGGGCTCGCCCGGCGGCTCAGCCCGCGCATCCTCCGCGCTCCCGCCAGGCTCGACGCGGCTGCAGGCGAGCTCGACGAATACTTCGCCGGACGGCGCACGGCCTTCGACCTCCCGCTGGATCTCAGTCTCTCGAAGGGGTTCCGCCGTGAGGTGCTCGAGCACCTCAGAGCGATCGGCTACGGGCGCACGGAGACCTATGCCGAGGTCGCGGTCGCCGCCGGCAGCCCGCGCGCCGTGCGCGCCGTCGGCTCGGCCTGCGCCACGAACCCGCTCCCGGTCATCGTGCCCTGCCATCGGGTGCTGCGCTCGGACGGCTCGCTCGGCGGCTACCTCGGCGGCCTCGAGGCCAAGCGCGCCCTCCTCGACCTCGAGGCGGCGGCGTGACCCTGCTCACCGGCGACGACGGCCTCGCGCGCCCGGTGTGGGCCGCGGGCGATCCGCTCCTGCGCGACTACTACGACACCGAGTGGGGCATGCCGGTGCGCGACGAGCGCGGCCTGTTCGAGCGCATCAGCCTCGAGGCCTTCCAGTCCGGGCTCTCCTGGGCGACCATCCTGCGCAAGCGCCCGGCGTTCCGGGAGGCGTTCTCCGGCTTCGACCCGGATGCCGTCGCCGGCTTCGGCGAGGCGGACGTCGAGCGCCTGCTCGCCGACGCCGGCATCGTGCGCAACCGCGCCAAGATCCTCGCGACGATCACGAACGCGGCGGCGACCGTCGGGCTGCGCGAGCACGGCGGTCTCGTCGACCTCGTCTGGTCCTTTCAGCCCGCCTCGACGCCGGAGCCCGGCCCCGGTGTGCCGGTCGTCACGCAGTCGCCGGAGTCGCTCGCGCTCTCGAAGGAGCTCAGGAGGCGCGGCTTCGTCTTCGTCGGGCCGACGACGATGTACGCCCTCATGGAGGCGATCGGCATGGTCGACGCGCATCCGGTCGGCAGCCACCGCCGGGGCAGCTCGGGCGTCTGGCCGGTGCGGAGCTAGCGGGCCGCCCTTGGGAACCACGGGACGACCGCCGAGACCCTCCTCTGGTAGTCGGCGTACTCGGGGTACCTGGCCCGGGTGATCGACTCGGTGAAGATCGTCGAGCCGACGAACAGCAGGGTGAGCAGCACCGCCCCGGCGATCGTCCAGGTGAGGGCGCCTGCCGCGATGACGCCGAAGGCGGCGATCGTCCACCACTGGGCCTGCTCGAAGAAGAAGTTCGGATGCCGCGAGACCGCGAACAGGCCCGTTCGGAGGAATCGCGCATTCGGTTCGCGTCCGGCGTCGAGCTCGGCCTTCTTGCGGCGCTGGAAGTCCCACTGCTGCTGATCTGCGACGGTCTCCCCGGTCAGGAAGACGAGGAACAGCGCGGCCGCGATCAGGTCGAGCGGTCCGAGGGGGCGAGGGCTCTCGAAGGCGGTGAGCGCGGGGAGCGCGAGGAGCACGAGCAGCAGGTTCTGGTAGATGACGATGAAGAACAGGTTGAAGAGCTGGAAGGCGACGGGCGACATCCGTCCGCGCAGCACCGCCCAGCGGTAGTCCTCGACGCCGGTGTAGCCGCCCTTCCTCGCGAAGTTGAAGGTCAGCCGGGCGCCCCACAGCGTCACGAGCGCGGCCATGACGTTCAGGCGCGCATCGGCGAGACCGGCGAAGCCGGCGAACACCCAGACGTAGCCGACCGGGGCGATCGACCACAGACGATCGACCCAGGAGGTGTCCTTCGTCAGGAGCGAGGCGAGCCAGCAGAACAGGGCGACGCCGGCGGCAGCCCAGGCGACGACGAGGAGAGCGGTCATCCTCGCATCGTAGTCGCGGAAGAGGTGGCCCCGGGGTGCCCGGGACCACCTCCGTCCGGCCTACTTCTTCTTTCCGGAGGTGTGGTTGCGCCAGCTCCCGTCCTTGATCTCGGGATGCTTCTTGGCGAGCTCCTCCCGGTAGAGGATGCCGGGGACGGTGCGACCGTCCTCGAGCTCGACGGCACCGCGGTAGAGCCCGTCCGGCTCGCCCTCGACGACCCGGAGCAGCACGTCGAGCGGGAGCGTGTAGAGCTCGCCCTCGACCGCGACGCCGTCGGAGGCCACCTCGTACATGCCGGGGTGGGCGCCGATGTCGTGCATCCGGTACTTCGGAGCGGTCCTCGTCTCCTGGAGGAACTCCGCGCCGTTGAGGTTGCCGTGCAGGCCGAGACCGCGCATGAGCGTCCCGTTGACGAACAGCAGGTCGTCCTGCAGCACGGTGTCGGTGTCCTTGCGACCGGCCCAGCCGAATCCGACGAGGAGCAGGGCGAGGAACGCGTAGCCGAGTGAGACCCCCGGCGAGGCGTTGATCCCGACCTGCACCGCGTTGATGAGCCCGAAGAACGACAGCACCGCGCAGATGCCCGAGGTGATCGCCGCCGCGTACATCCGCCGGTCGATCACGAAGACCGTGATCGCCCCGAGCAGCACGCCGACGAGCACCGCCCCCGAGCCGAACAGCTGAAGCCCCTGGTAGATGACGCCGTTGCCGGCCAGGCTGTCGAAGCCCACCGTGGCGGCGTTGGTTCCCGCCGCCCCGAGCGAGTTGTCGATGAGGCCGGACGCCCACTGCGCGAGGCTCGGGAGCATCGCGATGATGATCGCCGGAGCGTACCTGATGGCGCTCACGCTCGTGGCCTGCGCACCGATCACGAGACCGATGTAGAGCAGGATCGGCACGAGCGCCTGCATCGGGAAGATCCCGAGGAAGAGCCCGACGAGCCCGCTGAAGCACACCAGGGCGACGACGATGCCGGTCACGAGCGAGTACCCGATGCGGCCGCCGACCGCCTTCCAGCCGGGGTGGCCGATGTAGACGGCGGGCGGGAACGGCGAGCCGAGGAACGACCCGATGACCGCGCCGAGGCCGTCGGCGGTGAGCACCTGTCGTGCCGAGTAGCGGTCGCCCGCCGCCGCCGCGGACTCCACGTTGGTCATCGCCTCGGTGAAGTTGTAGATGCCGAGCGGGATGGCCGTCGCGAGCAGCGGCGCGATGTCCTGCAGGCCGCCGAGCACGTCGCCGGTCGGGAACGGCAGGTACACGCCGAGCGTCGCGATCGACTCCGCGACGGCGCTCGGCTTGAGGATGTCCGACCAGCCGGCGAGCACCGCGATCCAGGCGATCGCCGTCCCCGCGACGACCGCGACGAGGCCCACGGGCGCGTTGAACGGCATCTTCCGGAAGGCGAGCCATCCGACGAGGATGAAGCCGAAGGTCACGAAGGCGATCCACGGCGCCTCCCACATCTGGGCGGCGGGGCTCATCGAGATGAAGGTGAGCGAGATGCCGGCGAGGGCGCCGAGCATGGCCGCGCGCGGGGTCCATTTGCGGATCCACGGCCCGAAGATCGCGCCGAGCAGGATGATGCACCCGACGATGAACGCCCAGGCGAGCCCGGCGCGCCACGCCTTGAGCGGGTCGTTCGACTGGATGTACACCGGGAGCATGACGACGAGCACGACGATGAACATGTGCGGGACGGACGGCCCGTAGGGAAGCGCCGCGACATCCGACCTGTTCTCGCGCCTGGCGAGCCGGCGCGCGAGGATCGCGTACCAGATGTTGCCGAGGGGCAGCGCGATGCCGAGCGCGGGGAGGATGCGCCCGAAGACGGTGCTGTCCGGGAGGTGCACGACGGCGAGGCACAGCCCGGAGAGCACGATGACGTTCAGCAGGACGTTGGTGCCGAGCCCGAAGAGCCCGTTCCAGTCGCCCTTGACCCACCACTTGATCTGCACCGGTGCAGACGTGGAGGCCTGGGTGGAGGTACTACTCATTTGCTTTCTCCAATCTCGGGGATTGCCGCATCGACGGCCCGGAGGAGGTCCGTCGAAGTACCGACCCAGCCGACGATCCCGCCCTGGGCCTTGAACATGTCGAGCGCCGACCGGTAGAACTCGGGGAAGTAGGAGCCCGTGCAGTCGGAGAGGATGAGGCAGTCGAACCCGCGGTCGTTGGCCTCGCGCGCGGTGGACTGCACGCACACCTCGGTCGTGACGCCCGTCATGACGAGATGGGTGATGCCCCTGGCCCGCAGGATCGTCTCGAGGTCGGTGCCGTAGAAGGCGCCCTTCCCGGGCTTGTCGAGCACGACCTCGCCCTCGATCGGATAGAGCTCGGGGATGATGTCGTGCCCCTTCGAGCCGCGCGTGAGCAGCCGGCCCATGGGGCCCTCGTCGCCGATGCGCAGGCTCGGGTTGCCGCGGTCGCGCTTGGAGGGGAAGAGGTCGCTCAGATCCTCTCGGTGGCCCTCCCTCGTATGGATGATCGTCCAGCCCTCCGCTCGGAATCGCTCGAGCACCGCGCGGGTCGGCTCGATCGAGCCGCGCAGGGTCGAGACGTCGTTCCCGAGCGACTCGCCGAACCCGCCGGCCTCGACGAAGTCGCGCTGGAAGTCGATGCACAGCAGCGCGACCTTCGCGGGCTCGAAGGCGAACTCGTAGGGCTCCGCCGGTACCCGGACCGTGATGTTCTCGGTCGTGTTCACATCCCTTGCCTTTCGTTCGTAGGGCGGCGCTCAGCCGCCCCGGGTGACGATCGTGCCGGCGGTCCCCGCGAGGGCCTCCGGAAGCCTCGAGATCGAGGTGATGACGGCGCGCGTGCCGCCGGCCTCGACGAAGTCGATCGCGGACTGCACCTTGGGACCCATCGACCCCGGCGGGAACTGCCCGTCGTCGAGATGGCCGCGCAGCTCGTCGACCCCGACCTCGCGCAGCGCGCGCTGCCCGGGCCGGTTGAAGTCGACGTAGACCTCGTCGACCCCGGTCACGAGCACGAGCGTGCCGACGTCGATCTCGCTCGCGAGCAGGGCGGAGGCGCGGTCCTTGTCGATCACGGCGTCCACCGCGCGCCAGCCGCCTTCCTCGCGCGTGACCGGGATGCCGCCGCCGCCGGCCGCGATGACGATCGCGCCGCTGTCGACGAGCGCCCGGATCTGCGCTGCCTCGACGATCGTGCGGGGGATCGGGCTCGCGACGACCCGCCGGTAGTTGTCCTCGGCGACCTCGGTGACGGCCCAGCCCTCCTCCGCGACCCTGCGCCGCGCGACCTCGGCCGTGAGCTGGCCGCCGATGGGCTTGGTGGGCTTCGCGAAGGCCGGGTCCGCGATGTCGACCTCGGCATGGGTGAGCACGGCGACCGCCCTCGTCGCGAGCCCGCGGCGTGCGACGGCCGTGTCGATCGCGAGAGCGAGCATGTGGCCGATGCCGCCCTGGGAGTCGGCGACGGCGAGCCAGAGGGGAAGCGCGGGCAGCCCCTCGACGGTGGCGTCGGGTGCGACGAGCTCGCCGCGCCGGAGGATGTAGCCGACCTGGGGTCCGTTGCCGTGGGTCACGACGACCGTCCAGCCGTCCTCGGAGAGCCGTGCGACCGACTCCGCGAAGCCCGCCGCCCGCTCGAGCTGGCGCTCGACCGAGCCGGCCTCCCCGTCGAGCACGAGCGCGTTGCCGCCGACCGCGACGAGCACCGTGCCCTGGGGAGCCGGGGCGGTCATCCGAGGCCCCTTCTGTCCGCGAGGGCGCGCGCGGCCTCGAGGAACACCTCGGGCGGCGCCGTGACGATCCCCGCCCCGATCTGGCCGACTCCCGCCTTCTTGTGGGCGATCCCGGTGTTGATGAGCGGGAGCACGCCGGTGTCGAGCACCTTGAGCACGTCGATGCCGGAAGGCGTGCCGGCGAAGTTCATCGGCGGGAGCGGGAAGGCCGGATGCGGTCCCATCGTGATCCGGCGCATCGACCTCGTGGCCGCGATCGCGTCGTCGGGCGTGCCGCCGACGAACTGCGTGATCGCGGGGGAGGCGGCCATCGCGAAGCCGCCGAGGCCGAGGGTCTCGGTGATCGCCGAGTCGCCGAGATCCGGATTGGCGTCCTCGGGGCCGTAGCCGGGGAAGAAGAGCCCGTCGGCCGGCCCGACGGGGGTCGTGAACCACTCGTCGCCCGTCCCGGCGACGCGGAGTCCGAACTCGACGCCGTTCCTGGCCATCGCGGTCACGAGCGTCGAGTCCTCGACGCCCAGGGCGGCATCCATCGAGAGCTTCGCCGAGGCCATCGAGATGTTGAGCGCGAAGTGGTCGTTGCCGGCGAGGAAGTCGAGCACGGCGATCGCCTCCGAGTTCGGCTCGAGCGCGGCGATCGCCGGGGCGAGGCGCCGGGTGAGCAGGGAGGTCGCGGCGACGTTGCGGTTGTGGCCCTCGTCGCCCATCGAGAGGGCCTGGCCGATGAGCGAGGTGACGTCGATGGGGCCGTAGGCCTCGAGCGCGCGGTCGAGCACCGGGCCGAGCACGTCGCGCATCCAGCGCAGCCGCGTGATGACCTCCTCGTCGAACGCCCCGAACCGGAGCACCTTGCCCAGACCCTCGTTGAGCGAGGCGAAGGCCATCCGCCCGTCGCTCGGGTCGGTCGTGACGAAGACCGGCATGGAGGGCGCCAGGACGCCGGCCATCGGCCCGACGGCGCCGTGGTGATGGCAGGGGTCGACGGCGATGCCGCCCGAGCCGAGGAGCGACTCCGCCTGCTCGGGCGTCTCGGCCCAGCCCTCGAAGAGGGCCGCGCCGACGAGGGCGCCGCGCATCGGCCCGCACATCCGCTCCCACTCGATGGGCGGGCCGGCGTGCAGCAGGATGCGTCCCTCGGCGATCCCCGGGACGACCTCGCGGGCCGGCCGGATGCGCGTGAGCTGGGGCCGGACGGCGTGCACGGCGGCGATTGCCCGCGCATTGGCCTCCGTCGGCGCCGCCACGTCGAGGGCGAGGGCGAGCCCGGCGACCTCGGCATCGCCGAAGGCCGGTGGGCGCCAGTCGAGCTGGGTGACCTGGGAGGCCGGCACGCCCTCGACGATGAGCGGGAGGCCGGCGTTGATGACGCGCAGGTCGCCGTCGAGGATCGTCATGCCGTCGCTCCCGCCTGCTGGGCCGCCACGAACCTGACCGCGGAGGCGTTGGTGTCGGCGAGGACGATGCCGGCCTCGCGTAGGATGCCGCGCTGACGGTCGAGCCCCTGCGGGTCCCGCCCCGTGCCGCACACCGAGGCGACGAACTCCAGGCGTCGCCCATCGGCCTCGGCCGCTCGCCTGGCCTCGGCGACGGCCTCGGCGACCGGCGTCGCCGGGTCGGGGCTCGCGCCGTGGCCGAGCACGACATCCAGGAGCACGATCCCGATGCCGGGGTCGGAGCCGGTCGCCGCGATCCTCTCGGCGCGGGCCTGCGGGTCGATCATGGGGTGCGGCCGGCCCGCCGTGTACCGGTCGTCGCCGAGGTCGAGGATCTCGCACTCCACGCCCGCCCGCTTCAGGAGGATCTTCGCCTCGGAGGCCAGCGTGCCGCCCGTGTAGAGCCCGAGCACCCGGCCGGGCACGGGCTCGAGGGTGGTGGCGTCCTGCACGACGAGCTCGTGGCCGGCGAGCCGGGCCGCCGCGACCGCGCCGCCCTCGAGGGTGCCGCGCACGACGACGCCGGGACCGTCCGGGTCGCCGTCCTCGAGCCCGAGGAAGCAGGCGACGACGGGCTTGCCTGCCGCGGCGATGCCGGAGAGCCGGTCGAGCAGCGCGTCGGCGACGGCGGGAGCGGGAGGCTTGGAGACGACGACGACGACCTCGGTGCCCTCATCCGCCTCGAGGAGGTCGAGGGCGAACCCGGACATGATCCCGCCGACCTCCTCCGAGAGGTCGCGGCCGCCGACTCCGATGAGCTGCGAGACGCCTGTTCCGGCGAGATCGAGGAGCCGGGAGACCTCCTGGGCGCCCGTCCCGGAGGCGGCGACGATCCCGACCGGACCGCGGGCCACGACGTTGGCGAAGCCGAGCGGCACGCCGTCGAGGATCGCGGTGCCGCAGTCCGGGCCCATGAGCAGCACGCGGTTCTCCACGGCGAGCCTCTTGAGACGGACCTCGTCCTCGACGGAGACGTTGTCGGAGAAGCACAGCACGTGGAGCCCGCTCCGGATGGCCTGCTCCGCCACGATGGGGGCGTAGGTCCCGGCGATCGAGACGGCCACGAGGTTCGGGGGAGACTCCGGGTCGGCGGCCTCGGCGAAGGCGATGCCCTCCCGGATCGTGCCCGGTCTCTCCTCCTCCACCGTGCCGCGGCTCTCCACGGCGGTGAGCCCGGCCTCCGCGGCGTCGAGGGCGTCCTGCACGACCTCCTCGCTCGTTCCCCTCACGACGAAGACGAGGTCGTCCGGCACCGCGTCGAGCCCGGCGGGGAGCATGTCCGAGTCGGCGAGGATGCCGAGGTTGGCCGGGGTCGCCATGACGGCGCCGACCCGGATGACGCCCTCGCGCTTCTCGGTCGCCGAGGCGATGGCCATGAGGGCGACGGAGTCCCGGTAGAAGTGATGGAGGACCCTCGTGCTCAGCACCGAGTCGCCGCTCGTCGTCATGCCGCCTCCCCGATCGCCGCGCCCCCGGCTGTCGCGGAGAGTACCGCCGCGAGACCGAAGAGCAGATCGATGCCGGAGGTGGCGCCCCAGCGGGCGGCGAGCCCGATCGTGCGGGCGGGCGGGCGGTCGGCGGAGAGGGAAGCGACGAGCTCGTGGACGTGCTCGCCGAATCGGGCGTCGGCGGCCGCGCGGAGGTAGTGGCCGGATGCGGCGGTCGTCGCTGGGAGCAGCCGCAGCGCCCGGCGGGCGAGGGTCCTGGCCGAGCGGGCCTGACCGGCGGCCTGGAGGCCGGCCAGCACTCCAACGATGACGTCGTCGCCGCTCGGCGTCGTGCCCGGCCCCGCTCCGACGAGCCCGCGCAGGAGCTCGTCGTCCACGTCCCCGGCGAGGGTCTGTCCTGCGAGCCGCGGGGCGAGCCGCCGGAGCGGGTCGGGGCTCGGGAGGGCGGGGGAGGGCGGTAGCGCGTCGAGCGCGCCGAGGAGCGCA
>JBIQHP010000141.1:0-3594 GCA_044508495.1 Clavibacter sp.
GCCGGGTGCCAGCGCTTGCGGTAGGTCGACGGAATCGCCACGAACGGTCCCCGCGTCAGCATCCGCATCGCCCAGAGGATGTCCGACCACTCGCCGTCGTCGCGCGTCCTGGGGAGCGGGGCGGCCAGCGTCCTGCGCATCACGCCGCGGAACGCCGCACCGAGCAAGCTCGCATCCCCCACTAGGCATTCCTCGAGAGCGTGCTGGACCCTGGCACTCACATCGGAGTCGCTGAAGGGAGAGAAGGGCTCGATTCTGGTTCCTCCCATCGTCACCCCCGGCTCATCGACCGGCTCCACTGTGCCGAGTGCCAGTACAGCCTCCGGCAGCGCATCAAGCCGGGCCTCGGCCTGTATCACCCAGTCGATCTCGACCTCATCGTCGTGAGGGAGCCAGGCGAAGTATTCTTCGGTCGAGCGCTCCAGCAGGTCGTTGCAATGGCTCACCCAGCCTGGCGCGATCGAGCGGGGGCCGAGCCATTCCACCCCGGCCACCGATGCAAGATCCCTCTGCAGGAGCGCAAGGGAGTCATCCTCGCCCGTCGCGTCCGAGATGGTCACGGCTGCGCGACCCGCGAGGCGATGGACGTTGGCGACGACATTGTCGAGCCACGGCCGAGATCGGTGGAGCGGAATCGCGACCCGGGTTCGCGCTGCGCCGGCGTTCACGCCAGCACCGTTCGCGCCATGGCGGCCTCGATCGCTTCGACAGCCTGCGTGGCAGCGAGCGGGGCGGTGGTCAGCTTGTAGTTGATCGGCAGCACCAGGCAGCCGAAGCGGCGCACGCCGAACTCCGCCCGGCTGTGCAGCCGCGACTCGATGCGGTCGATGTCTCGTCGGCCATGCCCGACCAAGACCCCTCCGATAAGCTCGCCCGATTCGACATCCTCTGGGAGCAAACCGAGTCGCTGAAGCGCCACGATCTGGCTGCGGGCCAGGGAGTCGCGCCAAGCTGCTGACACGGCATCGGAGGGATCGGGATCGATGATCGAGTCGAGTAGTCGAAGGGCCTCTACGCTTGGCTCGCGACCGAACTCGTTCGTCAGCCGGCCGTCGGGGTACCACGACGCATAGGTGTAATCAGGATGAGAGAGAACGTCGCCGAAAGGACCCTGAACGAGTGTCACCGTGCGCCCCGCAGCCACTCGAGGGAGCCGTACCGCGGTCTTGAGGCGGAAGTTGTGCTCGACGCCGTCCATCTCGTGCGCGAGCGCGAGTTGACTCTCCCATGCGCAGTTCACGACGAAGTCAAAGCGTTGCGACTTCGGGGGTGTACCCAGATCCTGCCACGTCACCTCGGCGCCGCCGGGTGTCGGCTCGAGGGCGAGAACGCGACGTGAGAGATGAACGGTCAGGTTCGATGTCGCCGCCAGCTGGGCGAGCACCAGTTCTCGCAACCGAAGGGGGTCCACGGCTCGCTCTGTCGTCATGAAGGCCGGAAACCCCGTTGCCGGGTCATCTCGCGGGACCGGATCGACGATCCTCTGGATATCCCCGCCAAGATAGCGAGAGCCCAGTTTCGATGAGAGCCGTTCGAACGACGAGTTCATGGCGGCATAGCGCTTGGTGAGACCTGCCGCATCGAGCAGTGAGGTGGGCATCACGAGGTATTCAAAAGGATCCGTCGAGATCGAGCTCCAGTCGATCTCGGTTCCGAGAGCATCTTCGAGCAAGGGTGCGAAGGACAACGCGCCCCGTAACATCACCTCTTGCGTCGGAGCACCTCCGAGGGCAAACACCGGGCCGAGATGCACCTTGCCCTCGTTGACGGCGCTTGCGGCCGACAGGAGGTCGCTTCGCGCCTCGATGAGTTGGACATCCCATCCCTGGGCTGTCGCACAGAGCGCGGCTACCGCGCCGAGGAGCCCACCGCCGACTACGGCCACTGCCACCATGAGGCGCTCCTCGATCCAGGGCTGGAACCGGCATCGGAGTTGCCCGGCCGTCCAGGATTCAGCGAAATCCTAGTGTCCGCGAGCCGCGCTGCGCTATGGCGTGGTCGGAGCATTCGGAAGGCGGGCGGGGCCGGGCGCGGTCGTGAACGCCTGCCGCCAGCTGAGCTCCCGGCTCGCCTTCACGATGCAGACCACGAGCGCGAGCCAGCCGAACTCCACGAGGATCGAGCTCTCGGCGAGGGAGGTCACGACGAGGGTCAGCAGAACGAGCGCCGGCCAGACGAAGACGACGCTGCGCCGCTGGACGGCGAGCAGCCACGAACGCACGAAGGCGAGGAAGAGGAGCACTCCGAACGCGGCGAGGCCGACGATGCCCAGCTGGAGCCAGACGTCCAGGAAGGCGTTCGCAGCGGAGTCCGGCGCACCGCCCGGGATCGCCCGGAAGCCGACGTACGGGACGAGCTCGAGGTGCCATGCACCGATCCAGCCCCACCCCTCGAGCGAGTGGAGAGGGATCAGATCCCAGACTCGCCGCCACAGATTGAGCCGGTAGTCGAGCTCGTTCGTGGCGTCGAGGCCCGCGATGATCTGGCCGCGGAACGTCCAGGCAAGCGCAGCGGCCACGAGCGCCGATCCGAGGAGCCCGAACTGCCAGAATCGCCGCCTCTCCGCCGCGACCCTCCTCAGTCCGTAGAGCGCGAGCGTCCCGACCCCTACGATCGCGGTCGCGCCCATGGCGATCGGAGACTGCGACAGCAGCAGGCAGAGACTCGCGAGCACGATGGAACCCACGCCGATGCCGCGGGAGACCGAGCGGGTCCGGAGCTCGGTCGCGAACGTCACGATCGCGACGATCGCGACGATCCCCAACTGGTTGCGCGATCCGAGGATGCCCTGGATCGGCCCGAGCCGGTCGAGGTAGCCCTCGACGGCGAGGAACCGGATCGGCGCGTCAATGAGCAGCCCGGCCACGATCTCGACGGTGAAGGAGACGAGCAGGGTGAACCGAAGCACGTCCCCGAACGCCCGCACGAGCTGGATGGTGTCCCGCAGGAGGGCGACGGCCACCCCGAGGATCGCGAAGGCGAGCAGGTAGGCGCCGCCGCCGAGCGTCGCCCACTGATACCGGCTCCAGAAGACCGAGGTCAGCGCCCATCCCAGGAACACCATGAGCGAGATCGGCAGCAGCCCGCTCCACTCGATCTCGCCTCGCCGGGCGATGAGCACGATCGCCCAGAGCACGAGCAGCCCGCCGAGGATGCCGAACAGCCCGGCCCAGCCGATCGTCTGCCGGAGTGCGAAAGAGCAGGCCGCCGTACCGATCGTCGCGACGCCGAGCGCCGTCACGAACCGGGCCGACGAGAGGAACGCGACGATGACGTCGAAGCGCTGACCGGTCCTCACAAGAGCTCACGACGTTTCGTCTTGACCGCGACGATCACGAGGATGGCGAGACCGTACTCGGTGATGAGCCTGCTCTCCGCGAAGGACTGCACCACGAGCGCGGCGAGGAGGAGCAGCGGGAGCAGGGTGATCGCGGAGTAGCGGAGCGGGGCATCCGGAGCCTTCTGCGGGCGATCGACCGCGTGCTGCCACGCCTTCACGAGGGCGGCCCCGACGAGCGCGACGAAGACGATGAGGCCGACGAGCCCGAGCTGGAAGGCGACGTCCAGCCAGGTGTTGTGCGCCTGGAGCTGCCG
>JBIQHP010000142.1:0-3518 GCA_044508495.1 Clavibacter sp.
TCGCACCCCTTCTACACGGGCAAGCAGCGCATCCTCGACAGCGCGGGCCGCGTCGAGAAGTTCAACACGCGCTACAAGGGTTTCGGCAGCTGACAGCCCGCCAGGGCCGGCGCTAGCGCTGCGGCCAGCCCGCCGTCTCGACGAAGTCGGGGTTGTGGGTCCTTCGCATGTACTCGGCGAAGCTCGCCGACTGCTCGGCGCTCCACGTCACCTGCTTGCGGTGCATCTCGAGGGCCGGGACGCCGAGCTCGTCCGGGTAGCGCGCCGCGATCGCCTGGGCGACCCGCCCCGCGGCGATCGCATCGGCGCCGGCGTCGTGCGCATCCATGAGACTGACGCCATAGAGCACCGCGGAGACCTCGAGCGTGCGCTTGCCCTTGCGGTAGCGATCGACCGCCCGATCGATCACGAGCGGATCGATGATAGGGGCCGGATCCTCGAGGGGTTCCACGCCGTGCCGAAGGGCCTCGTGGCGCAGGAGCGAGAGGTCGTAGGGCGCGTTGTAGACCGTGAGCGCGAGCCCTCGCGCGAGCACCGAGCGGATCGCGGTCACGATCCCGGCGATGACCTCCGCGGCCGGCCTGCCGTCCCGCCGCGCCCGTTCGGTCGTGATGCCGTGGACCGCGCTCGCCTGGGGCGGGATCTCGATGCCGGGATCGGCGAGCCAGTCGGTGCGTTCGAGCACCGAGCCGTCGGCGCCGAGGACGCTCACGTTCGCCGAGACGACGCGGCTCGTCGCCACGTCGATCCCGGTCGTCTCGAGGTCGAAGACCCCGAGGGTGTCGTACCAGTGCCGGCCCTGCTGGATATCCATCACCCGATCAGACTACGGCCAGCCGGTGTCATTGCCGGCGCGTGCCGAGGTGCCCCGTTCCGAGATGCAGCCAGTAGAAGCTCTGGGTGCCGAGCGTGAGCCGGAGCTCGCCCTCCGGGGAGAAGGCCGGGAACTCCGCGCCCCCGAACAGGTCGAAGGTCGTCGCGTTCGCGAGCTCCTCGGAGCGCACGGTCACCGTTACCGGGTTGTGGGCGAAGCTGAAGACGCACAGCACGTCCTCGGCCGAGTCGCCGAACTGGGTGTCGGCGCCGGCGTAGGACCGCACGAAGGCGAGAACCGACTCGTGGTCGGTCTCGAGCACGCGGATGGCTCCGAGCCCGAAGGTCGGGTGTGCCTTCCGCACGTGGATGACATTGCGCACCCAGTGCAGGAGGGAGCGCGACTGCGCGAGCTGCGCCTCGACGTTGAGCTGCGTGTAGTGGTAGACGAGAGACTGCACGACAGGGAGATAGAGCTTGCCGGGGTCGGCCGTGGAGAACCCGGCGTTGCGGTCGGGAGTCCACTGCATGGGCGTTCGCGAGCTGTCGCGGTCGGGCAGCCAGATGTTGTCGCCCATGCCGATCTCGTCCCCGTAGTAGAGGAAGGGGCTGCCGGGGAGCGAGAACAGGATCGCATGCGCGAGCTCGAGCTCGGCGCGCGAGTTGTCGAGGAGAGGCGCGAGGCGTCGCCGGATGCCCACGTTCACGCGCATCCGGGGGTCGTAGGCATACCAGCCGTACATCGCCTGGCGGTACTCCTCGCTCACCATCTCGAGGGTCAGCTCGTCGTGGTTGCGGAGGAAGATGCCCCAGCCCGCGCCCTCCGGGATGTCGGTCGTCTCGGAGAGCACGTCGACGAGCTCTCCGGCGTGCTGGGAGCGCAGCGAGTAGAAGATCCTCGGCATGACGGGGAAGTCGAAGGCCATGTGGCACTCGGGCTCCTCCACGGTGCCGAAGAACGCGGCGACCTCCCTCGGCCACTGGTTCGCCTCGGCGATCATGACGCGACCCGGGAACTCGAGGTCGACCATCGCGCGAAGGGTCTTGAGGAACTCGTGGGTCGGCGGCTCGCCCTCCCCGTTGCCCTCCTCCGACTCGTAGAGGTAGGGGATGGCGTCGAGCCGGAAGCCGTCGACCCCGAGGTCCATCCAGAACCGCACGATCTCGAAGACGGCCTCGTGCACTGCGGGGTTCTCGAAGTTGAGGTCCGGCTGGTGGGAGAAGAACCGGTGGAAGTAGAACTGACGGCGCACCGAGTCGAAGGCCCAGTTCGACTCCTCGGTGTCGGTGAAGATGATCCGCACGTTCGGGTAGCGCGTGTCGGTGTCGCTCCAGACGTAGAAGTCCCCGTAGGGGCCTTCCGGGTCGCTTCGCGACTGCTGGAACCATTCGTGCGCGTCCGAGGTGTGATTGAGCGGCAGGTCGATGACGACGCGCATGTTGCGCTCGTGCGCCTTCGTCACGAGCTCCTGGAACTCGTCGAGGGTCCCGAACTCGGGCAGGATCGTGCGATAGTCGGCGACGTCGTACCCGCCGTCGCGCAGCGGCGAGGTGTAGAACGGCGGGATCCAGAGCGCGTCGACGCCCAGCCACTGCAGATAGTCGAGCTTGGAGATGAGCCCGCCCAGGTCGCCCGTGCCGTCGCCGTTGCTGTCGACGAAGGAGCGCACCATCACCTGGTAGAACACGGATCGCCGGTACCACTGGGGATCCAGGGTCAGCCCGGGAAGCTGGATCGGTGCGGTGAAGCTCACAGTGCCCCTGTTCTGCCGTGTCGGCTCGGGAGGTTCGCGAAACGAGGTCGGTACGAGTCTAGGACCGGACTGCAAGCGCTTGTAGCGTGGTTTCGGATGTCGGCGCGCTCCCTGCCTAGACTGGAGCGTGATGACTCCCGAATCGCCCTATGCGACCATGCTCGAACGCATTCCCGTGGAGCGGCACGAGGTCTCCGTGCTCGGCGGCACTACGAGGTACTGGGTGTACGGCGATCCCGATGCCCGGTGGACGGTCGTCATCTCCCACGGCTACCGCGGCGAGCATCACGGTCTCGAGCCGGTCATCGCCCAGCTCCCCGGCATCCGGTTCGTGAGCCCCGACCTCCCGGGCTTCGGCGAGTCGACGCCGCTCACCGAGGTCGGCCACACGATCGAGGGCTACGCGACCTGGCTCGGCGCCTTCCTCGACGCGCTCGACCTCCGCGGCCGGGCCATCGTCCTTGGCCACTCCTTCGGGACGATCGTCTCGTCCGCGGCGATCGCCGGCGGGCTCGAGACCCCCGCGCTCGTCCTCGTCAACCCGATCGCGATTTCCGGGCTCAAGGGCCCCCGTCCCTTCGCGACCTGGATCACCGTGCTCTACTACCGCACGGCCGCGAGGCTCCCGAGACGTCTCGGCCACGCACTGCTCAACAACTGGCTCGTCGTGCAGTTCATGAGCGTCAACCTCGTGAAGACGAAGGACAAGGCGCTGCGCCGGTGGATCCATCGCGAGCACCACACCTTCTTCAACCGGTTCTCCGACCGCGACACGGTCGTCGAGGCCTTCGAGGCCTCGGTCAGCGCCGACGTGAGCCAGTTCGCGGGGCAGATCGCCGTCCCGACGCTGCTCGTCGCTGCCGAGCTCGACGACATCACCCCGGTCGCGGCCCAGTACGACCTGCAGCGCTCCCTGCCGGACGCCCGTCTGAAGGTGCTCGGCGGAGTCGG
>JBIQHP010000143.1:0-3508 GCA_044508495.1 Clavibacter sp.
CCCCGACGAACCCGGAGCCGCCCGTGACCAGCACTCTTTCTCCACCCATGGCCACTCCCGTCATCGATCCCGGACTCCATCATGCGCCCGGACGGTGAACTTCGCGAGGACTACCGATGTGATGGACTCTTCTCATGGACTTTCGCAGCTACGCCGCGATCGGCGACAGCTTCACCGAGGGCGTCGGCGACGAGCTTCCGGATGGCGGCGTGCGCGGCTGGGCGGATTTCGTCGCCCTGGGCCTCGCCCTGGCCGCGCGCGAACGCGGCGGCGCGGATGCGGAGTTCGACTACGCGAACCTCGCCATCCGGGGCCGCCTGCTCGGTCCCATCGTCGACGAGCAGCTGGATGCCGCGATCGCGCTCCGACCCGATCTGCTGAGCCTCAACGGCGGCGGCAACGACATCATGCGCCCCAAGGTGTCGATCGAGTCGGTGGCCGACCGGTTGGCGGAGGCCGCCGAGAAGGCCATGGCGGCGGGCATCCACGTGCTGCTGTTGAGCGGCGGCAACCCGACGAAGCACATCCCGCTCGGCGCGCGCATCGAGGTGAGAGGTGAGGAGCTTGCGCGGGCAGTGCGGGCGCGCGTGCCGGCATCCGCTTTGGTCACGTTCGTCGACAACTGGTCGGACGCCGAGCTCACCGAGCTGCGCTACTGGTCGGTCGACAAGCTGCATCTCAACGCGCTCGGGCACCGCAGAGTGGCGAGCAATGTGCTGCGGGCTCTCGGCGCGCCGGTACCGGACTGGGATGAGGAGTCGCTGAAGCTCGAGCGCCCGGGCACTCTCGCCTACTGGCGCGGATACGTGCTGCCCTGGATCGGTCGTCGGCTCACCGGACGCTCGTCAGGCGACGGCCGCGAACCGAAGCGGCCGACGCTGCTGCCGGTCGAGGTGCCGTAGGCCGCGCGGTCTCCGGTTCGCTGTCCCGCTGGTGCGGCTCGCCGGATGCGGCGAGTGATGCTCGTTCGGACGAGCGAGCCCGCCGAGGCGGCATCCGTCGTCCGGATGGGCATCACTCGGTGGAGATCGGACGCGCGCAGCGAGGCCGGCGCGTTACCGCCCTCGCGACTTCTTGACAGGCAAGTCACTACTTGCCTAATGTGTTCCCGTGGGCGACGTCTTCAAGGCCTTGGCGGACGAGACGCGTCGCGCCATCCTCGATGAGTTGATGGAACGCGACGAGCAGACGCTCTTCGAGATCTGCAGTCGCCTCGCGATGAAGCACGGTTTCACCTCGACCCGGCAGGCGATCTCGCAGCACCTCGAGGTGCTCGAGGCGGCAGGACTCGTGCACAGCGAGCGTCGAGGACGCTACAAGATCCACACCATCGACCCGCGCCCGCTGGGTCAGATCACACAACGGTGGCCGATTCGACCGCCGCAGGAGGAGACACCATGAGAATCAACCTGATGAGCATCTTCGTCGACGATCAGGACAAGGCGCTTGCGTTCTACACCGAGAAGCTCGGCTTCACGCTCACATACGACGTTCCGGTCGGCGAGTACCGCTGGATCACCGTCGCCTCTCCCGAGGATCCGGAGGGTACGCAGCTCGTTCTCGAGCCGACAGACCATCCCGCGGTGCCGCCGTTCAGGGCGGCCCTCGTGGCCGACGGCATACCGTTCACCTCGTTCGGCGTGGACGATGCGAACGTCGAGTTCGAGCGGCTCCAAGGCCTCGGCGTCGAGTTCTCGCAGCCGCCGATGGCCGCCGGACCGGCGACGACCGCGGTGTTCGACGACACGGTCGGGAACCTCATCCAGATCACGAGCATGAACGCCTGAGCGCGTCGCCGAACCCAGTGCCGCGCTGCCGCCTGGCCGGTCGCAGGTCAGGAGTCCCGGCGCCCCAGAGCCCCGACGAGCCGCGCGACCCCGTAGTCGAAGGCACGGTCGACGTCGCCGCCCATCCGGAACGCTCCGCTCAGCTCCATGCTCACGAAACCGTGAGCCCAGGCGGTCACCGTGCGGGCCGCTTCGAGGGAGTCGCCCGGGCCGACCAGGCGAGCGGTCAGGCGGGTGAGGATGTCGGTGGCGCGGGTGAGCGATTCGGTTCTCGGACGCACGGCATCGGGTCCCAGAGCGAAGATCAGGTGATAGCCGGCAGGCCTCGCCCTCGCGAAGTCGCGGAAGCAGCGCGCCAGCGCGGCGAGGGTCTCGCCCGGGTCGAGCGCGTCGTCGGCCGCGAGCGTCGCCAACCGGTCGGTGAGATCGAGGACGGTCGCGTCGGCGACGAGTCCCACGAGCTCGTCCCGGCTGCCGACGCGCTTGTAGAGGGAGGGAGCACGAACACCGACCCGACCGGCGACCGCCGCCATCGTCAGCCCGGGAAGACCGGCGACTTCGAGGAGCTCCCGGGCCGCCGCGACGATCTCGTCGACGCTCGTGCGGTCGGGCGTGGGCATGGTCGGAGTCCTCTCCTCGGCGGGTCACTTCAGCATAGCTATTGCACATAGCCATCATAGCTATGTATCGTAGCTATCGATCGAAGGGAAGCGCCCATGCTGCTCAGCCCCGGATTGCACCGGATCGGCAACGACATCGTCGCCGCCTACCTCGTCGAGGATACGACCGGGATCACCGTGGTCGACGCCGGACTCCCGGGTCACTGGCGCGACCTCACGACCGAGCTGCGCTCGATGGGACGAAGGGTGCACGACATCCAGGCGCTCATCCTCACCCACGGCGACCCCGACCACCTCGGCTTCGCCGAGCGCCTGCGGCGGGAGCATGGCGTGCCGATCTACGTCCACGCAGCGGATGCCGCTCGCGCCCGCGGTGAGACGACGAGCAAGCCGGCCTGGGGCGCGATGAGACTCGGTCCAGCGCTGCGGTTCCTCGGGTACGCGCTCGCCAAGCGCGGGCTCCGCACGACCCACCTCACCTCGGTGACCGAGGTGGCAGACGGGGAGGTGCTGGATGCGCCGGGCCGTCCGCGCATCATCGGGCTCCCCGGGCACTCCCCCGGGAGCATCGCGATCCATGTTCCTTCCGTCGACGCGGTCTTCGTCGGCGATGCTCTCACGACGCGCCATGTGCTCACCGGCCGGCCCGGCCCGCAGCCGGCGCCGTTCACCGACGAGCCCGCGCAGGCCCTCGAGTCGCTCGAGCGGCTGCGCGCGACGAGCGCGACCTGGGTGCTCCCGGGCCACGGAGCGCCGTGGCCGCAGGGAGTCGATGCGGCCGTCGACGCGGTGAAGGATGCTGCGCTTCCTCGCGGAGATTGACACCGCGAGGTCGTACGGTACCCGCACAATGGAGGCATGACGCGATTCGGAATCGATGCGCTCACGGCGGTCCACCTGGTCCGCGAGGGAATCACGGCGCCCGACGAGCACAAGCTCGTGGCGCCGAACCTGCTCCGCTCGCAGGCACTCTCGCTCATCTATCGCGAGGTTCGACGGGGCGAGCTGGGCGCGGATGAGGCGCGCACCATGCTCGACCGCCTCACGACCATGCGCATCCGGCTGCTCGGAGACCGGGTCTCCCGCGCCACCGCGTGGAAG
>JBIQHP010000013.1:0-15522 GCA_044508495.1 Clavibacter sp.
ACAGCGACCCTCGGCTTGAGCGCGCCGGTGGCGATGGGGGTAGCCATCGCGTTGGCCGTGTCGTGAAAACCGTTCGTGAAGTCGAAGAACAGCGCGAGCACGACGACCAGCGCGACCATAAGTGAGATGTCCACTGCGGTCGAGTCTTTCACCCCGCGAAACGACGGTCAACATTCGCGTAAACTCTCGCCGCCATGACTTTCCTCTCGGTCGTCGTCCCCTCCTGGAACGACGCCGCCATGCTCCGTCGATGCCTGGCGGCCCTCGCCGTGCAGTCCCGCCCGGCGGACGAGATCGTCGTCGTGGACAACGGGAGCACCGACGAGACCGCACTGGTCGCCTCGGAGGCCGGCGCGCGGCTCGTCGAGGAGCCGCGACGCGGTGTGTGGCCGGCGACGATCGCCGGATTCGACGCCGCGCACGGTCAGATCATCGCGCGCCTCGACGCCGACTCGGTGCCGCCGCCCGACTGGCTCGAGCGCGTCGAGGCGGCGCTCGCGGCATCCGGGGAGCTGTCGGCCGTCACCGGCCCGGGCGACTTCTACGGCGGGAACCGCCTCACCCGCTGGGTGGGCGAGCACGTCTACATCGCCGGCTACTTCTGGTTCGTCGGCTGGCTGCTCGGTCACCCTCCCCTCTTCGGCTCGAACTTCGCCCTCACGCGCGCGGTGTGGACGCGGCTGCGGCCGCAGCTCGACCCCGCCCTGGAGCGGGTCCACGACGACCTCCAGCTGAGCTTCCTCCTCGAGCCCGACATGACGGTCCGGTACGACCGGGACCTCCGGGTCGGGATCTCCGCGCGACCGTTCAGCTCCCTGCGCGGTCTGGGCCGGCGGCTCGGCTGGGCCGGACTGGGCCTCTGGCGGAACCGGTCGAGGACCCGGGTCCTCAGCCGGCCGGAGCGACCGAGCGGGAGAACAGCTCGAGGAGATCTCGACTGAGCTGATGCGGAGAGGTCTCGCAGGGGCTGTGGCCGGAGACGTAGACCGAGACCTGCGCGCCGATCCGGTCCGCGAAGGCGAGGTGCAGGCGCAGCGGCCACAGATCGTGCTCCCCGACCGCGATGAGCTTCGGGACGTCGATGGCCCGGATCGTATCGCGCAGGTCCGGTGCCCGCTTCATCATCCGGATGATGTCCCGGACGCTCCCGTGGCTCGTGACCTCAAGGCGGTCCCGGACGAACCGCAACCGCCCGGGTGGCACGGGGACGAAGTTGCGCCGGATGCCCCAGATCATGAGCGCGGCGCCGATCGCACCCGTCGTGAGCCCAGAGATCCAGCCGATGCGCTTGACCCCGCGGAAGCCCTGGCCGGGCTCTGGGGGGCAGCTCAGCAGCGTGAGGCTCGCGAAGAGCTCCGGACGCCGCACCATGGCCAGCTGCGCGACCGTTCCGGCGAAGGAGTACCCGAGGACGTGGGCGGGCGTCGAGGAGGACTCCAGGACGGCCACGAGGTCGCCGACGAACAGATCGTAGTCGTAGCGATCGCGGGGCGGCACGAGGCGGTGCGGACCGGCCTCCGAGGACTCGTACTGCCCCGCCTGGTCGTAGGACTGCACGAAGTAGCCCCCGCCGGCCAGGAGCGGCAGCATGAGGCTGAAGTCCTCCTTCGACCCCGTGACGCCGGGCACGAGGACCACGCGCGGATGCTCGGGATCGCCCAGGGAGACCATCGCGAGCGTGCCGCTGGGCGCCTCGAACCCCGAGCTCACCGCCCCCGGGGGCAGTACGGTCCAGTCGAGATCGGGGAGGGCGGCGTCGAGGCCGGCTTCGAGGCCGGCTTCGGGGGCGGCTTCGGGGGCGGCTTCGGGCCCGGGGCTATAGTCGGTCGGCACGGTCCCACGATATCGAGGCGGATGCCCGCGCCGGGGACGTGACGGGATCGTAATACCATGACCCCCAGCTTTGGGGCAATATTAGGTGTTCTCCCGCGCTCGGTGCGCACCTAAACTTCTCTTCATACCCAAGTTGACATGATTGTGGGGGTCGATCCTTGGACGACAACAGCTTTTACGGCGCTCCGGCAGGTTGGTACCCCGACCCGCTCGGGCTTCCGCAGCTCCGCTGGTGGGACAGCACGGCCTGGACCCACCAGACCGCTGAGGCCCGCGCGCCCATGGTCATGCAGGAGACCACCTACGCCTGGCCGGAGGACGAGTTCGATCGCCAGCAGCAGGAGGAGCAGGATCTGCTGACCCGTCGCGAGCGCCGCGAGCGGGAGCGCCGCGACGGCAACGACATCGCCGCGCCGACCGCGCTCACCCTCCTCCAGCTCGAGCCGCCGTCGCGGGCGGACGTCCAGAAGGACGTGCCCGAGCCCTCGCCCTTCGACCCGTTCGCCCGGTACGAGGATGTCGGCAGCGCCGCGGGCACGGTGCCGGACCCGATGGCCGCGACGCGCTCCGCCGCGCTCCAGGACCAGCAGGCCGAGTCGCTTCCGTCGACCTCCTACGACGAGCCGTACCCGGCGACGTCCTACCAGCAGCCGGGGCTTTATGCGCAGCCGGCGGGCACGCCATCGACGGCCGCTCCCCAGCAGGAGGAGATGTTCTCCGGGTTCGCCGCGCAGATGCCTCATCAGGCTCAGCAGACCCAGCAGACCTTCGACTGGGCCCCGCGTGTCGACCCGCTCAGCGACCCGCAGTACCAGGCCTATCTCCGGGCGCAGACGGCCCCGCACGCGAAGGCCACGCACAACGGCCCGGTGTGGATGATCGCGCTCATCCCGCTTCTCCAGCTCGTCCTGAGCCTGCTCATCCTCACCGCCTTCGGAACGGCCGAGGCCTCCGGCATCATGGCCGCCATCTGGCTCGCCCCGTACCCGATCGTCATCGGGCTCGCCGCCCTCGACCGCCGCAACCTGCGGAAGTCCGGCCATGAGGTCACGGCGCACTGGCTGTGGGCTCTGCTCACCGCGCCGGTCTACCTCATCGTGCGTGCGGTCGCCGCGATCCGCGAGTCCGGCGGCGGCTTCGGCCCCGTGCTCGTCTGGTTCGCGCTCGGCCTCCTGCAGATCGGCGCGATCATCGCCGTTCCCGGCCTGCTCATCTCCTCGCTCCCGACCGTGTTCGCCGACCAGGCCGAGCAGTCGATCGTGGCCGATGCCGCCGTCATCGGCGCGCAGCTCGAGGTCACCTGCCCCGATCTCGTCCCGGTGCTCATCGGTCAGACCTTCTTCTGCGACGGGGTCAACGCGGCGGGAACGCCGCTCGACATCGAGGTCAGCCTCCAGCGCGTCAACGGCTGGATCGACTGGCAGGTCGTCGACTGGGGCATCTACACCATCGGCTAGCCCCGAACGAGACATCGCGCCGTGACGATCCCGAAGGTCGTCACGGCGCGATCTCGTTGCAGAGGCGAGGCTACCCGCCGAAGAGCACCTCGATGGGCCCACGGGCGAAGTAGACCAGGAAGCCGGCCGCCACGATCCACAGGAGCGGCGAGATCCCCTTCGCCTTGCCGGCGAGGCTGCGCACGACGACCCAGGAGATGAAGCCGACGCCGATGCCGTTCGCGATCGAATAGGTGAGCGGCATGACGACGACCGTGAGGAAGACCGGCAAGCCGATCGAGAACTCGCTCCAGTCGACATCCTTGATCTGCGCCACCATGAGCACGCCGACCACGACGAGAGCGGCGCCGGCGACCTCGAGAGGCACGACCTGGGTGAGCGGCGTGAGGAACATCGCGAGCAGGAACAGCACTCCCGTCACGACGCTCGCGAACCCGGTGCGCGCGCCTTCGCCGACGCCCGCAGCGGAGTCGATGTAGATCGTGTTCGAGGAGCTCGAGGTAGCGCCTCCCGCGACCGCGCCGATGCCCTCGACGATGAGCGAGGACTTGAGGCGCGGGAAGTTGCCTTCCTTGTCCGCGAGCCCGGCCTCCTTCGTGAGCCCGGTCAGGGTTCCGACGGCGTCGAAGAAGTTCGTGAACACGAGCGTGAACACGAGCATGATCCCGGCGAGCCAGCCGATGCGCCCGAAGGCGTTGAAGTCGAACGCGCCGATGAGCCCCAGGTCGGGCACCGACACGATCGCATCCGGAAGAGTCGGGACGTTGAGGTTCCAGCCGCCAGGGTGCGGGCCGTCGGCGTCGAAGGAGGGACCGAGCCTGAAGATCGCCTCGAGGACGATCGCGATGACGGTCGTGCCGAGGATGCCGATGAGCAGCGCCCCCTTGACCCTGCGCGCCATGAGCACGCCCATGATGAGCAGGCCCAGGATGAAGGTGAGCGTCGGGATGGTCGTGATCGAGCCGCCGTCGCCGAGCTGCACGGGCGGGCTCGCGGCGCCGCTCGAGCGCACGAAGCCGGCGTCCACGAGCCCGATGAAGGCGATGAACAGGCCGATGCCGACCGTGATCGCGATCTTGAGCTGCGCGGGGACCGCCTTGAAGATGAGCTCGCGCAGTCTCGTGGCCGAGAGCAGCACGATGATGAGGCCGTTGATGACGACGAGCCCCATCGCCTCCGCCCAGGTGACCTGGCCGACGACGCTCACCGCGAGGAACGAGTTGATCCCGAGGCCGGCGGCGAGCCCGAACGGCAGGTTCGCGACGAGGCCGAAGAGGATCGTCATGACTCCTGCGGTGAGCCCGGTGACGGCGGCGATCTGCGGGCGGTCGAGGGAGCCGCCCGTGACATCCGCGACCCCGCCCAGGATGAGCGGGTTGAGGATGACGATGTAGGCCATCGTCATGAAGGTGACGAGGCCACCGCGGACCTCGCGGCCCACGGTCGATCGGCGGAAGCTGATCTCGAAGAACGAGTCGAATCGCTCGCGGAAGGTGCTTCCGCTCCCCCGCTTCACGGGGTTGTGCTGGGCCCAGTCGGTCGCCGTCGCGCTCTCGTGCGGGGCGTCCTGGCTCTCGGATTTCGTGGAAATTTTCGGCTCCATCTCTCGCGGTTGGGTGGGAACGGTCTCACCCTATTGCGCGGAGGAGCCCTCGCGAACGGAAGACTCGCGGGCCGCGTTCCCTAGACTGCGACGGCGAGATGGAGGAGCACGGCGACGACGCCGAGCGCCGCGAGGACGGATGCGCCCGCCTCGAGGGAGCGCCAGCGCTCGGCGAGGCGGCCCGTCTTCGAGAGGAGGTCGAGCACGAGGGCGACGACGATCACGAACCCGAGCGCGAACGGGACGACGAGCACGGCCGGAAGTCCCATCGCGAGTGCGAGCCAGGTGAAGGCGGCGATGATCCCGGCGACGATCGTGAGCGCCTCGAAGGCGACCGTCAGGAGCCGGGGCGTCGTGAGCTCGCGCGCGGGCGCCTTCGCCGCCGGCTTCTGCGCGGCACCGGCCCAGGCGAGCCAGCCGAGCACGAGCCCGCCGAGCACGACGAGGGCGAGGAGCGTCCAGCCGACGAGGGGCGTCGCCCAGGTCAGCGGGGAGACCGCGACGAAGAACAGTGCGACCGAGAGGATCAGCACGGCCAGCACGACGATCGGGGAGAGGAGTTTCCTGGTGTTCTCGGTGAGGAGTGTCATGGACATCCAGCGTGCCCCGTTCGGGGGTGGAACGCAAGGCCGGACCCGCCGCGCGCGTCTAGAGTTGACCCGATGGACGACGAACGAAGGGGCTGGCTGAGCGACCGGGAGCGCCGGCGCCTCACCCGCCGGCCGAGCGACCGAGCGATGACCGCGACGCTCGCGACGACCGGCCTCATCGCGGCGACGATGCAGACCCTCGTGACGCCCATCATCCCGCAGCTTCCGGTGCTGCTCGACACGACCGTCGCCGACGCCCAGTGGGTGCTCACCGCGACCCTGCTCGCCGCGGCCATCGCGACGCCCATCGGCGGCCGACTCGGCGACATGTACGGAAAGCGCAGGATCGCGCTCGCCCTGCTCATGATCATGACCTTCGGGTCGATCGTCGCGGCGATCTCGAACACGCTCGTGCCGATGATCGTCGGCCGCGCGCTGCAGGGAGTCGGGCTCGGCGTCATCGCGCTCGGCATCAGCATCCTGCGCGACGTCATCCACCCGAGAAAGCTCAGCGGCGCCGTCGCTCTCGTGAGCGCGACCATGGGCGTCGGCGGCGCACTGGGGCTCGCCGTCTCCGCGGTCATCGCCGAGAGCATCGACTGGCACTTCCTGTTCTGGCTCTCCGTGCTGCTCGGCGTCCTCGCCTTCGTGCTCGTCGCGACGATCATCCCGGTGAGCGTCCTGCGCACCGCCGGCAGATTCGACTGGGGCGGTGCGGTCGGGCTCTCGATCGGCCTCGTCGGCATCCTCCTGGGCGTCTCGAAGGGCAACGAGTGGGGCTGGACCAGCCCCGTCATCCTCGCCCTGCTCGTCGGCGGGGCGCTCGTGTTCGTCGCGTGGGGGCTCTACGAACTGCGGATGGCGGAGCCGCTCGTCGACCTGCGGGTGGCCGCCCGGCGTCCGGTGCTCCTCACCAACCTGGCCTCGATCGCGGTCGGCTTCGCCTTCTTCGTGACGGCCTCCGCGCAGCCCATCCTGCTCGAGCTCCCGACCGACACCGGGGTCGGCCTCGGCCAGACGCTCCTCGTCGCGAGCCTGTGCCTCATGCCGAACGGCCTCGTCATGTTCCTCGTCTCACCGCTCGCCGCCCGGCTGTCGAACGCCCGCGGGCCGCGGACGAGCCTCGTGCTCGGCGGGTCCGTCATCGCGCTGGCCTTCGCGCTCTCGGTGTTCCTCATGCACGAGGTGTGGCATGTCATCCTCGTCTCGACCCTCGTCGGGCTCGGGACGGGCTTCGCCTACTCGGCGATGCCGACGCTCATCATGCACTCGGTGCCGCCCACCGAGACGGCGGCCGCCAACGGGCTCAACTCGGTCATGCGCACGCTCGGCTCCACCGTCGCCGCGAGTCTCATCGGCGTCATCCTGTCCTCGAGCTTCGTCCTGTCGAACGGCATCGAGATCCCGACGCGCGAGGCGTTCCAGACGGTCTTCGCCCTCGGCGCCGGCGTCGCCCTCGCCGGCACGATCGTCGCGGCGTTCATCCCGCGCCGTGAGCGCCGTTACGAGGACACTCAGAGCATCCCCGTCCAGCGCCCACCCGAGTCCTGAGCGTCTCGCCTACACTGTCGGCATGGACAGAGAGTTCGAGCCGAACCCGGACGACGAGCGCGAGGTCGACCTGAGCGACGAGCCGGAGCCGTCGCCGCCTCCGACCCTCGACCCGGATGAGCGCGTCGAACCGGAAGAGGACGAGGAGCCGCTCCCCGACGACGAGCGCCCGGCCTGAGAGCGTGCGCCTCCTCCTCATCCGACACGGCCAGACGCCCGGCAACGTGCTCGGCCAGCTCGACACGGCGCATCCGGGACCGGGGCTGACCGCCCTCGGCCTCGAGCAGGCCGATGCGCTCGCCGACTCCCTCTCCGGGGAGCCGCTGGACGCTCTGTACGCCTCGACCCTCGTGCGCACTCAGGCGACGGCGGAGCCCCTCGCGCGGGTTCGCGAGCTGGACGTCGAGGTCCGCCCGGGCCTTCACGAGATCGAGGCGGGTTCGCTCGAGCTGAGGAGCGACCGCGACTCGATCCGCCGATACCTCGAGACCGTGTACGCCTGGGGACTCGGCGACCTGGGAGTGGCCATGCCGGGAGGCCCGGACGGCCACGCCTTCTTCGGGCGCTTCGACGACGACATCGCCCGGATCGCTCACTCGGGCGCCCGGGTCGCGGCGGTCGTGAGTCACGGCGCGGCGATCCGCGTGTGGGCCTCGAGCCGCGCCACGAACATCCCCTCGTCGTTCGGCGCCGAGAACGCGCTGGACAACACGGGCGTCGTGGTGCTCGACGGCAGCCCGGCCGGCGGCTGGACCCTCGACACCTGGGCCGGCACTCCCGTCGGCGGGCCTGATCTCATCGACGCGGACGCCGAGGACCCTGCCGGAGAGACGCTCGATGAGGCCGTCGACTCGGCGGCACCGGATCTTCCGGGCGAGTAGCGCGGAAAACGCTCCGAGCCGTGCTAGCGCACGGCGCCGAGGGCCGCACGGGTCTCGGCGTGCTCCTGCTCCAGCCGCGCTCGGGTCGCCTGGTCGAGCCTGCGCAGCCGCCACGGTGCGGAGTTGTCGTCGAGGGCCGCGAGCTTGACGGCGAGCGCGTCGGGGCTCGCCGCGATGAGCGCGAGGTGCTCGGCCGCCGTGAGATCCTCGCGGCGGGTGACGAGCGACACGACCTCGACGATCTCGGGCAGGATGCCGGCGTCGAGGAGGTCGCGCGCGGTCAGATCGGTCGATTCCAGCACGTCGTGAAGCCACGCGGCGCAATGGCGGACCGGATCGTGCTCGGGGTCGAACCTCTCGGCAACGCGGGCGGGGTGATCGATGTAGGCGGCGCCCGCGAAGTCGGTGGCGCCGCGGTGGGCGATCGTCGCGAGCGCGACGGCGATGCCGTGCTGGACCCGTGCCGGAGCGCTCGCGATGGCCGCCGGCGCCGGGGTGACCGCGGGGACGGGCGCGGGCATCGGGACGACAGCCTCCGGTACGGGAGCCGGGGCGACGGTCCCTGCTACAGGAGCGACGGGCACAGGAGCGACGGGCGCCGAGGCCGGAGCGAAGGTGCGCTCGAGCCTCTCGATCATCCACTCCTCCTCTGCGTGCATCGCCGTCGAGACCGCGCCAGGCTGGGTCTCCTCGAGCTGAGAGGCCGAGACCTCCGAGAAGTGGGTGTCGAGATCGTCGCGTACGTAGAGGAATCCGCTCAGCCCGATCTCGACCCAGGCGCCGGTGAGCCACTGGAAGTACCGCCGCCGGCCGTTGATGGTCGCGGCGCCGAAGACGCCGACGACGTGGAATCCGTTGTCGGTCACGCGCGTGTAGAAGCGCTGCCGATCGGCGACGTGGCCGGGCGGCTGGGCCGGGCCGTTCTCATCCGTCGTCGCATCCACGAAGCGATCGAAGCTGAACTGGGCGGCGAGGCGTGCGCACAGCACGCCGTCGTCGACGACGAGCGAGATCTCCCGCAACTGGGGCAGCTGCTCGAACGTGGCCTCCGGCCACTCGATGCCGTCCCCCATGACGTTGAGGCGGGCGCGACGCAGGATCGGGTGGGCCGCCCACTCGTCCTGGGGGATGTCGACGGGAGGCAGGGTCTCCGTGTCGAGGCCGCCGCGATCGGATGTCTTCGGGTTGTCGTCCATGATCCTGGTCAATCTAGCTTCGGGTAATAGTCGAGCGTAAATCACCGGCATATCGGTTTCATGTCCCCATTCGGGGCACGCTCCCCCGGCGGACCCCCGTTAAGGGACTCGAAGCGGCTCCACTGCGCACGGTATACAGGGAGGCATGACCCGACCCACCCGATTCACGTTCGACGGAGGTGCGGCCACCTACGTCGGGACCGCGCTCCTCGGCGCCCTCATCACGCTGCTGACCCTCGGCATCTGCTACCCCTTCGCCCTCGTCCTCACCGAGCGCTGGCGCTGCAAGCACACGTTCATCGACGGCCAGCAACTGGCCTTCCGGGGAAGCGCCGTCGGCCTCTTCGGCCGGTGGATCCTGTGGTTGCTCCTCACGATCGTCACCCTCGGGATCTACCTGTTCTGGGTGGGGCCGCGCCTTCAGGAGTGGAAGACCGTCAACACCGACTTCGCCTCCGCGAGAGTGCCTCTCGCCTCCTGGGGTCCGAGCGTGCTCACGGCGAGCTGATCCGGCTCGTCCTCAGGGCCGCTGGAACCAGGGCGGGTAGACCGAGACCTTCTGCGCGAAGCCGTGCTCGCCGAGAAGCGCGCGCACCTCGGAGCGCACCTTGTCGTTCGCGACCCCCACGAGGGTGACCGCGTCGAAGGGGAACTCCCCCGGCACGAGGAACTCGGCCGAGCGCAGGGCGTCCTCCTCGTCGTAGAGTCGACGCGGCATCCGCCCGTGGAGCTCGGCGAGCGAGCTGAATCGCGTCGTCGGATCGACGGCCTCGCCGTCCGCCACGACCGCCGACTTGCCGCCGGCCCTCGCCGAGCTCACGAGCATCACGAACTCGGATGCCGGAGTGCTGCGCGCGGTCTCGGCCAGCCGGTGGTCGGCCTCGCCACCGCGCAGGCCATCCCAGAGGATGGCGTTCGGCGCCAGGAAGAACGGCACGAAGGCCGCGACCGGCGCGGAGCCCGCGCTCGCCTCGCGCCGAAGCTCCCGGTGGTCGGACGCCGAGATGTCGACCACGGGATCGGCCCCCGCCGCGTCGGAGAGGATGCGGCCCTTGGAGAGGATGCCGGCGAGGTTGCGCCGGTGGGTGACGTGGAAGATGCGCCGAGCCCCGGCATCCACCGCGACCGGCCTCGTCGTGGAGATCGGGGCCGCCTTGCGCTGCGCCGGAGCGCGGGCCGGCTTGACCGCGGCGGGCGGCGGCGTCCTGGGCGAGCAGAGATCGCACCGTGCCGTCTCCAGGCCATGGATGCACTCGGTCGTCACGGTGTCCTCTCGAGAAGCGCGCAACGTCGCGCTCCTGCAGGCTCAACGTTACGCGCGACTAGCATGGCGCCATGACCACCGTGCTGCTCACGGGCTTCGAGCCCTTCGACGGTGCCCGCGAGAACAGCTCGTGGGAGGCCGTGCTGCTCGTGGCGCGCGACTGGAGCGGACCGGCCGATCTGGTGACGGCGTGCCTGCCGGTCGAATTCGGCCGTGCCGGCGACCTGCTCCTCTCCCTCATCGACGATCACTCCCCCGATCTCGTCATCGCGACGGGCGTCGCCGGCGGCCGCACCGCGGTCACGCCCGAACGCGTCGCCCTCAACCTCGACGACGCCCGCATCCCCGACAACGCCGGCGTGCGGCCCGCCGACCGCGCGATCGAGGCGGGCGGCCCCGACGCCTACCTCACGCGGCTGCCGGTGCGCGCGATGGTCGAGCGGATGACGGCAGCCGGAGTCCCCTCCGAGCTCTCGCTCAGCGCCGGCTCCTACGTCTGCAACCACGTCATGTACCGGATGCTGCACCACGTCGACGCACGGGGAACGGTCGCCGGCTTCCTGCACGTCCCGACCGCGACCGAGCTCGCCGTCGAGACGATCGCGATCGGGCTGCGCGCGGCGATCGAGGCGGGTCTCGAGGCCATCGCCTGATCGGAGCAGCCGGGACCCGCCCGCTACCGCAGGAAGAGCCCGATACCCGCGAAGGGGGGCATGTACGACTCGCGGGGAAGCGATAGCGTCAGAAGCGGGAAGGCTTCCGCCGCGCGGGGCGAGCGGGGGCTTCGCAGGGGGATTCATGTCGATCGACACAGCCAACACCGTCATCATCGCCGGCTGGTATCCCGATCCCGCCGACGACAGCCAGGCCCGTTGGTGGGACGGAAGCCAGTGGACTCCGACCACGCGGCCACGGCATCCTGCGACGTCGGCCCAGGGCGATCGCTACTTCTCACCCGTCCCGATCCGCACGGATGCGACGCTGCCGCCCATCGACCCGTACCGTCCGATGGACAAGCGCCACAACACCCAGGGTTTCGTGTCGATGGCCGCGAAGCCGACCATCCAGTACTCGCCGACGCGCGCCTACACCGGCTCGGTGTGGTGGCTCGCGACGCTGCCGGTGTGGTCGACACTCCTCGTCGTCGTCCTCGTCGTCGCGCTCGGCGACTTCTTCTCGTTCTTCCCGCAGGTGCTCGTGAGCGTCGTCGTGCTCTTCACGGCGGCAGCGCTCACCGTGCACGATCACAAGGTGCTTCTCGCCGAGATGCACCCGACCGCGGCATCGAGCTGGTGGTTCCTGCTCGGGCCGTTCATCTATCTGATCGTGCGCGCCGTGCACGTGACGCGGAACACCGGCCGCGGCTGGGCGCCCGTCATCGTCTACGCCCTCAGCTCGATCGTCCCGGTCGCCGCGGTGCTCGCCTTCACCTCGCTCTACGTCTTCATCCTCACGATCCTGAACACGGCCTGAGCGAGTAGCGTCGAGGGGTGAGCTACACCTCTCCCTCGCGCTTCTCCACCCGCCCTACCCTGCGCGGAAGCTTCGGCATGACGGCCTCGACGCACTGGCTCGCGACGGCATCCGGCCAGGCCGTGCTCGAACGCGGAGGCAACGCCTTCGACGCCGCGGTCGCCTGCGCCTTCGTGCTGCACGTCGTCGAGCCCCACCTCAACGGACCGGGCGGCGATCTCGTGGGCGTCTTCGCGACCGCGGACGCCCCGGGCACGCCCGTCGTGCTCATGGGCCAGGGGCCGGCGCCGGCCGGTGCCACGATCGATCACTACCGGGCGGAGGGCCTCTCGCTCGTCCCCGGCGCCGGCGCCCTCGCCGCCGCGATCCCCGGCGCGGTCGACGCCTGGCTGCTGCTCCTGCGCGACCACGGGACCTGGGAGCTCGCCGACGTGCTCGCCTTCGCGATCGGCTACGCGCGCGACGGGCATCCGCTGCTCGAGCGCGTTGCAGCGACGATCGAGCGCGTCTCCGGGCTCTTCGAGGAGCACTGGCCGAGCTCGGCCGAGCTCTGGATGCCCGGCGGACGGGTCCCGGATGCCGAAGCCCTGTTCGCCAATCGACCTCTCGCCCGAACCCTCGAGCGCCTCGTGACCGCGGCGACCGGACCGACGCGCCAGGCCCGCATCGACGCCGCCCGCGCGGAGTGGGCGGAGGGGTTCGTCGCGCGGGCGATCGACGACTTCGTCCGCACGCCGCACCGGCACTCGACGGGCGGCGACCACGCGGGCGTCCTGACCGCGGAGGATCTGGCCGGATTCCGGGCCTCCTATGAGCCGGCCGTCACCGCGGAGTTCCGCGGCGTGACGGTCGCGAAGTCCGGCGCCTGGGGGCAGGGACCCGCGCTGCTGCAGATGCTCGGCATCCTCGACGGCGTCGACGACGAGCGTCTCGATCCCTCGAGCGAGCTCGGAGCGCACACGATCCTCGAGGCCGAGAAGCTCGCCCTCGCCGACCGCGAGGCCTACTACGGGGACTCCGCCGACGTGCCGCTCGACGCGCTGCTCTCGGCGGAGTACGCGGCCGAACGGCGTGCGCTCATCGGCGAGGGGGCCTCCCGGGAGCTCCGCCCGGGCACGATCCCGGGGCACTCGCCCTTCCTCCCGCCTCTCGAGCTCGCCGAAGAGGGCCAGGGCCCCGGCGAGCCGACCGTGGCCGGCACGGGCGAGACGAAGGGCGACACCTGCCACCTCGACGTCATCGACCGCTGGGGCAACATCGTCTCGGTCACGCCCTCCGGCGGATGGCTCCAGTCCTCCCCGGTCGTCCCCGAGCTCGGCTTCAGCCTCGGCACCCGCCTGCAGATGACCTGGCTCACGCCCGGCACGCCTTCCTCCCTTGAGCCGGGCCGCCGGCCCCGCACGACCCTCACCCCGACGCTCCTGCTCCGGGACGGTCGCGCCGTCGGCACGCTCGGCTCCCCCGGCGGCGACCAGCAGGACCAGTGGCAGCTCCCCTATCTCCTGCGCACGATCGTCGGGGCGAGCGGGTCGTGGCCTCGCTCGAAGCACGCGGGCACATCGTCACCCGCGCCGGCGACTGGACGCTCGGACGCCTGTCGACCGTGGGCGCCGGCGAGGACGGAGTGCTCTACGCCGCCGCGAATCCGAGGGGGATGCAGGGGTACGCGGCGGGGCGGTAGCGCCCAGCGAACTCCAGCTCTGCGACGTACGCTGAGAGCATGGATCTCAGGGACATTCCGCTCACCACGATCGACGGCGCGCCGGCCAGCTTCGGGGACTACGCCGACAAGGCCGTCCTGGTCGTCAACGTCGCCTCCAGGTGCGGGAACACGCCGCAGTATGCGGGGCTCGAGAGGCTGTACGAGCAGTACGCGGAGCGAGGGTTCACGGTGCTCGGGTTCCCCTGCAACCAGTTCATGTTCCAGGAGCCGGGGAGCGCCGAGAGCATCAAGGAGTTCTGCTCCACCACCTACGGGGTGACCTTCCCGATGTTCGACAAGGTGCAGGTCAACGGCCGGCACCAGCATCCGCTCTACGAGAAGCTCACCGCCGTCGAGGACGCCGAGGGCACCGCCGGCAAGGTCGAGTGGAACTTCGAGAAGTTCCTCATCGGTCCCGACGGCGAGGTGCAGCGGTTCCGCCCGGGCGTGCTCCCGGATGCGCCGGAGCTCGTCGAGGCGATCGAGCGGGCGCTGCCGGCTCGCTGACGACGATCAGGGGGCGCCGGGCATCCGTTTCTGCGGGTAGGGCGGCTCGTGACGGGCGAGCTGCTCCACGAAGACGGCGATCCGTCGCCCGCGCGCCGCGGGATCCGTGAGCTGGCTCAGCCGGAAGTAGAGGGCGAAGCGGTTCTGCGAGGTGAGCAGATCGTACATCTCCTGAGCGGCGGGAACCGCGGCGATCGCTTCGAGCAGGTCGAGCGGCGTCTCCGCGCTCGCGGAGCCGGCGTAGGCCCTCTCCCAGCGCCCGTCGGCCTTCGCCGCCTCCACGGCGGCGCGCCCCGCGGCGTGCATCCGCCCCTCGGCCTCGAGCCGTTCGATGTGACCGACGTTGCGGAGCGACCAGATGCTGCGCGGCCCGCGTGGCTGGAATCGCTGGAACGTGGTCTGCTCGTCGCGGCGATTCGTCTGCCCGTCGATCCAGCCGAAGCACAGCGCCTCATCGAGAGCGCCGTCGTAGAACAGCGAGGTCACGGTGCCGCCCTTGCGCGAGAGCACGAGCCTCACGCCCGGCGAGGTCGCGTGGTTCCGCTCGAGCCAGCTGCGCCAGGAGGCGGCATCCGGGAGCAGCAGGTCGGGGAGCTCGATGGCCATGCACCGAGCCTAATCGGCGCCCCCGGCATCGCTCAGGCGCCGAGGATAGGCTGGGACCATGAGCAAGGAACTCCTGAAGGAACCGGATGCCGGCCGCTACACCCTGCGCATCGACGGCGACCTCGCGAGCGCCGTCGACTACCGCGTGAGCGGGAACTCGATCTCCTTCACGCACACCTTCACCGACCCGAAGCGCCGCGGCCAGGGCCTCGCGGCCGAGGTCGTGGAGTTCGCCGTCGACGACGTCGAGGCGACCACGGGCTACCGCGTGGTTCCCATGTGCTGGTACGTCGGCGAGTGGTTCGACAAGCACCCCGAGCGCACGGGGCTCCTGACCCGTTAGGGCGGCGCCCGCTCAGGCGTGCGGGCCGACCGGAACCGGGCCGAGGACCAGTTCGGGGGCGGCGCCGAGCAGTTCGCCCACGCGCTGCACCTGCTCGTCGAGTTCGCGCGAGCGCTGCTTCGTGAACCGGGTGAGGGATTCGACCGTGATGACCACGCGCCTGCCTGACCGCTTCGCGTGCCAGATGCCGCCCACCAGGCCGTCCACGAGCAGCACGGGGAGGTTTCCGGCGCTCCCCTTCGGCATGGCTCGCGCGGCGGCGCCTGGAAAGAGCAGCGACCTCGGATGCGATCCCACGACGAAGGGGTCGAAGTACGGAAGCAGGCGGACGCCGGGGACGGGATCGTCGGGGAAGGCCGTGTCCTCCGCGTTCACCCAGCGGCGCGCGGCATCTCTCCCGGCGGCCGGGTCCGGCTCGTCGAACTCGGCGAGAGCGACCGGATCGAGGTCGGCGAGCGCGAACAGTTCCGTCGCCCGACGGGCCGGAACCGCGAGCCAGCGGGCGAACTCCGCGGG
>JBIQHP010000013.1:15622-28714 GCA_044508495.1 Clavibacter sp.
ACAGTTCCGTCGCCCGACGGGCCGGAACCGCGAGCCAGCGGGCGAACTCCGCGGGTGAGGCCGGGCCGTAGGAGGCCAGGTAGCGCCGCAGGAGCCAGAGCGCGGCATCGTCGCCCGCCGGCAGTCCGAGATCCGGCCGTCCGGCATCCGGTGTCGCGGGAGGCCGCGTGTAGGTCACCCTGGCGCCCCGCTGCGGACCGAAGCACAGGACCCCACGGTAGGCCGCGGTCGTGATCGCCTGGCGCCAGCGGGCCCAGAAGCCGTTGAAGGCCGGGAACGTGAGCTCGCCCGCCCAGTCGCCGACGCGGGCGATGACCTCGTCGCCGAGCTCCTGCGTCGTGAGACGCACGGGGTCGCCGGTCGGCCCGGCCGGGGCGAGCGCCTCGGCGATCGCGGCGACCACGGCATCCGTCTGGCTCTCGCTCAGACTCACCCCCGCGATCGGGGCAGTGCGCGACGAGAGGGCTGAGAGCGCGGATAGCCAGAGGCCGAGCTCGCTGGTGGCCACGAGGTGGACGGTTCCGCGCGGACCGAAGGTCTTGACGAGCTCGGCCCGCTCCCACAGCGCCTCCCGGACGGTCCCGGGCGTCGCGTTCGCCGTCCGCAGGCCGATCGCGAGCTCGGCCGCCGAGAACACCTGGGCGTGGGCGCCGACCATCGCGGAGACCGCGCTCGCGGCATCCGGCAGCGGCGTGACGAGCCCGTGTCGCGCGAGGCGCCGCGCGGTGACCGCGCCCCAGCTCACCAGCATGCGGCAACTCTAGCCACGGCCACAGACCGAGAAGATCCATGTAGTGCACACCCACCCCCAAACCGGGGCGCATATGGCCTCAAACATGAGCACGACTGTCAGAATGTAAGCATCCGACCGGGGGTGAGGATGCCAGCAGGGACCTCTGCGGCGCAACAGGCGCAGCGCATGAGCGCGCTCTCGAAGAGCTACCTGCTCGAGGCCGAAAGAGCGAATGCGGCTTCCGGGCGCTTCGCCGCAGCGGCGATCGCCGAGCGTCGGCTCGCCACACGTCTTTCTCCCCTGACCGCGCAAGGGTACTACCTGCTCGCCGATCGCCAATGGCCTGGCTCGAAGGTGGCGCAACTCGATCTCATCGTGATCGGGCCATCCGGGGTGTGGATCGTGGACTCCAAGCACTGGAACGACTTCACCGTGGCCGCCGGCGCGATCTTCCGCGACCAGGCCGACGTCACCGACGAGGTGCTGCGCCTCGCGGATGTCGCCTACGACGCCGAGGAGACCTTCTCGAGCGTCGGGCTTGCGCCGGGTGAAGTGCGCCCGATTCTCGTCATGGCCGACCATAAGGGTCGGATCGGCGAGGTCGGACCGGTCGAGGTCGTCGGCGAAGTGGACGTGCACAAGCACCTGGCTTCGCGGGGCAAGCGCCTCACGACGAGCCAGGTGGAGCAGGTGCTGGCTGTCGCCATGAAGTACTTCCCGGCTTACGTCGGCGCCCAGGCCGAGGAACCGGATCTCACGATTGCCGAGCCGGTGCTCGACGAGCTTCCCGACTCACTGGTCGATGAGGACGCCCTCCTGACTGAGGATGAGGTGCGCGAGGCACTCACCGAGGCGGATCTCGCGGCCCCGGTGGAGGACTGGATGACGTTCCTGCATCCGTCGCAGGCCGCCCTCGTGCGCCGCACGTTCAACGGGCCGGCGCGCATCCGGGGCGGGGCCGGAACGGGCAAGACGGTGGTGGGCCTGCATCGGGCCGCGTATCTGGCGCGCATGCATCCGCAGGGCCGGATACTGTTCACGACGTTCGTGCGCACGCTGCCCGCGGTCATGGGCAATCTGCTGAAGCGCATGACGCCCGATGCCGCGGATCGAGTCGAGTTCGTGAGCGTGCACTCCTTCGCGAGCCGGGTCCTCCGAGAGCGCAGCGTCGGGATCAAGGTGGATTCCCGCCGTGCCGGCCAGCTGCTCAGCCAGGCCTGGGCGACGTTGGACTCGGCACACCGTGCTCGCCTGGAAGGGCGGACTGCCACGAGCTCCTCGGCCAGGGGGAACGAGTACTGGAAGGAGGAGGTCGAGTCGGTCATCAAGGGCCGCGGCTTCACGACCTTCGAGCAGTATGCGGATTGCGCAAGACCCGGCAGGATGGTCCGCCTTACTATCGACGACCGCCGGGCGGTGTGGGCCTTGTTCCAGGAATACGAGCGTCTGCTGCGGTCGGAGGGCATCAATGACTTCCAGGATCAGGTGCTGCTGGCTGAGAGATCACTGCGCACGAAGCCGCTGAGGGGCTACGCTGCCGTCATCGTGGACGAGGCGCAGGACCTGTCGCTCGCGATGATCCGGATGCTGCACTCTCTCGTCGGCGACGCTCCGGACGCTTTCACCCTGATCGGCGACGGCCAGCAGAGCATCTACCCTGGCGGCTACGTGCTGTCGGAGGCGGGCATCTCGCTCGCCGGCCGTGGTGTCGTGATGGACCACAACTACCGCAACACGGCCGAGATCCAGGCCTTCGCAGCAACGCTCATCGCCGACGACTCCTACACCGACATCGACGACCAGCCCGTGTCTCAGGTCGGCCCATTGTCTCCGGTCGAGCCTGTCGAGACCCCGCTCCCCGAGGAGGCCAAAGGCCGTCTCGAAGGAGACCTTGCGAACGTCGACCTCCGCCACGGCCCCGTCCCCGAGCAACTGCACTTCGCTACCCGCGCCGCCCACGACCAGGCCCTCATCGCCAGAATCAAGCGCGCGGCGACGTCAGGTGACCTGGACCTTGGCGACCTAGCGATCCTGTGCGACCGGAACGATCAGGCCGAGACTGCACAGAAGCTCCTCACCGCGGCCGGTATCCCATCGACCAACCTGCACGACTATCAGGGTATTCCATCGAATGCGGTGAAGGTCGGAACCGTCAAGCGAGCGAAAGGCCTCGAGTTCAAGCTGGTCATGCTGCCGTGGTCGACGGATGCGCGGTCGGTCTCCGACGACGAGCGCACCGCGCGTAACCTCCGCGAGCGCTACGTGGCCGCAACCCGAGCGCGGGACATGTTGTGGGTCGGGACCGTCTGAACTGAGACGAGGACTCCTCTTTCCTCCACAACAGGCGCCTGTCTCCTTACTCCCCGGCGATGCACTCTCTACCGCCGCCCTCCCGCACGAGCTTGCTACGGTCTCCAAGCCATCACCGAAAGTTATGACCGCGGCCTCCGCGCTTCGATGGGGTCGCTCTGATTCAACCCGACCGGAAACCGAAGCCGATCTCTTGATTGCAAGGACGGACTTGCTCTGATTGCAAGTATGCCCTAGAAGGGCTATTGTGAAGCGTAGGGACATACTCAAGAGGATCAGCGCGGCAGCGAAGAGCCGTGGGCTGGCCTGGGAGTTGAGCCGCCACGGGGCCAACCATGACGTGTACTCCCTCGACGGACTGATCATCCCCATCCCGCGTCACAGCGAGATAGGCGACCGTTTCGCTCAGGAGCTCTTCACAGAGTGTGAACCGAAACTAGGAAGTAGGTGGTGGCGGTGAGCTACACGGTGACAGCAGAGCCGGACGGACGATTCTGGCTTCTGACCGTCCCCGCCATCGACCGGGTGACGCAGGCGCGCAACGCCAGGGAGATCCCCTCCATGGCCAAAGACCTCATCGAGGTCATGACCGGCGAAGCCGACGCCGAGATCGACATCCAGTTCGCCCTGCCCGAATCGGTGCGTGCCCACCTGGCCAACCTGGAACGAGCGCGCGCCCTCGAAGAGCAGTCCCGGCGCACCGCGGCAGCAGAGCTCCGCGCTGCCGCACAGGCTCTTCGCGCCCAACGCCTCAGCTATCAGGATGTCGGACTAGTTCTCGGCGTCTCCCATCAGCGCGCCCACCAGCTCGTCAACGGGTGAGGAGACAGGAGTCACCCGCGCGGCACCCTTGGCCGCACGAGCGCATGGCTGCCGCGGATGAGCTGCTCGACCAGGGCGTCCGGAACGTGGCCGTCGAGCACGATCGTGATCCAGTGCCGCTTGTTGAGGTGGTAGCCGGGGGTCACCTGCGGGAACTCGGCCCGCAGCGCTTCGCTCTCCTCCGGGTCGCACTTGAGCGAGACCTTGAGCGGATCGCTGCCGAGCGGGCTCAGCGCGAAGATCTTGTCGTTGCCGCTCGTGCGGAACACGGAAGTCTCCTCGCCGAACGGGAACGTCTCGACCGCTTGCGGCAGGGACAGGCATAACTCGAGCAGGGCATCCGGAGTCATGGAACGAGGGTAGTGCGATCCGACGACTCCTCCACAGCCGTCCGTCGGCTCGTCTATCCACAACATCGAGACTGGGCATGATCTCACCACCTCCATCCTCGATATGGTCTGCGGATGATCATCGAAGCGGGCTACGACATCCTCACAGCCGAGCTTTCGACTGCGCGCGCCCGGCCTGTGAGCAGCACGATCGGAAGCTTCGCGAGAACTGGAAACGAACTCACTCCGATATTGCATGAGATAGGCATCAAAGCATCATTTTGTTAACCTTGAGGAATGAGAACCACCGTGACACTTGACGCGGATGTCGCCGCCGAGATCGAGCGCGTTCGCCGGCAGGATGGGCGGCGTTTCAAACACATCCTCAACGACGCCCTGAGGCTAGGACTTCGGTCTCTCGCCGCTGGTCCGGATCAGCACCTCCTTGCCTCGCCGACCATGCCGCGCGACCTCGGAGAACAACTGGTGGACATCGCCGACGTGTCGGCGGCCCTCGCCCTCGCGGAAGGCGATGACCATCGGTGATCCTTGTCGATGCCAACATCCTCATTTACGCCTACCAGAGCTCCGCCAAGGAACATGCGTCGAGCCTCGCCTGGCTTGACGAGCAGTTCGCCAGCCGTGAGCAAGTGGCACTCCCGTGGGAGTCGTTGAACGCATTCCTGAGGTTGGTGAGCAACCCCCGCGTGTTCAGCAATCCGGCGACCATGACCGACGCATGGCGGCAGGTGGACGCCTGGCTTCGGATGCCGAACGTCTGGATTCCAGTCCCGACGCCCCAGCACGCTGCGATCATGACCGAGCTCTGCGAAACAAGCCAACTCGCAGCCAACGATGTCCCGGATGCTCACCTCGCGTCGCTGGCGATCTCCCACGGCCTCAGGCTCGCCACCCACGACCATGGCTTCGCCCGCTTCGATGGACTGCGCTGGTTCGACCCGATCGGGAAGTGACCGTGCCGCCCCCTCCGAAACGATCGCCGCGCGATCTCCTCGGGAGCGGAACTAGTGACGCGGAGGGTCGCCGACCACTACGGTGGAGCAAACCGAGTCGGCGAGGCCGACCGACGGCAACACCCACTAAGGAGAAACAATGGCGCTTCCCTGGAAACTGCACGGTGACGGAAAGGATGTCGCCGCCGACGACATCATCCTCCCCGAAGAGAGACTGTCGTGGCTTCGAACCATCGGATTCGGCGGCCAGCACGTCGTCGCGATGTTCGGCGCGACCTTCCTCGTCCCGATCATCACCGGGTTCCCGCCCGCGACGACACTCCTGTTCTCCGGCATCGGGACGCTGCTGTTCCTCATCATCACGGCGAACCGGCTGCCGAGCTATGTCGGATCCTCGTTCGCGTTCATCGCGCCCATCCTCGCGGCCAACGCGGCGACCGGCGGTCTCGGAGTCGCGCTCGGCGGCATCATCGTCACCGGACTGGTGCTCGCGATCGTCGGCATCATCGTCCACTTCTCCGGAACCAAGTGGATCAATGCCCTGCTCCCAGCGGTCGTGAGCGGCTCGATCGTGGCCCTCATCGGGTTCGCCCTCGCGCCGGTCGCCGGGTCCAACTTCGCGGCCTCTCCGTGGATCGCGCTCATCACGCTCTTCGCTGTCATCCTGTGCGCCGTTCTGTTCAAGGGCTTCCTCGGGCGGCTCTCGATCCTCGTCGGGGTCGTCGTCGGCTACGTGGCGGCATGGATCAGCGGCGAAGTGGACTTCACCAAGGTCAACGAAGCAGCCTGGGTGGGCCTGCCGACCTTCACGACGCCGGTCTTCGACGTGCAGTACCTGCCGATCTACCTCATGTTCCTCCCCGTCGTGCTCGCGCTCGTCGCCGAGAACGTCGGGCACATCAAGGGCGTCGGGCAGCTCATCAACCGCGACCTCGACCCGATCACCGGCCGCGCGCTCTTCGCCGACGGTGCCGCGACGGTCATCGCCGGCATCGGCGGCGGGTCGGCGACGACGACCTATGGCGAGAACATCGGCGTCATGGCGGCCACGAAGATCTTCTCGACGGCCGCCTACTGGGTCGCCGGCATCGTCGCGATCCTGCTGGGCCTCTCGCCCAAGATTGGGGAGCTCATCAACACGATCCCGCCCGGGGTCATCGGCGGTGTCACGACGGCCCTCTACGGCCTCATCGGCATCATCGGCGTGCGCATCTGGGTCGAGAACAAGGTCGACTTCTCTCGTCCCAAGAACCAGATGACCGCGGGTGTCGCGCTCGTCATGGGCATCGCGAACTACACGCTCGCCTTCGGCGAGGTCAAGTTCGAGGGCATCATCCTCGGCACGGTCGCGGCGGTCGTCGTGTACCACCTCATGAACGGCCTCGAGAAGCTGCGGGGCGGGTCCTCCTCCGGGGACGCCAAGGCGAAAGAGAAGGCGGGGGCCAAGACCTCCGGCTGATCCTCCGTTCGAACACCGTCAGGAGGGGGGCGCCCATGCGGCGTCCCCCTCCTTGACGGTGAGCGTCCCCCGTTTTCGGTAGCCTTGGATGGCGACACCCCAGCCCTGGGGACTAGGGGGCAGCCGGACGGCCCGCATAGAATTCGGGGAGTTCCTGCTGAACCCGAAGCAGAGGAGAGGACTACGCGCATGGCACCAGACCAGGCCGCGCCCACGCCGGCCGGTTGGTACCCCGACCCCTACGCCGCATCCGAGCTGCGCTGGTGGGACGGTGTGAACTGGACCGACTCCGTCCACCCCCCGGTCGCCTCCCCGCCCCCGGCAGCGCCTCCCGCTGCGCCCCAGCAGGTCACATCGCCCGCCGTCGCCCCGGAACCTGCGCCGGAACCTGCGCCGGAACCAGAGCCGGCGGTCGAGCCAGAGCTCGTCGCAAAGCCAGAGCCCGTCGCAAAGCCGGAGCCCGGAGCCGGGTCCCTCTCAGCACCGCCATCCGGTGCGCTTCCCTCGCGCAGGGAACTGCGCGCCCAAGCCGCAGCCGGCGAGAGCGGACCGGTCGCGACCCCGACGCCCGCCGCCATCCCGATTCCGGATTCCTCGGAGCCCTCGTCCTTCGACTGGCTTCCTGGCGGTGCGGCGCTGGGAACCGCTCCGTCGATCGCGCCGTCCGCGCAGAACCTCGCGCGACCCGGCCAGGAGCCCGCGACCGAGGCAGCCGCATCGCCCGCCGACGAGTCCACCGGCCAGGTCCCCACGGCGAACGCCTGGATCAGGGAGCCCGTCCTGCCGGCGGCGGACGACCTCTACAACACGGCGACCCGCAAGGCGACCACCTCGGGCTGGTTCATCGCGCTCATGCCGCTCATCGCCGGGGTCCTGTCGATCGCCGCAGTCAAGGGCGCGGAGAACTACCCGCGATATCTCCCCTTCGAGTGGTGGATGCTCGTGGCCGGCGTCGTCGGGATCCTCTACCTTGTCACGCTCCTGCTCGCGGTCGCCGATCGCAGCAAGCTCGACTGGGCCGGCTACACGCGACCGGCCCACTGGGCCTGGGCGCTCCTCACCGCTCCCGTGTACCTGCTGGTGCGCACGATCGCGGTCAAGAGGGAGACGGGGCGCAATTCCGCGCTGCTCTGGGTGTGGCTCCTTCTCGCCGCGGCTCTCGTCGGAGCATGGTTCGCGACCGACTACTTCCTTCCGGAGCTGCTCGCCCCTTACACGCTGCCGTTCCTCTGACGCCTGCGAAGCCGTCGAAACGCCCGTTAAACGGTGAGGAGGCGGTGGATTCACCGGCCATTCGGCTGCGAATCTACCCCCGTAATTTCGCTGCCGGCCTGAGCCTGCCACCGCCTCCGGGTGTCCCCCGTCTTGCGTGACTCCACGATAAGGGGTACGCAAGGGGGTCTGCTGCCCCCAGATAGGGTGTCCCCCGAGGGAGTGTCAGCATAAATGGGGACAACGGGGTACATAACCCTCGAGGGGCCTGAATCGGCGACGACACGCCGCGGAACCCGGAACGGAGGGGGTTAAAAGGCGAAAGCCCCCGGTCGCTACAAGTAGCTTCTGGAGGCTTTCTATTACCTTGGAGTTTGACCTCCTCGGTTCAATAACTATGACGCACTTCACGCCCTCGGACAACCCCTAAAGTATCGCTAGATAGTTGAAGGTTGCACGCCGCTCAGCCGAGAAAGTCGCGCAGCACGACCGCCTGGTTCTCGGTCTCGTCGTGCGCGCCATAGAGCAGGGTGACCGGGTCGTGCCCGGAGACGATCCTGCGCAGTTCCGCGACGGCGGGGTTGCCGGCGAGCTCGGCACGGTAGCGCTCCCGGAACTCCGGCCACTTAGGCTCCTCGTGATGGAACCAGGTGCGCAGCTCGGCGGACGGGGCCACCTCCTTGAGCCAGAGATCGAGCCTCGCCCGCTCCTTGCTCACGCCGCGAGGCCAGATCCGGTCGACCAGCACGCGGTAGCCGTCCTCGGCGGCCGGATCCTCGTAGATTCTCTTGATTCGCACGGTCATGCTTCCACCATCCCACTCCCGCGCATCCGGGGCTAGCGTGGAAGCATGATGGAAGACTCCTCCGGGCAGGCCCTCACCGCGATCGACGACCTGCTGGCAGGTTCGCCCGTGCCGCACGAGGGACTAGGGCACAGGACGGCGCTCGCGCATCCGGATGTCCGGGTCGTCGTGCTCGCCTTCCCCGCAGGCCATCTGCTCAAGGAGCATTCCGCGCCGTTCCCCCTGCTCATGCAGGCGCTCGACGGGGAGCTGCTCGTGCGAGCCGGCGGACGGGAGACCCGGCTCGTGCCCGGCGGGCTGCTGAGGCTCGACCCCTCGCTGCGTCACGAGGTCGAGGCGGTCGCCGACTCGCGGCTCATGCTGACGCTGATCACGCGTTAGCCCTCTTCGCCTCCTCAGGGAGCGGCTGCCGACAGCGCATCGCGCAGAAGCGCGGCGAGCGCCTCGAGCTGCACGTTCGACTCGGCGACGATCTCATCGTCCGAGCCGTCGAGCGCACGGGCGGCGAGGCCGGCCTTGCTGTCGATGAGCTCGGCGATCTTCGCGTCGATCGTGTGCGCCGCGATGATGCGCCAGGCCGTGACCGGCTCGGCCTGTCCGATCCGGTGGACGCGGTCGATCGCCTGGGTCTGCTCCGCGCTCGTCCAGGAGAGCTCGGCGAGCACGACGTTCGAGGAGGCCTGCAGGTTGAGCCCGACGCCGGCCGCCGTGAGCGAGGCGACCGCGACCGCGACCTCCGGGTCGTTCGTAAAGGCGTCGATCTGCTTCTGGCGGAAGGCGCTCGTCTGGTCCCCGCGGATGGAGATCGACTTCAGCCCGTGCTTCGCGAAGTGCTCCTCGGCGGCGTCCATGACGTCGATGTGCTTGGCGAAGAACACGACCTTCCCGACCGAGCGGGCGAGCTGCACGGTGTAGTCGGCGGCGAGCACGGCCTTCGCCTGGCCGATCCTCCGCACCATGGTGAAGACGTTCTCCCCGGTCTGCGCGGCCTTCGACTCCTCGAGCTCGGCGTGCGCGACGACGCGGATGAGATCCTCGACCTCGCCGTCCGGCTTCGCCGCGAGCACCCGGCGGTACTTCTCGAGCAGCCGCGCGGTGAGCGCCGCCTCGGCCTGGCGGATGCCGCGCCCGAGCTCGTCGTCGAGCTCGACCGGCAGGTCGGCGATGCGGCGCGCCGGGATGTCGGCGGCGACGTCGATCTTCTTGCGACGAACGATCCCCATCTCGATGACGGCCTTGCGCGCCGCGGCGAAGAAGCCCGGATCGGCGGGGGTGAGCCCGGTCTCCTCGAGCTTCCTCATGAGCGGGGCCAGCGGCTTGGTGGCGTCGATCCAGCCGAGGAACTGCCAGATCGCCCGGAAGTCCTCGATGTCGTTGATGAGCGGGGTCCCGGTGAGCGCCATCATGAGCGCGTTCGGCTGGGCCGCGCGGATGAGCTTGCCGAGCGCGAGCACGTGCTTCGAGCGCTGCGAGCCGAGGTTCTTGATGAAGTGCGCCTCGTCGACCACCATGCCCTTGAAACCGAAACGGCCGAGCCAGCCGGCGTGCCGGTCGAGCACCTCGTAGTTGACGATCACGACATCGCTGAAGGCGTCGACGTCCTTGCCGTCCCCGTGCACGACGGTCGCCGTGCGCTGCGGCGTCCACAGCTCGACCTCGCGCGCCCAGTTCGTCTTGACGACGTTGGGCACGACCACGAGCAGCGGGTAGGCGTGCGAGACGGATGCGGCCAGCAGCGCCTCGGCGGTCTTCCCGAGGCCGGGCTCGTCGGCGAGCAGGAAGGTGCGGTGGCCCTTCCTGACCTCGGCGAGGAAGCGGGCCTGGTGGCGCATGAGGTCCGGGCTGCCCGGAACCGTGAGCGAGGCGGCTTCCGGCAGGTCCATGGTCGCGGCACCACCGCCCGCGCCGTACTCGAAGGCGCGGAAGAGCGGCTCGAGCAGCTCCCAGTTGCCGAGCCGGTTGGACTGCTGGGCCGACCGGGACTGGATGGCGGAGAGGTCGGGGGCCAGGAACGGGTTCGCCATCTGCGCCTGCCGCACCGACTGCGGGACGACCTGCTTCTCGGCCACGGGCACGACCGGCTCCGGCTCCTTGACGATGATGAGCTCGTCGGGCGAGAGCTCCGCCCCCGAGGCGATGAGCATGTCCCTGCGCAGCTTCTGCGCGGCGTCGGAGACCTTCGCGTCTTCGGCGAGGAGCTGGATGAGAGTGGTGTCGCGCGCCGCAGTCTTGGCGAGGATCGTCGCGACGCCGTCGAGCCGCTTGAGCAGCTCGAGCCTCTCGGCATCCGTCATCGTCGTGTCCGCCTTCGCGCGGGCCCGCTCGTCGCGCATGACGAGGGCGATGACCTGGAACTTGGTGCGGTTCGCCGGGGACACCTTGCCGCGCTCCGCGGCGTTCTCGACCTCGCGCACGGCGCGGGCGAGCACGGGGATGATCCCGACGTCGTCGCCGGGACGGGACCGACGGTTCGTGGTCTTCCGCTGCGCGGGCTTCGCGCCCGCAGCCTTGCCACCGGCAGCCTTGCCGCTGGCGGGCTTGCGCCCGGCCGATGTCGTTCTCTGGCCCGATCGAGCCATGTTCCTCCTTGGGGGCTTGCGCCTTCCGAACATCCCGCACGGCACTCGTGCGCTCACCGCTTCGCGCTCTTTCAACTCGCGCTCTTTCAACTCTGACGGCTGGCCAGTGGCTCCTGGTTGCCCGGACGCGAACTGCGGGGATCCGAACCCGAGCAACTCGCCAGCGGCAAGGTCAGGTCGCGATTGGATCCTCGCGATGCAGGACCAGTTTAGGGCATACTGAGCGCTATCGCGACAACCCGGCGCGAAACCCGACTCGCCGTCACGCTACCCCCGTGGCGAGCCAAAACACGATTTGCTGAGCCTATGCCCCTCAGGACGGCACCGCACAGAGTCGCGGAGTACCCGCGGCCGAACCACTTCATCCTGCATCTCAGCGACACCCACCTGCTCGCGGACGGCCGGCTCTACGACCGCGTCGACAGTGAGGCCAGGCTCCGGAAGGTCTTCGACGACCTCGAGCGTTCCGGCGCGCGCCCGGAGGCCATCGTCTTCACGGGGGATCTCGCCGACAAGGGAGAACCCATCGCCTACGGGAAGCTGCGCGCGATCGTCGACCCCGTCGTGCGCCGCCTCGGAGCCCAGGCGATCTGGGTCATGGGCAATCACGACGACCGTGCGGCCTTCCGCACGACGCTGCTCGGCCAGTCGCCGTCGACCGAGCCCGTCGACCGCGTGTACTTCCTCGACGGCCTGCGCGTCGTCGCGCTCGATACGAGCGTGCCCGGGCATCATCACGGCCAGCTCGACGGCGCCCAGCTCGACTGGCTCGCCGAGGAGCTCGCGACCCCCTCCCCTCACGGCACGATCCTCGCGATGCACCATCCGCCGGTCCCCTGCGTGCTCGACCTGGCCGTGACGGTCGAGCTGCGCGAGCAGGGCGCGCTCGCCGAGGTGCTCAAGGGCACGGATGTCCGCAGCATCATCGCGGGACACCTCCACTACTCCACGACCGCCACCTTCGCCGGGATCCCGGTCTCGGTCGCCTCGGCGAGCTGCTACACCCAGGACCTCGTGGCCCAGGTCGGGGCGAGTCGGGCGCGGGACGGGGCACAGGCCTACAATCTCATCCACGTCTACGACCACACCATCATGCACACCGTCGTCCCGGCGGTCGACTCCACGACCCTGAGCCTCGTCTCCGCCGAGGAGACCGCGCGGAAGCTCCTCCTCGACGGGATCGTCATCCCCCCGGCGACCGAGAGCGACCGGCTCCTCGACCCCGGCACGCCGGAGCGGGTCGACCTGGCCGTCACCTGGGAGCTCACTCGGGTCTAGCCGGGCACGCGAGTCAGGACGTCGCACGCTCCCAGGGCGCCGGAATGGGGAAGTAGTCCTCGAGGAACGATCGGACCGCGCTCGCGCGCTCCTCGGGCGAGAGCTCGGGGAAGCTCCCGTCGTTGAGGCAGAAGAAGTCGTGGTCGCGCTTGCGGAGCAGCGTCGCGAGCTCGGCGACACCGGCCTGCGCGGTCGTGTCGACGTACTTCACCCGCATCGACTCCTGCGGCACGGCGCGGCCGGTCAGGAGCGCGTAGTAGTGGTACAGCGAGTTCGTGACCGAGATGTCGGCGGCGGAGCGGAAGCGGCTCGAGGCGGTCCGCGCGAACTCCTCCGGGAACTCGGCCTCGAGCTCGTCGAGCACCGAGCGCCGCAGCGGGGCCGGCGCATGCTCGAGGTGCCGCGCGATGGTGCGCCCGAACCGCTCCTGGAGGAGGGCGCGGTTGACCCTCGCGGCGTTCTCGAAGCCGCTGCGGGCCGGCTCGGGCTCGCCGAGCCCGATGCGCGTCTCGGCCTCGATGAAGCGGCCGACGCCTGCGGAGGTGAAGAACGCCTCCGGCTCGACCTCGCGGCCGAAGAACATGTCGTCGT
>JBIQHP010000144.1:0-3396 GCA_044508495.1 Clavibacter sp.
CCGAAGGCGACCACCTGCTTCGCCCTGCGGATGGCGCCCACGTTCTCGGCGATCGTCGTCGCCCCGGCGTCCACGACGAACACGGCGTCGAAGCGCAGTGTGTCGGTGATGCCGGGCACCTCGTAGGGCGAGGCGATCCACACCGGTGCGACGATGCGCGAAAGGTGCGGGGCGGCCTCCTGGAGGTCCCGGGAAGTCACGTTCCCACCGCGCAGGATGCGCTTGAGCGCACTCGCTTCGTCCGGCCAGTCGACGAGCCCGATGCTCCAGTTCTCCGCGAGCTGCCAGGCGAGCGACTGGGCGCTTCCGGATGCGTGCGCCTCGTCGACGAGACGGAAGTCGGCCTCGAGGCGATCGAGGACATCCGTGTTCGCGCCGAGCAGCGCGCGATCGGCGTCGAGGAGGGACTCGAGCGCCGAGCGCCACCAGGCCAGCTCGAGCTCGGCGGCGACCTGCGACTCCGGCACGTGGCGGGAGGCGAGGTCGGCGAGGAGCGGATCGAGCTCGAGCTCGCGCAGCGTCGAGAGGAGCTCGGTGCGTTCCTGGAGATTGTGGAGGGCGTCCGACTCCGCCGCGAGCCCCGCCATCCGCGCCGCGAGCTCGTCGACCGGGATGTTCGCGAGCTGGCTCTCCGTCGCATGGTTGCCGAGCGGCTCGTCGAGCGCGGCGAGATCCTGCATGACCTGCTGGTGCGCGACCTGCACGTCGGCGATGCCGACCGGTATCTCGGGCGAGACCCCGTCGGAGGCGAAGCGCTGCCACAGGAACCGCTGCTGCTGGATGCGGCGCAACGCCTCGCTCAGGTCGGGCACGTGCGCGCCGGGGCGCAGGTATTCGCGCGCGAGGCGGCGCATCCTGCGGCGGTTGGCGCCCGTCATGTGGGCGGACTCCTTGCGCGAGCCCGTCGCCGCGATGAGCTCGCTGAGCGAGCGGTCGAAGACGACGGGAAGGAACTTGTCGAGCGTGTCGCGGATCTCGGTGAGCAGCCTGAGGTACACGCCCAGCTCGGCGATCGTCCCGAAGGGGCGCATCCGGGTGCTGCCGACGAGCTCGTTCGCCCGCTGCACGAGGCGCGGGAGCTCGACGTGGTAGAGCTGCTTGGCGATGCCGTGGGCGCGAGTCGCCTGCTCGGTCGTCGCGAAGGTGGCGCCGTACCAGGCGGAGTCGCCCGGCCCGTACCTGAACTCTCCCAGGCCCGCCGCCTGCACCATCGTCTCCGCCGCGCGCTCCCGTCCACCCGCCATGAGCTCGACGGATGCCCGCCCCAGCCGCGCGGTCGTCGCCGGCGGCTCCGGCAGGAGGGCGAGTCGCGAGAGCTCGGTGAGGCAGTCGAGCACCGAGACGCCGAGCTCCGGGTCGGTGCGGTCGAGCGCCTCCCGGTAGTCGAGGAGCACCTTGCGCAGCCGCACGAGCGCGTCGTCCACCTCGCCGAGCTTCGGCCGCTGCGCCTTCTCGTTCCGGCCGATGCCGCGGACGATGTCACGGCGCAGGGTCGCCGGGGAGACGGCGAGGCCGGCGAGGCCGATGTCGCCGAAGCGCTGGGCGATGCCCTGGAGGGAGGCCCGCCGGGGGCTCACGACGAGCACGCGCTTGTCCTGCCGCACGAGGGCGCCGATCGCATTGACGATCGTCTGGGTGCCGCCGGTTCCCGGGAGCGTCTTGACGACGACGGAGTTGCCGGCCGCGATCTGCGCGATGACGTTCTCCTGCTCGGCGTCCGCGTCGAGGAGGAGGGTGTCGGTCTCCGGGGTGCGCTGGTCGGGACTCTGCACCTCGGCCGGCCGGTAGCTCTCCTCGATCGCCCATCTCGCGCTCGGGTTGCCGGCGAGCGCGTCGAGGAGCGGGTGCTCGAGATCGGCGGCGTCCGCGACGAGCGCGGTGGCGACATCCGTGAAGGAGGAGACGACGAGACGGGGCTGCACGTTGAACCACTCGAGGTGGCCGGTGAGCCCGCGCAGGCGGTCGATGACCGGATTGGGCTTGAAGGAGCCGTCCTGCTCGGCGAGCGCCACGAAGCCGCGCGCGTCGAGCACGATGCCGAACTGGCCCTCGAGGGCCGTGGCGAGAGCGGGGTTGAGGAACGGCTCGCCGCGCAGCCGAAGCTCGAAGTCGTTCCCGTAGCGGCGGATGGCGAGCGGCCGCAGGAGGATCGGCGCGCGATGGTCGACGCCCTCGAACTGCCACTCGGCGATGCCGATCCCGAGCTGAACCGAGTCGATGCCGCGCACCGTCGCGAGCTCGAGCGACTTCGCGGAGATCGCGTCCGCCGCCTGTTTCGCCGCGCGCAGTGCGAGGTCGTCGCGGATGAGGCTCGACAGCAGCGTCGTCTTGCCGGTGATGAACTGGGCGAGTCCACCCGGGTGCGTGGCGCCCAGCTCGATGCGCGTCGTCGGGCCGTCGACGAAGTGCAGGAGCGGGCTCGCGCCGCCGACGCCGGCGAGCTGGGCCCGCCATCCGTCCCAGGTCGGCTCGGCGACGTTCACGGGCCGGAAGCTCGGATCTCCGAGGCTGAGCGCGTGCGGCGCAGTGACCTGGGTCTCGGCGCGCGCGGGCTCGGATGCGGACTCCGCTGGTTCGCCCAGGAAGTCGTCGTCATGATTGCCGGCCCGCCACACGATGCCACCTTAAGTGGAAAAGGCCGGGATTCCGGGGAGGCGCGACCGGTTTCGCCGGGTCGGCGGGCCGGCGCGGGCCGGCTACGCGGGCGAGGCGACCGGCATGCCGAGGGCGGATGCCGCATCCAGCAGCCGGTCGTCGTAGGCGACGAAGGCGTCGAGCTCGTCGCGGATGAGCAGGGCGCTCGCGAGGTGGATCGCGTCGAGGCTGCGGAGCGAGGTGGGGACGAGGCGGGCAGCCTCAGTCAACAAGGAGGAGGTAAGAGGTATGAGTTGCACCGCCCGGAGAACCTCCGTCACCTGCCTGCTCCCCGAATCGATGATCCTGGCCACTGCTCTCGGGAGCTCGGTGCGGGCCAGCTCACTGCTGACCACGCGCTCAATCCGCCGCTCGTAAGCTCGGAGGGCATCGCTCTCGCGCTCGTCCAGAACGAGCTTCACCAGTGCCGACGAGTCGAAGTAGTGCACTACAGGCGCTCCTCACGCTGCTCCTGGAGCGCCTCGGACGCCGACATCCCCGGAGGCGAGGGAAGCGGGGGACTCGCGTCGAGCCATTCGGTCAGATTCCCCCTTCCTGGAATCAGCTTCCCCTCGGCAACGAGTCGGTCGTAGAGCGACGGCTTCTGGGCAGGCATGAGCATCGCGACGGGAACCCCGCGTGAGGTCACCTCGAACGATTCGCCATTCTGCACCCGCTCAAGGTAGCGGCTCGCGTTCTGGCGGAGCTCCCGGATGCCGATCCTCTCCATGTGCTACATGGTAGCACCTGACTGTGGAGGAG
>JBIQHP010000145.1:0-3337 GCA_044508495.1 Clavibacter sp.
GCCGGCCTCACGGCGGTCAAGGAGAAGCACGGCGCCGAGATCGCGGAAGCCTTCGACGTCGAGGTCACGGTTCCGTCGACGCCGTTCCCGCGCATCCCGCTCGCCGAAGCCAAGCGCATCGTGGCGGCCCGGGGCTACGAGGTTCCCCGGCACGACGACGACATGGACCCGGAGGGCGAACGGCAGATCGCCGCCTACGCCAAGGAGGAGTTCGGACACGAGTTCGTGTTCCTCACCGACTACGCCTCGAGCATCCGGCCGTTCTACCACATGCGTCACGAGGCGGATGCGGGGCTCACCCGCAGCTACGACCTGCTCTTCAACGGGGTGGAGATCTCCACCGGTGCCCAGCGCGAGCACCGCATCGACGTGCTCGAGGCGCAGGCGCGCGACAAGGGCCTCGACCCCGAGGAGCTCGGCTTCTACCTCGACTTCTTCCGCTACGGCGTGCCGCCGCACGGCGGGTTCGGCATGGGTCTCGCCCGCGTGCTCATGCTCCTGCTCGGCCTGTCGAACATCCGCGAGGCGACCTACTTATTCCGCGGTCCGACGCGGCTGCTGCCGTAGGGGTCGCGGTCAGCGTCACGGACCCAGTTGATCCAGGGGCACCACCCAGACATCATCCGGGCGCTGATAGGCGACACCGCCGGTCGTCACGACCACGAGTGCGGCAGGTGCAGCTTCGACGCGGGTGTCGCGAAGCCTGATCAGGTTCGCCGCAGCTTCGTCGATTCGAGTCGAACCCATCTTCACTTCGAATGCGATCCACTCCCCTGTCGGCCGCCAGACGACGATGTCAGCCTCGAGATCACCCGATCTCTCGCGATAGTGGGAGACCTTCGCATTGATGGCGTCTCCATAGGCTCTCAAGTCTCGAACCACGAGGTTCTCGAAGAGGAAGCCCATGGTGTTGAGATCATGCAGAAGTCCCTCGGAATTGACTCCCAGGAGCACTGCCGCCAAGGAAGGGTCCGTGAAGTATCGTTTCCCGGTGCGCACCAGCCGCGAACGCGAGCGCAGGGCGGGCGACCACGCGGGAAGATCCTCGATCAGCATGAGACGCACGGCAGCGTCGCGATACCTCGTCGCGGTCGCGATGGTCACAGCGGGAGTGGAACTCTGACCTCCGAAAGCTCGCTCGGCGATCGTCGCGAGAGCCGCTGGCTGAGCTGTCATCTGCGCGTAGGCCAGGAAGAACCGACTCATCGCTTCGGGTTGCCTTACGGCGCCATTGAGAGAGGGGATGTCCACGAGGAACGCATTCTCCATGTAGGCGCTCGCGTAGCGCTCGGCCGCGGCGAGCGGGGCATCGAGCATCGCCGGCCACCCACCCCGGGTGATGAATCCGGCATAGTCCGGCAGCGAATGCGTACTCTCCTGAGTAGGTGCCTGCGAGCCGGCGAACAGGGCGGCCAGCGAGACCTCCCCCGAGGACGCACCCAGCTCGAAGAGGCTCATCGTGCGCATGCTCAGTCGTGCGATCCGACCCGTGCCGGAGTGCACTCGGGCCGCGTCCGCGGGGGTCGCCGAGCCGGTCAGGATGAACTGGCCCGGCGTCGCGGCATCATCGACCGCGCGCCGGACGTGGTCCCAGAGCTGCGGGAACACCTGCCACTCATCGAGCAGTCTGGGCCGCGCACCACGCAGCAGAAGACTCGGCTCGACCTCCGCAAGTCTCCGAGCGTTGTCATCCACATCGAGCCGCACAGAGCTTCGAGCGCTCTCCGATGCCGTAGCTGTCTTGCCACAGGACCTGGGGCCCTCGATGGAGACGGCTCCGAAGACATCGAGATCCCTCTGAAGCGAGCTATCGATGAGCCGGGGCCAGTACCGAACAGTCACGGCCCTCCAGCCTGCCCCGCTATATTTCAGATCGCAACGATTCTATCGCATGAATCGCAACTTCCCTATAGCGGCTATCGCAATGGATCGGATACCGTGCGCGAGTGACGGGAGCCAGTCAGGCGAGATCCTCGATCGTCGCGCCGGCGGCGTTCTTGATCACCGACTCGATGGCGCTCTTCGCGGAAGCCTTCGCAACGTAGGTCTCGCTCACCGCGAGGGTCTGGCCGTTGGCGGCGACGATGCGCCAGAAGTAAGGCTGGGTCTTCGACTTGCCCTTGACGATCTGGAATTTCATGTTCCTGCTCCTTTGGTCCCGCCCCTGATAGCGGTTGCCTCCATCCTAGATAACGGGATCAGGCTCCGAGGATCGCGGTCCGCAGCGCGACGGGGTCGACGTGCCAATGAGCGTGCTCGACGCCGTTCACGAGGATGACGGGGATCTGCTCCCAGTACTTCTCGTGGAGCTCGCTGTCGTCGAGGATCGAGAGCTTCTCCACCTCGACGGTCGCCGATGCATCGAGGCCTGCGACGACCTCGGCGATCACGCCGGCGGCGACATCGCACAGATGGCAGTCGGGCTTTCCGATGATGGTGAGCTGAACGTCGGGCACACGACGAGCCTACTTGCCGCAACTAGCATGGTCGGAATGGCCTCGATCCCGTCCACGCCGATCGAAGGACGCGTCATCGCCTTCTTCGACGTCGACAACACGCTCCTGCGCGGCGCGAGCATCTATCACCTGGGGCGAGGGGCGTTCCGGCGCCGGATGCTCACGGTGCGGGACCTCCTCGTCTTCGGCTGGCAGCAGGTGCGGTTCATCGCGGTCGGGGAGAACCTGCATCATCTCGAACGGGTGCGAGAGCGCGCCCTCGAGCTCGCCGGCGGGCACTCGGAGGCCGACCTCGTCGAGCTCGCGAACGAGGTCTACGACCGCTACATCAGCCCGAAGCTGTGGCCCGAGTCCGTCGCGCTCGCCCACGATCACCTCGCCCGCGGGCACGAGGTCTGGCTCATCACCGCCACGCCGACGGCGATCGCGCAGGTCATCGCTGGCCGTCTCGGGCTCACCGGGGCGCTCGGCACCGAGATCGAGGCCGTCGACGGCGTGCTCACGGGCCGCCTCGTCGGCGAGGTGCTCCACGGCGGACGCAAGGCGGATGCCGCCCGGGCGCTCGCCGACCACCTCGGTGCTGATCTCGAGGAGTGCTGGGCGTACTCGGACTCCCGCAACGACATCCCGCTGCTCGAGCTCGTCGGGCATCCGGTCGTCGTGAACCCGGATGCCACCCTCGCGAGGTACGCCAGGGAGCGCGGGTGGTCGCGATTGCGCCTCCGCCCGTCGAGCATTCGGGCCGCACGGAAGGCGCTGCGCGCCGAGGAGGATGGCGGACGGCGACCGTCCGACTAGCTACTTCTTGTTGCGGCGCTGATGACGTGTCTTGCGCAGCAGCTTGCGATGCTTCTTCTTCGCCATGCGCTTGCGGCGCTTCT
>JBIQHP010000014.1:0-20486 GCA_044508495.1 Clavibacter sp.
AGGTGGACCGCGTGATCGTCACGAAGCAGTCCGTCATCGACAACGCCGCGCCGACGATCGTGCCGCGCAAGCCGGAGCGCCGCGAGAAGTCGGCGTAGGCTCCACCGCCGCACCTCCGCGTTCCCTCCCCGCTTCGCGCCTGTTATGCAGGACATCTTCCGCGATTCCTCGTTCGTCGACGTGCCTGGTCGTGCAGACCGGACGATTGTCCTGCACAACAGGGAAGGCCGCGGGAGAAAATACTTGACATTCTTCATGACTTACTTCTAGGGTTCTTTTAGTTCTAAACAAAGTAGTTCGAACCGAGGACACCCGACATGGCGACCCGCTCCACCGGACGCACCGACGTCAACCGCTCCGCGATCCTCGCCCATCTCGGCGCGCAGGGGCCGGCTTCACGTGCCGAGTTGGCGCGCGTGCTCAACGTCTCGCCCGCGCTCATGACGCAGCTCACCCGCGATCTCCTGTCCGAAGGTCTCCTGCGCGAGCTCGATCACTCGCCCTCGCAGGGCGGCAGACCGGCGCGGATGCTCGGGCTCGTCTCCACCGCCGGCCGCGCCGTCGGAGTCAAGGTCGTCGCCGATCACGTCGCATTCGTCGAGGTCGGCATCGACGGCACCGTCCAGCGCTCGGCGAGCGAGCCCTTCGACGCCTCGGCCACGACGGTGCTGGCGGACCTCGTGGAGTTGCTGCGCCGCTTCATCCGGGGCGGGAGCGACATCCCGCTTCTGGGCGTCGGTGTCGGCGTCCCCGGTTCGGTCGACAGCCAGGGGAGCGGGGTCGTGGAGTCGACCCAGCTGGGCTGGCATCAGGTGCCGCTCGGGCGCACGCTACGCCGCGAGCTCAAGCTCCCCGTGCTCGTCGAGAACAACGTCAACGCGCTTGCCGTCGCCGAGCGGCTCTATGGTCAGGGCCGCAATCACGAGAACTTCCTCGTCGTGACGATCGGCACCGGTGTCGGCGCCGGCATCGTCGTCGACGGCGTGGTACTCCGCGGGAACGGCGGTGGCGCGGGCGAGATCGGCCACGTCCCGGTGGATGAGGACGGCCCCGTCTGCAGTTGCGGCAACCGCGGCTGCCTCGAGGCCTACATCGGCCAGGAGGCGCTCGTGCGCGAGGCTCGTGAGAGCGGAGTCATCTCCGGCCAGAGCGGCATCGCCGCGCTCCGCACCGCGGCGGACGCCGACGACGAGCGTGCGATCGAGATCTTCGGCCGCGCCGGTCATCTTCTCGGGCGCACCCTCGCCGGCATCGTCCACGCGGTCGACCCCGAGATCGTCTTCATCCTGGGGGAGGGCACGGCGAGCTGGCGTCACTGGTCGTATGGCTTCGAGCCCGCCCTTCGCTCCTCGCTCATCCCGAGTCGTCGCGGCGTCGCGGTCGAGATCGAGACCTGGCAGGACGAGAGCTGGGCACAGGGCGCCGCCGCCCTCGTGCTCGCGACGCCGTTCGACGCGGATGACGTGGCCGGCGACCAGGGCCGTCTCGTCCGGGAGCGGCTCGTCGAGCAGTCCGCCCGCCGGGACTCCGACACTCCAGGCGATGACTCGAGATGAGTCTCTCCTCGGCTCAGACCTCGCTCCTCGACAAGGTCCCTCAGTTCCCGCACGCGCGACCCGTGAGGGACTCCGCGTCGCGCGCACGCAGGGTCAAATACGCCCTGACGGTGCTGGCCTTCCTCCTGCCGAGCGCGATCCCGCTCGCCCTCTTCACGCTCGGTCCGATGGCGGCAGCCGCCTGGATCAGCCTGACCAAGTGGAATCTCCTGCTCCCCCCGGAGTTCATCGGATTCGACAACTACACGAAGCTGCTCTCGGACCCGCGCACGGGCGAGATCTTCCTCCACACCGTCTACTACATCGCGGGATACCTCCCCCTCGTCTACCTCGGCGGGCTCGCTCTCGCCCTCGCCCTCAACACCGCGCTCAAGGGGCGCTCCTTCCTCCGCGGCATCTATTTCCTCCCCGTCGTCACGAGCTGGATCGTGGTGGCGCTCGTCTGGCGCTGGCTCCTCAACCCGAGCACCGGCATCGTCAACACCGTCCTCGCGGCGGTCGGGATCGACGGGCCTGGATGGTGGACCGACCCCTCGTGGGCGATGCCGTCGATCATCCTCGCCTCCGCCTGGAAGGATCTCGGCTTCGTCATGGTCATCCTGCTCGCGGGCCTCCAGGCGATCTCGCCCGAGCTCTACGACGCGGCCAAGGTGGACGGCGCCGGCTGGTGGCGCAGGACCATGAGCATCACGATCCCCCTGCTCTCCCCCTCGACCTTCTTCGTCCTCGTGATCTCGCTCATCAACGGGTTCCAGGTCTTCGACCAGGTCTATGCGATGACCGGCGGAGGGCCGGCCGGCGCGAGCCAGGTCGTCGTCCAGCAGATCTACGACCTCACCTTCCGCTACGGGAGGGCGGGCGAGGCGAGCGCCCTGTCCTGGATGCTCTTCATCGTCGTGCTCGCCGTCACGGTCATCCAGATCCGCGGCCAGAAGCGGTGGGTCAACTATGGCTGACACCGCAGTACGGCTGAGCGGCTCGCGGATGACGCCGCTGCGGATCACCGGGGTGGTCGTCCTCCACGTCGTCGTGATCGTCGGCGCGCTCCTCATGTTCTTCCCGTTCCTGTGGACGATCATCACCTCGATCACCCCGGGCGCCGGCCTCAGCGTGACCCCGGCGCTCATCCCCGAGAATCCGACTCTGGACGCCTACCGTCAGCTCTTCGAGGAGCGACCCTTCGCACGCGTCATCCTCAACAGCCTCCTGCTCGCCGCGATCACGACGGTCGTGCAGCTCGTCACGAGCTCGACCGCCGGCTACGCCTTCAGCCGCCTGCCGTTCCGTGGGCAGACGGCCGTCTTCGCGGTCTACCTGGCGACGATGATGATCCCGCTCCAGGTGCTCATCGTCCCGCTCTTCGTCGAGCTCAAGACCTTCGGACTGCTCAACACCTACCTCGGGGCGCTCCTTCCCACCTTCGCCTCGGCCTTCGGGATCTTCCTGCTCCGACAGGCCATCAACCAGGTTCCCCGCGAGCTCGACGAGGCCGCCACGATCGACGGCGCCGGCCACTTCCGGATCTTCTTCTCGATCGTGCTCCCCAACATCCGGCCCGCCCTCGCGACACTCGTCGTCTTCGCGTTCATGGGCAGCTGGAACAGCTTCCTCTGGCCCCTCGTGGTGCTGCGCGCACCCGAGCTCCAGACCCTGCCCATCGCGCTCGCCGGCCTTCAGGGGCAGTACGTCTCCGAGTGGGACGTGATCATGGCCGGCTCCGTCGTCAGCGTCATCCCGATGCTGGCGATCTACATCTTCGCCCAGAAGTACGTCATCCAGGGCGTCGCCAGCTCAGGGATCAAGTGATCCCCGGGTCGCACCATCGATAAGAAGGAGAAAACAGTCACATGAATCGCAAGCTCATGGCCGTGGTCGGCGTTGCCGGCCTCACGGCCCTGGTCATGTCCGGCTGCTCCGCCACCCCGGCGGAGCCGGATGGACCGGTCACCATCACCTATACGAACTTCATCTCGAACGATGGCAACGAGGACAACCTCGCGAAGATCGTCGACGCGTTCGAGGACGCCAACCCGAACATCACGGTCGAGGTCACGACGTTGCCGTACTCCGACTACGGCACGGCTCTGCAGACCGACCTCGCGGCGGGTACCGTCTCGGATGTCTTCGACATCGAGTACGCGAACTACGCCTCGTACCAGGCGAACGGCGTGCTTGCGCCGCTCACGGTGTCCAACCCGGCCGCGTACCGGCAGAGCCTGCTCGAGGCCTACTCGACGGGCGGCACGTCCTACGCGCTCCCGAGCTCGTTCTCGGATGTCGTGCTCTACTACAACAAGGATCTCTTCGACGCGGCGGGTGTCGCCTACCCGACGAACGACTGGACCTGGGCGGACGAGAAGGCCGCGGCTCTCAAGCTCACCGATGAGGCTGCCGGAGTCTGGGGCGACCACCAGCCGGTGAGCTTCTACGAGTACTACAAGGTTCTCGCGCAGAACGGCGGGAAGTTCCTGAGCGACGACGGGAAGTCCGTGGCGTTCAACACCCCGGCCGGCGTCGAGGCCGCGAAGTGGCTCGTCGAGAAGAGCGGAACCACCATGCCGACGATCGAGCAGGGCCAGGGCACTCCTGACTTCGACACCAACCTGTTCAAGGACGGCAAGCTCGCCATGCTCCACACCGGCATCTGGGTCTTCGGCGCCTTCGCGGACTCGCCCGCGAACTGGGACATCGCCGTCGAGCCGAGCAACGGCACGAAGGCCAGCGCGGTGTTCTCGAACGCCATCGGCGTCTCTGCGACCTCGAAGAACATCGAGGCGGCGACGAAGTGGGCCGAGTTCATGACCTCGTCCGACACCATGGTGCAGACGCGTCTCGACGCGGGCTGGGAGCTTCCGCCGATCTCGGACGAGAAGGCGCTCGCGACCTACCTCGACAAGGGCGCCCCGGCGAACCGCCAGGCGGTCTTCGACGCGCTCGAGGGCATCGCCCTTCCTCCCGTCGTCGCGACCGGCCAGAGCGAGATGCAGGACATCATGACCGAGGAGCTCGTCGAGGCGCAGGCCGGCCGCAAGACGGTCGAGCAGGCGCTCGACTCGGCCGAGCAGCGCATCAACGCCGTCCTCAAGGGCTAGTCCGCACCACGGGCCCGAATCGTCGGGCATCTGGGTCCCGAGGCCGCCTCGGCCTCGGGACCCATCGACAGCTATGCGCGCTCAGCGCGAGGCAGGGGAGTCACACGCAATGTTCGACGTGCCGGATCGGGCGGGTCCTGACGGGCTCGCGGAGCTCGCAGACCTGGCGGTCTCCAGCATCCAGCTCATCCGGGGGCTTCAGGACGACTCGGGGGCCTACCCTGCGAGCCCGAGCTTCTCCGCCTATCGCGGGTACTGCTGGTTCCGGGACGGCGCCTTCATCGCGGACGGGATGTCGTCGGCGGGCGAGGTCGAGTCAGCGAACCGGTTCTTCGACTGGTGCGCGCGCATCCTCGAAGCGCGAGCGGATGCGGTCGACCGCATCGTGAGTGCTGCGGCGGCCGGGAGTCCGGTGCCCGACAAAGGCATGTTGCCCACCCGCTTCACCCTCTCCGGCGACGACGGCGACGACGAGTGGTGGGACTTCCAGCTCGACGGCTATGGCACCTGGTTGTGGGCCGTCGCCGAGCACGCGCGTCGGCACGGTCTCCCCCTGAGCCGCTGGCGGCGCGCCATCGAACTCACGACGGATTACCTCGCATCCTCCTGGAGCCGCCCCTGCTTCGACTGGTGGGAGGAGAGCCACGACCGGGTGCACGTCTCCACTCTGGGATGCATCGCCGCCGGGATGTCGGCGGTCGCCGGGTCGGGGCTGCTCGACGCGCGTCGTGCGGGTCTCGCGACCTCTACGGCGGGATCCGCTTCGAGGCTCGTTCTCGACGAGGGCCTCGCCGAGGGGCGCCTCGCGAAGTGGCTGGGGGCCACGACCGTGGATGCCAGCCTTCTCGCCGTCGTCTCCCCGATGCGGGTCATCGAGCCGACGAGTGCGATCGGGCTCTCCACGATCGCCGCCATCGATGCGGAGCTCAACGTGGGCGGGGGCGTTCACCGCTACCGGGCGGACACCTTCTTCGGCGGGGGCCAGTGGCCGCTGCTCAGCTGCCTGCTGGGTCTCGCCTTCTCGGCCGCCGGACTGCCGGATCGCGCCCTGGATCAACTCCGCTGGGCCGCTGGCACGGCGGACGGTGCCGGACGGATGCCCGAGCAGGTGCCCGACCACCTTCTCGAGCCCTCGAAGCGCCAGGAGTGGATCGACCGCTGGGGGCCGGTCGCGAACCCCCTCTTGTGGACGCACGCGATGTATGTTCGGCTTGCCGTCGAACTGGGAGTCGTCGAAGGGGGCGCCCGATGATCCGGCACCGGCCGTTCGGCTCCGGCCATCCGTACTCGGTGGACACCGAGCAGCGCTGGCCCGTCGACCCGGTCGCGGGGGAGCAGCTGACGCTCGGCGTCCGCGCCACGCCGGACGTGACCTCGGTCGCCTGCGAGCTCGTGCGCGAGGGGGGAGAGGCGCGAGAGCTCGTGCTCGTGCCGTCGTCGCGCACGTCCCGGGGACAGACGCTCGACGGCGGTCACCTGGCCTCCGCTCAAGCCCGACTCGCACGGGCCGGAGGCGGCTGGAGCACGACGGCGGACGAGCTCCGGGCCCACGCGCGGTATCGCTATCGGTTCACGGCATCCGGTGCATCGCCCTCCACGACCCGCTGGTTCGACTTCCGCGTCTCCGCCTGGGCGGAGTCTCAGACGGTCCTCGCCGTGACCGGCCCGACTCGGGTGATCCCGGGGACCCAGACGGTTCTCGACGACGGCGAGCGGAGGCACCGGGTGCGCTTCGCCCTGCGGCTCGCCCCCGGAGAACACGTCGTCGGCTTCGGGGAGCGCTACGACGCTCTCGACCACCGCGGCAGTTCGCTCGACTCGATCGTCTTCGAGCAGTACAAGAATCAGGGGGCGGAGCGGAAGACCTATCTGCCCATGCCCTTCGCCCATGTCGTCGGCGGCGAGGGCTGGGGCTTCCACGTGCGCACCTCCCGCCGGGTCTGGTTCGACATCGGCGAGTCGACGCCGGATCACTTGTGGGTCGAGGCCGAAGTGGATGCCGCATCCGATGCCGAGGGCGTGCTCGAGGTCGCATTCTACGAGGGCTCGCCGACCCAGGTTCTCGACGCCTTCCTCTCCGAGGTCGGTCGACCGAAGGAGCTTCCCGACTGGGTGTTCCGGCTCTGGGCGAGCGCGAACGAGTGGAACACCCAGTCTGAGGTCCTGCGGCAGGCCGACCTGCACCGGGACCACGACGTGCCCTTCGGCAATCTCGTGATCGAGGCCTGGAGCGACGAGAGCACGTTCACGGCCTTCCGCGACGCGCGGTACGAGGTGCGTGAGGACGGCGACCCGCTGCGACTGGCGGACTTCACCTTCCCGGAGGACGGCGCCTGGCCAGATCCGAAAGGGATGGTCGACGAGCTCCACGATCGCGGGGTGAGACTCCACCTCTGGCAGATCCCGCTCATCAAGATGCGCCCCGCTCCGGTCGCTCAGGCGAAGGCGGATGCCGAGGCCGCCATCCGCGAGGGCCGCCTCGTGCAGGAGGTCGCCCCGGATGGGACGCTGCGCCCCTACCGCAATCGCGGCTGGTGGTTCCCGCTCGCGCTCATGCCCGACCTCGGCGACGAGGCCGCGGCACGATGGTGGACCGAGAAGCGCCGCTACCTCGTCGAGGAGCTCGGCATCGACGGGTTCAAGACGGATGGCGGAGAGCACGCCTGGGGGCGGGAGCTGCGCTACCTCGACGGAACGCACGGGGACGAGGGCAACAGTCTCTTCCCGGTCCACTACGCCCGTGCTTACGGTGACCTCCTCGAGTCGGCCGGGAAGGCGCCGGTGACCTTCAGCCGCGCCGGGTTCACCGGCAGCCAGGCGCACGGCACCTTCTGGGCCGGTGACGAGAACTCCACCTGGGAGGCGTTCCGCTGGTCGCTCACCGCCGGGCTCTCGGCGGCGAGCTGCGGCATCGTGTACTGGGGCTGGGACCTCGGCGGCTTCTCCGGGCCGGTGCCCGACGCCGAGCTGTATCTCAGGTCGGCGGCGGCGGCCGCCTTCGTGCCGATCATGCAGTATCACGCCGAGTTCAACCATCACCGGCTGCCGTCGGGCGACCGCACGCCGTGGAACATCGCGGCGCGCAACGACGACGACCGAGTCGTGCCGGTCTTCCGGCGGTTCGCGAAGCTGCGGGAGTCGCTCGTGCCCTACCTCGCCGAGCAGGCGGGGCGAACCGTCGCTTCCGGCTCTCCTCTCATGCGCGCGCTCTTCTTCGACCACCCGGACGACGAGGAGGTGTGGCGGCATCCGCTTCAGTGGAAGCTCGGCGACGACATCCTCGTCTCGCCGGTGACCGATCCCGGCGCGACCGAGTGGCAGACCTACCTCCCTCAGGGGGAGTGGGTGGATGCCTGGTCCGGCGAGCAGCACGCCGGCGGCCAGGTGGTCTCCCGCGCCGCGCCGATCGAGGAGATCCCGGTCTACGTGCGCTCGGCGTCGTGGGAGCGGATGCGGGGCGTCTTCACGCCCTAGGCTGGGCAGGACTTGTTCCCGCACGAGAAGGACCGATAGCCCATCCTGCAGCCCATCTCGGCGGGAATCGTCGCCTCGATCACCGGATTCGCCACCTCGTTCGCCCTTGTGATCGCGGGTCTGCAGGCGGTCGGCGCGACGGATGCCCAGGCGGCATCCGGGCTCCTCGCCCTGTGCCTGGTGACCGGACTCAGCTCGATCGCCCTCGCCTGGTACTTCCGAATGCCCATCTCGACGGCGTGGTCGACGCCCGGTGCCGCGCTTCTCGTCGCGGCGGGGCAGAACCACGCGAACTTCGCCGGCGCGGTCGGGGCCTTCATCGTGTGCGGCGCGCTCATCGTGCTCTGCGGGCTGTGGCCCGCGCTCGGCAGGCTCATGACCCGGATACCGAAGCCGATCGCGAGCGCGATGCTCGCCGGCATCCTGTTCCCGATCTGCCTCGCGCCCGTGACGGCCGTGATCGACTTCCCGCTGCTCGCTCTGCCCATCGTGCTCGCCTGGCTCGTGATGTTCCGGCTCGCGCCCCGATGGGCGGTTCCCGCGGCGATGCTCGTCGCGGCGGTAGTCATCGCGGTCTCGGCGGGTGGCGACTGGCTGCAGAGGGCGGAGCTCGCGCCGCAGCTGACCTTCGTCCCGCCGGTCTTCGATCCCGTCGTCATCGTGAGCCTCGGGCTCCCGCTCTTCATCGTCACGATGGCCGGCCAGAACGTACCGGGATTCGTCGTCATGTCGACGTTCGGCTATGAGACCCCTGCGCGCCCGGTTCTCGTCGGCACCGGTGTCGGCTCGGCGGCAGCGGCCGTCTTCGGCGGCCACGCCATCAACCTCGCGGCCATCACCGCGGCGATCATGGCGAGCCCGGAGGCGCATCCGGACAAGTCGAAGCGCTGGATCGCGACGGCGTCCGCCGGCGTCGTCTACCTGTTCCTCGGCCTCGGAGCGGGAGTGGCGACGGCGCTCGTCGCGGCCTCCCCGCCCATCCTCATCATCGCCGTTGCCGGCCTCGCCGTGCTCGGCGCGCTCGTGACCTCGATCACCGGCGCCCTCGAGCACCCGCCGCACCGCATCACGGCCATCGCGACCTTTCTCGTGACGGCATCCGGTCTCACGATCGCCGGCATCGGCTCCGCGTTCTGGGGTCTGCTCACGGGTGCGCTCTTCATGGCCTGGCTCGGCTGGGGTCGGCGGAAGCAGAAGGTCGTCGAGCCCTCATCCGATGGGTGATACCAGAATGGTATGCTCTTCACATGGCCATGACAGTGCGGTTCTCTCCAGAACTCGACGAGCAGCTCCAGAAGATCGCGGATGCCCGGCATACTTCCAAGCACGCACTGGTTCTGCAGGCTGTGGAGGTCCTCGTGGAGACGACAACCAAGACCGATCAGGTCATGGCGAGTGTGGAGCGAACCCTGATCCGGGACGCTGAGCTCCTGGCTCGCCTCGAAGACGCGTGACGCTCTATCTCGAGCCCGAGCAGGGACTCGCGGTTGTAGTGCGGCTGGGCCTGCACGTCAGAGACGAGGGGCTCTTCTCCTCTGCGTTGGCGCGCCCCGCGGCAAGCGCTTTCGGGCGAGACGCCTATGACGGTCTCGAGCTCAAGGCGGCGGCATTGATGAGTTCGCTCGCCCGGAATCACGCCCTCTTCGATGGCAATAAGAGGACCGCCTGGGTGCTCACGGTGGCCTTCCTCAACATCAACGGCTGGGATCTCGAGCTGAGCCAGGACGAGAAGTACGAGCTCGTGCTCGCCGTCGCGACAGGCGCGATGGAGCTCGATGAGCTCGCGGCGACCTTCGCCCGGCGGCTCGTCGAATTGCCTCTTGACGGCTGAAGCTTGTTAGTTCTACCCTTTGTATAGATTTTTACAAAGGAGGCAACAATGTTGCTGCGCTCGAACATCCGGACTGACGTCAACCGCTCGGCGGTCCTCGCCCAGCTCGGTGCGAACGGTCCGCAATCCAGGGCGCAGCTCGCCCGCACGCTCGCGATCTCGCCCGCGCTCATGTCCCAGGTCACCCGTCAGCTCATCTCGGACGGCCTCCTCGTCGAGCTCGACCACACGCCATCCCAGGGAGGGCGCCCCGCTCGCCTCCTCGGGCTCAACGCGAGCGCCGGCCACGCGGTCGGGGTCAAGCTCGGCCGCGAGCACGCCACCTTCGTCGAGCTCGCGATCGACTCGACTCTCGTCCGGTTCGCGAGCGAGCCTCTTCGGCCCGAGTCGGCGACCTACCTTCAGGACTTCATCGAGAAGCTCTCGCGGTTCGTGGAAGGCACGGATGGACTGCTCCTGGGGATCGGCGTCGGCGTCGCCGGGAGCGTCGATGAGCAGGGCAACGGCGTCGTCGACTCCCGCCAGCTGAGGATGCAGCAGGTGCCGGTCGGGGCCACGCTCCACCGCGAGACAGGCCTGCCCGTCATCGTCGAGAACGATGTGAGCGCCCTCGCGGTCGCCGAGCGGCTGTACGGCCTGGGCCGCCAGTACGAGAGCTTCCTCGTCGTCACGGTCGGGGCGGAGGTGGGCGCCGGCCTCATGCTCGGCGGCATGCTCTACCGCGGCAGGACGGGCAGCGCGGGCGATGTCGGCCACTTTCCCGTCCAGGAGGACGGTCCCCTCTGCAGCTGCGGCAACCACGGATGCCTCCAGGCTCTCGTCGGCCAGGACGCCCTCGTCAGGATTGCTCGCGAGCGCGGCGTGATCCCCGAGCTCGGGACGATCACGGCCCTCGGCGCCGCGGCCGACGCCGGCGACGAGGCGGCCCAGGCCGTCTTCAGCGAAGCGGGTCACATCCTCGGCCGCGCCGTCGCCGCGCTCGCCCAGACGCTCGACCCCGAGATCGTGATCGTTCTCGGCGAGGCGACCGCATCCTGGTCGCACTGGTCGTTCGGCTTCGAGCCGGCGTTCCGGTCCGGGCTCGTCCCCGGCCAGCGCGGGATGCCCGTCGCCGTCGAGACCTGGCAGGAACTCAGCTGGGCGCAGGGCGCCGCCGCACTCGTCTTCGCGACCCCCTTCGACTCCGACGGCATCGCGGGCGATCAGGGGCGGCTCATCCGGGAGCGCCTGTTCACCCAATCGGCCAATCAGCACTGACTCCGCGATTCCGCAGCAGCATCACGACAGCACAGCCCGAACACCAGGAACTCCGGCACCGCGGGCCGGACCGCGCACCGCGAGGTGCAACCGACACTCATCAAGGGAGAGCAATGAAGAAGAGATATCTGGGGATGGTAGCCATTGCTGCCACCGTCCTCGCAGCAACGACCGCGTGTTCGCAATCCTCGAACGCGCCGACGGGAGACCAGACGATCAGCTTCTGGCACTCCTTCAACTCGGATTCCCAGGAGGTGAAGACTCTCGAGACGGTACTCATCCCGGCCTTCGAGAAGGCGAATCCGGGCATCACCGTCAAGTCCGTGTCCGTGCCCTACGAGGACCTCCATCAGAAGCTCGTGACCGCCGTCGCGGGAGGGCAGCTCCCGGATGTCGTGCGTTCCGACATCATCTGGGTTCCGGAACTCGCCAACCTCGGTGTGCTCGAGCCGCTCGACACCCTCATGCCGGACTTCGACGCGCTCTCTGCCGCGGTCTACCCCGGTCCGCTCGCGACGAACAAGTGGAAGGACCACTACTACGGCCTCCCGCTCGACACCAACACGCGAGTGCTCCTCTCGGACGCGGACCTGTTCGCCTCTGCCGGGGTCGAGGTTCCGGTGACGCAGCAGGATGTCGTCGACGCGGCTCCGGCCATCAGGGCGAAGGGCGCTGCGGTCTTCGCCGACAACGATCTCTCGGGTTGGAACGTCCTGCCCTGGATCTGGTCGGCGGGCGGCGACATCACCGACCCGAGCGTCACGAAGGCCAGCGGCTACCTCAACAGTCCGGAATCCCTCTCGGCGATCGAGCTCCTGTACAAGCTGTACAAGTCGGGCGACATCCCGTCGATCCTCGTGCAGGGGGGCAAGGACGGCACCGAGGATGGTCTGGCGACCGGGGCCTACGCGAGCGTCATGAACGGCCCGTGGGACTACCCGATCATCGCCGGCAGCTACCCGGACTTCACGATTCACGCATCTCAGGTTCCGAGCGGCGCGGGCGGCAGCATCAGCGTCGTCGGCGGCGAGGATGTCGTCGTGACGAAGTCGTCCGAGCACAAGGATGCCGCCGCGAAGTTCGTGAGCTACCTGCTGTCACCGGATGCCCAGCGCGCGATGGCCGAGATCGGGCAGATGTCGGTCCTGGCCGAGCTCGGACCCGAGATGACGAGCATCCAGCCCTACTACGCGGAGTTCGTCAAGCAGCTCGCCACCGCGAAGCCGCGGCCGGCGACCCCGGCCTGGCCGGAGGTCGACCAGGCGCTCAAGACCGGGCTCCAGGACGCCTTCGTCAACGGCAAGGATCTCAAGACGACGCTCGACGAGCTCGCCGCCCAGATCGACGGCATCCTGGCGAAGTACTGAGGCGGCATCCATGATGCCCGCCCGTTCCGGCGCCATCCTGCCGGAGCGGCCGGTATCCATCGCCGGCCGGAAGCCAGCACGCGCTTCCGGCCGGCGGTGGCGGTCACCGGCCTACGCGTTCCTGCTCCCGGGGATGGCGGTGTTCACTCTCGTCATGGTCTACCCGACGGTGCAGGCCTTCGTCATCAGCCTGTTCCACTGGAGCGTGGTCCCGGGCGGTGTGAGCGAGTGGATCGGCCTGGGCAACTACCTCGAGGCGCTCGGCGACCCGGTCTTCTGGCGTTCGCTCGAGAACGGCGGGATCTACATGATCGCCACCGTGCCGCTGCAAATCGCCCTGGGGCTCGCGAGCGCGGTCGCACTCGACGCGCGGTTCCGCGGCAGGGCGCTCTTCCGCACCCTCATCTACATCCCGGTCATCTCGAGCTGGGTCGTCGTCTCGCTGCTGTTCCGGTATCTGTTCGGGACCGATTCCGGCGCGGTCAACTTCCTCCTGACCGACGTGACCCAACTGTCGGCGACCCAGATCGACTGGTTCGGCAACCGCTGGACCGCGCTGTTCGCGATCTGCGTGCTCGGCCTCTGGAAGGGGGTCGGCTGGGCGATGCTCATCTTCCTCGCCGCTCTTCAGGCCGTGCCCGTCGAGCTCCGGGAGGCGGCTGCGATGGACGGCGCGGATGCCTGGCGCAGATTCCTCAACGTGACGTTGCCCTCCATCCGGCGCACGGTGGGATTCGTGACGATCCTCCTCATCATCGGCGGCTTCAACGTCTTCATCTCGGTCAAGCTCATGACGGACGGCGGTCCGGCCGATCAGACCCAGGTGCCTCTCACCTACCTCTACCGACAGGCGTTCAACTTCCTCGACTTCGGTTACGGGTCGGCAATGGCCTTCATGCTCACCGCCCTCGTCTTCGCCCTGTCTCTCGGACAGCTATGGCTCACCTCGCGCCGAGACAGCGAGGGGCCGGCATGATCGGCTTACGCATGAAGCACCGGGTGAGCATGGCGGTGCGCTATCTCGTGCTGTCCGCAGTGTCGGTCGTGACGATAGCCCCGCTCGTGTACATGGTCCTGATCTCCTTCAAGGAGAACGCCTTCATCATCTCGAACCCCGCCGATGCGCTGACCGGCCGGCACACGCTCGCCAACTATGCCGAGGTGTGGGACACGAGCCACATGTCGGTCTACTTCGTCAACTCGGTCGTCGTCGCGGTCGCCACGACGGCGCTCACGGTCTTCCTCGGCTCGATGATGGCCTACGCCTTCGCCCGGTTCGATTTCCCAGGGCGCCGCCTGCTCATGGGGCTCGTGCTCATCGAGCTCATGGTGCCGGCGATCATGATCCTGATCCCGCAGTTCCTGCTCGCCAGGGACCTTCACGTGCTCGACTCCCTCCTCGGGCTCGTGCTCTTCTATGTCGGGGCCAACCTCGCCTTCAACACCTTCCTCATGGTCGGGTTCTTCCGGGGGATACCGACCGAGCTCGATGACGCCATGCGCGTCGATGGGGCCGGGGCGTGGCGCCGGTACTGGCAGCTCATCCTTCCGCTCTCCCGGCCGGCCCTTGCGACCGCAGCGATCTTCTCGTTCCTCGGATCCTGGGATGAGTACGTCTGGGCCCTCACGATCATCAACGACCCGGCGCACCGCACGCTGCCGATCGGGATAGCCCTGTTCAGCGGCGCCCACGCGACCGACTGGGGGCTCACCTTCGCGGCATCCGTCATCGCCCTGGTCCCCGTGCTCGTGATCTTCCTCGTCTTCCAGCGTCAGTTCGTCAGCGGCATAGTCTCGGGGGCACTCAAATCGTGACACGACAACGGAGTACAGCGGCGGCGGTTCCGATCGGGGCGGAGGATGCTCCGGCAGCGCCCTCCTGGCTCGAGGACGCGGTCTTCTACCAGGTCTTTCCGGACCGCTTCGCCAACGCGGACCCCTCGATCGATCCAGAGGGAGTCGAGCCGTGGGGAACTGCGCCGACGAGGGGCAACTTCCTCGGGGGCGACCTCGCCGGCATCCAGAGCCGCCTCGACCACATCCAGGAGCTCGGTGCCAACGCGCTCTATCTCACGCCGATCTTCGAAGCCGACACCAATCACCGCTACGACACTGCGGACTACGGCAGGATCGACCATCGTCTCGGCGATCTCGAGTCGTTCCGCGCCCTCCTTAGTGCCGCACACGGCCGGGGCATGCGCGTCGTGCTGGATGCGGTCTTCAACCACTGCGGCGAGGGGCACTGGGCGTTCCGCCACGTCCGCGCCCTCGGGAGCAGCTCGCCGTATGCCGGCTGGTTCACGATCGACGAGTTCCCGGTGGTTCGGGATCCCGAGCCCAACTACGCGACCTGCATGGGCTGCAAATACCTGCCCCAGTTCAACCACGCCAACCCCGAGGTGCGCGACTACCTCTTCGGCATCACTCGCCAATGGCTCGCCGAGGGCATCGACGGATGGAGGCTCGACGTGCCGTTCCTCATCGAGAAGGGCTTCTGGCGGGAGTTCCGCTCGATCGTCAAGGGAACGGATCCCGAGCTCTACATCGTCGCCGAGCTCTGGGAGACGGCCACCGACTGGCTCCAGGGCGACCTGGCCGACGGGGCGATGAACTACCCGCTACGGGATCTTATCGCCGGCTATGCGGGCGGCACGATCTCCGCCGGCGACTTCGCGAAGCGGCACGGGGCCCTCCGGCTCGCGACCCCGGACTGGGCGGCGCCGGGCATGCTCAACCTTCTGGGCAGCCACGACACCGAGCGGATCCGCACGCGGCTGGGAGGGGACCGCGATCTCGTGCGCATCGCCGTCGCCCTGCAGCTGACCTCGCCGGGCGCTCCGATGATCTACTACGGAGACGAGATCGGGCTCGAAGGCGGCAACGATCCCGGATGTCGTGCATCGATGCCCTGGGACGTCGCGCAGTGGGATCGCGAGCTCCTCGAGTGGCATAGAACCCTGCTGCGCCTCCGCCGCGAGCATCGCGCCCTGAGAGGACTGGACGACCGGGTCGTCCACGCGAACGGAGGGCTCGTCGTCCGCCGGCGAACGGCCGAGGACGAGACGCTCTACCTCGTCGTGAACCGCGACGCCCGCGCGGCCGACCTGGAGCCGTGGATCGTCGCGGGCGCCCGCCATGATCTCCTGAGCGACCGGCCGCAGGCCGAGAGCCTGACGGGCGCGATCGTCGTGCCGCCCTTCGGGGTCATGATCCTGGCGCGAGGATGATCCCCGCCTTCGTCACTCCAGCCCGCGGCGCTTGAGCAGGGGCTCGATCACGGCAGGGCGGCCGCGGAAGTCGCGGTAGGCGTCGAGGGCGTCCATCCGGCCACCCACGCCGAGCAGCTTCTCGCGGAAGCGGTCGCCGTTCGCGCGCGTGAGCCCGCCGTTCTCCTTGAACCATTCGACGGTGTCGGCATCCAGCACCTCGCTCCAGATGTAGGAGTAGTAGCCGGCGTCGTAGCCGCCCGCGAAGGTGTGCGCGAAGTAGGTGCTCGAATAGCGCGTCGGCACGGCCGGGTTGTCGAGACCGACCGCGGCGAGGGCCGCAGCCTCGAACGCGGCGACATCCGTCACCTCGTCGTCGGCCGTGATCGAATGCCAGGCCTGGTCGAGCAGCGCGGCCGCGAGGTACTCGCTCGTCTGGAAGCCCTCGTTGAACTGCTCGGAGGCGTGCAGCTTGTCGACGAGCTCCTGCGGCATCGGCTCGCCGGTCTCGTGGTGCACGGCGTAGTTCGCAAGCACCTCGGGCCACAGCATCCACATCTCGTTGACCTGGCTCGGGAACTCGACGAAGTCGCGGAAGACGCTCGTCCCGGTGAACTTCGGATAGGTGACCCGGGCGAAGAGCCCGTGCAGCGCGTGCCCGAACTCGTGGAAGAGCGTGTTGACCTCGTCGTAGGTGAGCAGGGTCGGCTCGCCCGCGGCGGGCTTCGGCACGTTGTGGTTGTTGACGACGACGACCGGCTGGTCGAGCAGGTCGTTCTGGCCGACGAGCTCGTTCATCCAGGCGCCGCCGCGCTTCGAATCGCGTGTGTACAGGTCGTAGAGGAAGAGGCCGACGGGCGAGCCGTCCTCGTTCGTGACCTCGAAGACCCGCACGTCGGGGTGGTAGGCGACGAGGTCCGGGCGCTCGGCGAAGGCGATTCCGAAGAGCTTGGTGGCCGCGAAGAACACGCCGTCCTGCAGCACCCGCTCGGCCTCGAAGTACGGGCGCATCGCCGCCGTGTCGACGTCGTACTTCGCCTTGCGCACCTTCTCGGTGTAGAACGCCCAGTCCCAGGGTTCGATTGTGTGCCCGGCGAGCTCCTCGAGATCCTTCTGTTCGGCGCGGGCGTTGCGGGCCGCGGGCGGGGCGAGCCTGCCGAGCATCTCGGCGACCGCCTCCGGGGTCTTGGCCGTCTCATCCGCCGTCACGTAGCCGGCGTGGGTCTCGAAGCCGAGCAGGCGTGCCCGCTCGGCCCTCAGCTTCGCGATCTCGAGCACGAGCTCGCGGTTGTCGTGCTCGCCGCCGCGGATGCCCCTCGCGCGGGAGGCCGCCATGATCTTCTCGCGCACCGGGCGGCGAGCGAGATCGGAGAGGTACGGATGTCCGGTCGGCAGCACGAGGGTCACGAGGTGCTTGCCGTCGAGGCCGCGTTCCTTCGCCGCCTCGGCCGCCGCCGAGATCTCACCGGCGCCGAGTCCCTCGAGCTCGGCGGGATCGTCGATGACGATCGCGAGGTCGTTGGTGTCGGCGAGCAGGTTCTTCTCGAAGCGCGTCGTGAGCGTGGAGAGCTTCTGGTTGTAGTCCTTGAGCCTCTCCTTCTGGTCGTCGTCGAGGCCGGCGCCGGCAAGGGTCATCTCGGTGTAGTGCCGCTCCACCAGGTAGCGCTGCTCGGGGGTCAGCTCGAGCGAGTCGAGCTGGTCGTGAAGGGTCTTGATGCGCCAGTAGAGCTGCGAGTCGAGCTTGATGGCGTCCTCGTGCGCGGCCATGCGCGGGGCGATCTTCTCCTCGAGATCGTTGGTGAAGTCGTTCGAGTCGGAGGAGGACTTGTTGTAGAAGACCCGCGCGACGCGCAGGAGCGTCTGCCCGCTCTGCTCGAGCGGGACCATGGTGTTCTCGAAGGTCGGCATGTCCCGGCGCCTCGTGATGTTCGAGACCTCGGCCAGCTGCTCCTCGAAGCCCTTCTCGAAGGCCGGCAGATAGTGCGCCTCCTCGATCTCGGCGAAGGGAGGAAGCTGGTAGGGGAGCGTGCTCGGCGTAAAGAAGGGGTTGGTCATCTTTCAACCTTATTAGGCTGAACCCATGTCGAGATCAGGGGATCGTTACACGCATGGGCACCACGAGAGCGTCCTGCGGTCGCACAGCTGGCGTACGGTGGAGAACTCGGCGGGCTACCTTCTTCCCTGCCTCGCTCCGGGCGTCCGGGTCCTGGACGTCGGATGCGGCCCGGGCACGATCACCCTCGACATCGCCGCCCGGGTCGCCCCCGCGCGCGTCGTCGGCATGGACGCCTCGGCCGAGGTCATCGAGAAGGCCGCGACGCTCGCCGCCGAGCGGGACGTCGCCAATGTCGAGTTCGTCGTCGGCAACGCCTACGAGCTCGACTACGAGGACGGCACTTTCGACGTCGTGCACGCCCACCAGGTGCTCCAGCACGTCTCCAACCCGGTGGCGATGCTCCGGGAGTTCCGCAGGGTCCGGACCGCCGACGGCGTCGTCGGCGCACGGGATGTCGACTACAGCTCCTGCTTCTGGTACCCGGACTCGACGGGGCTCGATCGCTGGCTCGAGGTGCTGACCGCGGTCCAGCGCAGCAACGAGGGCGAGCCGGATGCCGGGCGCCGGCTGAAGGCCTGGGCGAGGGATGCGGGCTTCGCGGAGGTCGTCTCCACGGCATCCGTCTGGGCCTTCAACTCCGAGGCAGACCGAGAGTGGTGGGGCGGGCTGTGGGAGGCGCGGATGCTGCAGTCGGCGCTCGCGGTCGACGCGATCGACACCGGCATCGCGACGCAGGACGAGCTCATCGACATCTCGCGAGCCTGGCGCGACTGGGTCAACGAGCCGGACGGCTGGTTCGCCATGCCGCATGGCGAGGTGCTCTGCCGGGGGTAGCCGCGCACGAGCCTCGATGCAAAGAATGGGTTGCAAAGAGGATGATGCAAAGAAGTAGTTGCAAAGAAGACTTTGCAATGCTATCTTTGTATCCATGAGCGAGAACGACGACCCCGGCACCGTGCGGAACGACCGCACGGTGGACCTCGAGTCCCTCAAGGCCCTCGCGCATCCGCTACGGGTCAAGATCTTCGACGTGCTCTCCACCTACGGGTCCTTCACGGCGAGCGGCCTGGCCGAACGCCTGGGGGAGTCGAGCGGTGCGACCAGCTACCACCTTCGCCAGCTCGAGAAGCACGGCTTCGTGCGCGAGGTCGAGGGCAAGGGAGTCGGTCGTGAGCGCTGGTGGGAGCGCACGCCGGGCGGCATCACGCTCGGTACCGAGGAGGCTTCGCGCACCTCGGCCGGACGCGAGGCCACCCAGCTCGTCATGCGCGAGTGGTCGAGCAACCGCGAGCGCACGCTCGCCGAGTTCCTCGACCGCGGGCTCGACGTTCTCGCGAAGAACTGGATGGAGGCGAGCGTGGTAAGCCTCACGAACGTCTTCGTGACCGCGGAGGAGCTCCAGGAGTTCACCGAGAAGGTCATGGAGATGACGACCGAGTTCGCCGAGATCCATCGCGACCAGAGGACGTCGGGCTCCCGCCCCGTCCAGCTCCAGTTCCACGCTTTCCCCGTCATCGACGGGGACGAGATCCCCGAAGACGACGCTCCAGAAGGAGAGACCAGACCATGACCATGACCGCACCCATCGCCCTGTTCGAGACCCCCGAGATGTCGGTGGTCAGCCGTAAATTCGTCGTCAGAGAAGAGGTGAAGACCATGACAACCGCAACCGCCCTGGATTGCAGCATCGATGCCCCGGCGGCACGCAGGAGCAGCTCGCGCGGCCTCGACCGCGTCGTCAAGACTCTTGCCGTTGCGATGCTCAAGTGGTCGCGCGATCGCGAATCCCGCGCCGCTGCGAGTCACAGCGAGCGTTCCCGTCGCCTGCAGCTGAGCAACTCGGAGCTGCAGCGCGAGACAGACGCCCTCCGTCTGACCCAGCGCATCGGGCTCTGACCCGAACAGATTCGACTCCGGCGAGGAGTGGTGTGCGGCTTTCCTAGAGCTCTTCCTCCACCCACTCCTCGCCGGAGTCGCCTGACGCAATGCTAGCCGTGCCGTCCGTCGGATTGAAGCGAATCACTGTCACTTCCTCCGAACCGGATGCCGGATCGAGTTCGACGATCGGCCGGCCTTCGAGCCAGGTGAGCGTCCAGGAACGGCGGGGCTCTGGCGCCCCCGCGACCAGCTCGACCTCGCGGATGGCCGCGAGCACCGCATCCGGGAGCCGTGCGGGGGGCTCAGCCCCCATCGCCCACCGCGTGCCGAGCTGCATCAGCCCTCGGTCTCCGCGAGCACGATCGAGGTCACCGCGACCTCGTCCGCCTCGGCGAACTCGAGCGCGGCGATCCGGCCGACCGCCTTGAGATCGTCGGCGGCCTCCTGCAGGATCGCGGGACCCGCGATCGTCGCCGAGACGACCTCGGTCTTCTGCGACGCCTTGGCGTCCGTCTTCGCCCGGCGGATGCCGATGAGCGCCTCGCTCACGAGACCAAGCAGCCCGCTCGGCGCCGCGTCGACCGGCGCGGATGGCCAGGGCGCGACGTGGATCGAGGTGTCATGCGTCCAGGACCAGACCTCTTCGGTCGCGAAGGAGATGACCGGCGCGAGGAGCCTCAGGAGCACGTCGATCGCGCTGCGCAGCGTCGAGACGGCGGAGGCCTGGCCCTCCGCCCCCGCTGCCCCGTAGGCGCGCTCCTTGACGAGC
>JBIQHP010000014.1:20586-22849 GCA_044508495.1 Clavibacter sp.
GGCGGAGGCCTGGCCCTCCGCCCCCGCTGCCCCGTAGGCGCGCTCCTTGACGAGCTCGAGGTAGTCGTCGCAGAAGGTCCAGAAGAACTGCTCGGTCGCCTCGAGCGCCCGGGCATGGTCGTACTCGTCGTAGGCCTTCGTGGCGATGCGCACGACCTCGCCGAGCTCGGCGAGCAGGTCGAGGTCGAGCGCCTCCGTCGGTCGAGCAGTCTGCGAAGCAGGCGTGTCGAGACCGCCCGGCACCTCGAAGGAGTACACGAACTTCGCCGCGTTGAGCACCTTGATCGCGAGCCGCCGCCCGATCTTGATCTGCTTGGGGTTCAGCGGGTCGAAGGAGGCGTCGGTCCCGAGCCGCGACGAGGCCGCCCAGTAGCGCACGGCATCCGATCCGTGCTCCTCGAGCATGCCGGTCGGGGTGACGACGTTGCCCTTCGACTTCGACATCTTCTTGCGATCCGGATCGAGGATCCAGCCGCTCAGGCCGGCGGTCCTCCACGGGGCGACGCCGTGCTCGAGCTCGGCGCGCAGCACGGTCGAGAACAGCCAGGTGCGGATGATGTCCTGGCCCTGGCTGCGCAGATCGTAGGGGAACACGAGGTCGAAGAGCTCGGGGTCCCGTTCCCAGCCGCCCGCGATCTGCGGGGTGAGCGAAGAGGTCGCCCAGGTGTCCATGATGTCGAGCTCGCCGACGAAGCCGCCAGGCACTCCGCGCCGGCTCTCGTCGTAGCCGGGTGGGGCATCCGAGGAGGGGTCGACCGGGAGCGACTCCTCCGAGGGCACGATGACCTCGCCGGGCTCGCCATTCGCATCGAGCGCGTACCAGACCGGGATCGGCACGCCGAAGAAGCGCTGCCGGGAGATGAGCCAGTCGCCGGTGAGCCCGCCGACCCAGTTCTCGTAGCGCACGCGCATGAAGTCGGGCACGAAGTCGATCTCCCGCCCGCGCTCGAGGAGGATGTCGCGGAGGGCCTCGTCGCGCGCGCCGTTGCCGATGTACCACTGGAGCGTGCTCACGATCTCGAGCGGCCTGTCGCCCTTCTCGTAGAACTTGACGGCGTGCGTGATGGGCTTGGGCTCGCCGTCGAGGTCGCCGCTCTCCCTCAGCAGCTCGACCATCCGGGCCTTCGCGCTGAAGACCGTCTTGCCGGCGAGCTCGGCGAACGCCGCCTTCGCGGCATCCGTGCCGAGCGCCTCGGGGGCCTCCTCGACGATGCGGCCGTCGCGGCCGATGATCGTGCGGTTCGGCAGGTCGAGCTCGCGCCACCAGACCACGTCGGTCACGTCGCCGAAGGTGCAGATCATCGCGATGCCCGAGCCCTTGTCCTGCTGGGCGAGCCGGTGCGCGACGACCGGCACCTCGACTCCGAAGACCGGCGTGCGCACGGTCGTGCCGAAGAGCGGCTGGTATCGCGTGTCGTCCGGATGCGCCACGAGCGCGACGCAGGCCGGCAGCAGTTCCGGGCGGGTCGTCTCGATGTAGACGGGAGAGCCGTCGGGCCGGTGGAAGGCCACGCGATGGAAGGCCGCGGGCATGTCCTTGTCCTCGAGCTCGGCCTGCGCGACCGCGGTGCGGAAGGTCACGTCCCACAGCGTCGGAGCCTCGGCGCGATAGGCCTCCCCGCGGGCGAGGTTGCGCAGGAACGCGCGCTGGGCAGCGATCTGCGCCTCGGGGCCGATCGTGCGATAGCTCTGGGACCAGTCGACCGAGAGGCCGAGGGTGCGCCAGAGCGCCTCGAAGAGCTTCTCGTCCTCGACCGTGAGGCGCTCGCACAGCTCGATGAAGTTGCGCCGACTGATGGGCAGCTGGTCGGCGGCCTTCGAGCTCTTGTGCTGGCCGTCCGCGCTCTGGCCGCCCTCGAGGGGCGGTGTGAACTCCGGGTCGTAGGGGAGGGTCGGATCGCAGCGCACCCCGTAGTAGTTCTGCACGCGCCGCTCGGTCGGCAGGCCGTTGTCGTCCCAGCCCATCGGGTAGAAGAGGATCTTGCCGCGCATCCGCTGGTAGCGTGCGGCGAGGTCCATGTGGGTGTAGCTGAACACGTGGCCGACGTGCAGCGACCCGGATGCCGTGGGCGGCGGCGAGTCGATCGAGTAGATGCTCTCGCGCGGCGCGGTATGGGCGAGGGCGGCCGCGCGGTCGAACCGGTAGATGCCCTCCGACTCCCAGCGGGCTCCCCATTTGCTCTCCAGCCCTTCGAGGGCGGGCTTGTCGGGAATGGCGTCGACCATGGCATACTCCGTCGCTATATGCGGCACCGTGTCACGT
>JBIQHP010000014.1:22949-27209 GCA_044508495.1 Clavibacter sp.
GGGAATGGCGTCGACCATGGCATACTCCGTCGCTATATGCGGCACCGTGTCACGTACTGAGGTGCCTGAGTGTAGGTTGTGGACTCATCGTACCGGAGGTGCGCCTGCCGGGGTTATCCACAACTCATTGGTAGCACAAGTGCTACACTCGCGCCTATGCCGGAGACTGTGGGCGTGAGAGAGATCAGGCAGCGTGCCTCCGAGCTGATTCGTCGCGCGGAGGCGGGGGAAGAGATCATCGTGGCGGTCTCCGGCCGCTCTGCCGCGCGCCTCGTGCCGCTCGAGGCTCCCCGCAGGACGTGGCGCGACGTCGCCGATATCGTCCATATCTGGGATGTCCCGATCGATCCGGCCTGGGACTCGGAGCGCAGATCCGATCAGACCATCGACCAGTCGGTGGCGGATCCATGGGAGCGCAGTGAGGGATGAGATTCGTTCTCGACACGAGCATCCTCATCGACGGATGGCGGCCGCCGGACGAGGGCGAGGCCGCTATCTCAGTGATCAGCCTGGCGGAGTTGCACCACGGCGTTCTCGTCGCACCGAGCCCTGTTCAGCGTGAGCTCCGGCTTGCGCGCCTTGCGGTCGTCGAGCATGAGTTCGAGCCGCTCCCGGTGACGGCCGAGGTCGTGAGAGCCTACGGGCGGTGCGCAGCAGCGGTGGCGCGCCGCGGTCGAAATCCGGGGCCCAGGGCCTTCGACCTGTTGATCGCCGCGACCGCGCTCACCGTGGGCGCCGCCGTCTGCACCCACAACGCCGACGACTTTCGTGGCCTCGAGCAACTCGTGCCGATTCGATCGGCGGGTCCTCGTCCTTAGCGGCTGAGGTCGGTGACCCTCCAGGTCTTGCTCACGTGCTCGCCGCCCGCGCCGACGAGCGTGATCGTGTAGTCGCGACTCGGTCCCTGGTCGAAGCACGGGAAGAGATGCTCGTCGGTGAGGTCGTTCTGGTTTCCACTCAGCGGGATCCGCATGTAGTTCTTGTTCTTGGCGTCCTGGTTGCCGGGTGAGTACCACGCCTCGACCGCGTTGGCGCTCGCCCAGGACACCATGATGGTCGGCTTGGGCGGCTGATTGTCCTCGTCGCCGGGGTCGCAGGTGACCGTCGTCGGGGCATTGAAGCTCGTGAAGCGCGGTGTCGTGTCGTTCGCCGGAGGAGCGGCCTGGCCGGAGGGGCTCGGGCTCTCGCTCGGCTCGCTACTGGGGATCTCGCTCGCGGATGCCGAGGGCGACGAGCTCGTGTCGAGACCGGCCGGCTCCCGGTCGCCGCTCGCGCCCTGTCCCAGCATGAAGAAGACGAGCGCGACGAGCGCGAGCAGGAGCACGCCGATCACCGCGACGAGGATGATCAGCACTCGGTTGTTCTTGCTGACCGGTATCGATTCGTCGGGCATGGCACCTCCTGAATGACGAACGAGAGATCTAGTGGTCGCCGATGTTCGTGACCGTGACCGACTTGCTCACCTTCTTGCCGTTCGAGCCGATGACCGTGAGCGTGTACTTGTGGCTCGGGTCGTTGCAGCCGTAGGTGAAGTCGTTGTATCCGGGCGGGAAGTCCGCCTGGCTGCTGCCCGACGGGGGCAGGTTGTCGAAGAGCGCCGCCGTGGACGCGTCGTTCGTGTCGACGCCGAAGTAGACCCTGTCCGCCTTCGAGGTCGACCAGGTGAAGCTCACGTAGGCGGGAAACTGCACCGGAGACGAGGCGTTGCAGGCCACCGTGCTCGAACCCGCCGCGAAGCTGTTGATGACCGGGTCGTTGCTCGGCGGCGGCGGGGGCGGAGGTGCGCTCGGGCTCGCGCTCGGGCTCGGGCTCGCGCTCGGAGTCTCGCTGGGGGTCTCGCTCGGGCTGGAACTGGGGGTCTCGCTCGCCGACGGGCTCGCGCTGGCGTCGGAGGCGGGCTCGGCGCTCGGTCCGCCCATGCCGCGCGAGAGCAGGAGCGTGAGCAGGATCACCACGACGATGAGGAGCACACCGCCGAGGATCGACAGCAGGAGGATGAGGGCCTTCGACTTCTTCTTGTCGTCATCGCCATCCGCGACGGCGGGCTGTTCGAAACGTTCGGTCGGAGTGTCGTCGCTCATGAGTCCCCACAGCGTCAGGTTGGATCCCGGTGCTTGCCTAGTTCGAGGGACATCATAAGGGTGCGGGAGGTCGACGCACCAGAGCCGACCTCCCGCACCCGGTCTTGGCGGGGACGCGCCGTTATGACTCGGCGAGGACCTCGTCGCGCACCCGGATGCGCGCCGCGATGAGCGAGGCGCCGAGGGTCAGGATCGAGAGCAGGGCGAGGACGATCCCCGGATGCCACCAGGCGGCATCCGTCGCCGTCGAGAGCGCCTGCGTCGCGAGCGGGATGAGGCCGGAGATGACGGCGGCGACGCTGTAGGCGATCGAGAGCGCGCTGTAGCGCACCGGCCCGCTGAACAGGTCGGACATGAGCCCGCCGAGCCCCGCCCAGCTCAGGGTGGGCAGGATGCCGCCGACGATCATCGTCCCCACGAGGATCGGGAAGGTGGCGAACTGCAGCATCCAGTACATCGGGAAGGTGATGAGCAGCGTTCCGAGCGCACCGATCGCGACGACCTTCGCCGAGCCGATCCGGTTCGCGAGCACTCCGAAGAGCGGGATGGTGACGAGCTGCAGGAGGCTCCCGATGAGCGTCGCCTGGAACAGCTCCTGGTAGGAGAAGCCGAGGATGTTGACGCCGTAGGCCATCGTGTAGGTGTTCATGAGCGAGTAGGAGCCGATCCCCAGGAGCGCGGCGGCGATGGCGACGACGACCGCGAAGGGATGTGTGCGGAAGACGTCGAGCACGGGGATGCGCGAGCGCCGGCCGGTGTCGACGAGGTTCTTGAAGATGGGCGTCTCGTCGATCGCGAGTCTCAGGTAGAGCGAGACCGCGAGCAGGGGGAAGGCCAGCAGGAACGGAAGGCGCCAGCCCCAGGCCAGCATGTCGTCCGAGCTCAGCACGAGGGTGAGCAGCAGGAAGAGCGCGCCGGTGAGGATCGTGCCGACGGGCGAGCCGAGCTGGGGGAGAGCGGCGTAGAAGCCGCGCTTGCGATAGCTCGCGTGCTCGGTGGCGAGGAGGATGGCGCCACCCCACTCGCCACCGAGAGAGAGTCCCTGGACGACCCGCAGGAGGGCCAGCAGAATCGGGGCCAGAATCCCGAGACTGGCGAAATCGGGGAGGAGGCCGATGGCGCCGGTCGCGACACCCATGATGCCGATCGTCCAGAGAAGCGTGCGTTTGCGACCGATCCGGTCGCCGAGGTGCCCGAAGATGATCGCGCCGAGCGGGCGGACCAGGTAGGACATCGCGAGGAGCAGGAACGACAGGATGGTGCCCGCTGCACGGTCCTGCTCGGGGAAGAACAGCGGCGCGCTGAAGATCGCGCTGAAGTACGCGAAGACGTAGAAGTCGTACGATTCGAGGGAGGTGCCGACGAAGGATGCCCAGACGACCTTCCTCGCGACCTTCGGCTCGGAGGGCTTGACGACGATCGGTTCCAGGTTTGTCGCGGTCACGCGGCGCCTTTCTGTCGGGTGGTGCAGGGGAAGCGGATTGTTAGACTGAGTCCAGAAATAGATAGTAGTGGGGTCGGCGGAGGAAAAGCGAATTCGGATGAGAAGCGAGCACGGTACGGCAGGGCGTCCACGGGCCTCCTCGCGCGACACGATCGAGGAGGCCGCCGCCGAGCTCTTCCTCGAGCAGAGCTACGCGGGCACGACGATCGAGGAGATCACGCAGCGCGCGGGGGTCAGTCGCGCGACCTTCTTCAACTACTTCGGGTCCAAGAGCGACCTGCTCTGGATCGACGCCGACCACGCGATCGAGCGCCTCGAGCAAGGCCTGGAGGGAGGGGCGCCTCTGCTCGAGGCGGTGGCCTCGGTCGCCGCCGAGGTCGGCCCCGAGCGGGTGCCGCTCGCCGTCACCCAGTCGGATGTCATGGGCACGCGCGAGGAGCTCGTCGCCTCGGGCCTCGCCCGCGTCGCCCGCGTGACCGCGCTCATCCGCACGGCGCTCGCCGAGGGGGCCGGGGGAGACCGAGGATCGCTCGCCGTCAACGTGCGGGCCAACGCGCTCGCCGGCGCCATCGTCGCGGCATGGGGGTCCTGGACCATGGGCGGCGTGGGGCGACGGGCGCTCGCGGACTACGTCGGCGACGCACTTGCGCTAGTTGTACTAGAACAATAGAATAGACGCGTGCTCATTCGCATCGATCCGTCGTCCGGCGTCCCGCTGTTCGACCAGCTGGCCGG
>JBIQHP010000146.1:0-3299 GCA_044508495.1 Clavibacter sp.
CGGCGCCGTCTTCGACTCGACCTGGAACGTCTTCTTCAAGATGAACTTCGGCAAGCTCTACGACGGGATGCTCGCGACCTCGCTCGGCCCCTTCGACGTCGCCCTCGGCGAGATCATGCTCGCTCTCGCGCGCGGCTTCGTGTACGCCTGCGGGTTCATGATCGTCATGCAGGTGCTCGGCCTCAACCTCGCCTGGACGGCTGTGCTGGCCCTCCCCGCGGTCGTGCTCATCGCCTTCGCGTTCGCGAGCTTCGGGATGGGGATCACGAGCTACATGAAGACCTTCCAGCAGATGGACTGGATCAACTTCATCATGCTGCCGATGTTCCTGCTCTCTGCGACCTTCTACCCGATCACCGTGTACCCGGTCGGCCTTCAGTGGGTCATCCAGGCGATGCCGCTCTGGCACGGCGTCGAGCTCGTGCGGGGTTTCACGACGGGGCTCGTCGACGCTGCGACGCCGTGGCACGTGCTGTACTTCCTCGTCATGATCCTCGTCGGCATGACCCTGACGACCCGACGGCTCAAGGCGCTGTTCCTGAACTAGGCGCGCCCTTCGAGACAGCCGCTGCGCGGCTTCCTCAGGGAGCGACCGATCAGCGCCAGAGCACCGCGATCGCGATGTTGGCGAGCGTGAGCGCGCCCACGAGCCAGATCACCCAGGAGGCGACCGGGTTCTTCTTGCGGAACACGAAGACGAGCACGGTGATCACCAGCACGATGCCGAGCTTGACGGCGATCTTGGTGGTGTTGACGTGGCCGTCCCCCATCTCGATGAGGCCGACGAGGAGCACGCCCGTGACGAGCTGGGTGAGGGCTCCGTGGATCATGGCCGCGACGATGCGACCCTTGCCGGCGATCGCGTCCTTGATCTGGACCAGGACTCCGCCGAGAAGCGAGGCGAGTCCGACGAAGTGCAGGATGAGGATGATGCCCAGAAGGATGTCCATGCCGACCATCCTCTCAGAAGTTCGGACGAAAGGGCCGGAAGCGCCTCCGCTCAGCGCTGGAAGAAGACCACGTACACCCAGAATCCGGCGAGCACGATCGCGCCGAGGGCCGACAGCACGAGCAGGATGCGGGAGAGGTTCATGGTCACCGTCTCACTCTACCGTTCGGCGCCGACCTGATCTCGGTGAGGTACGTCTGGTAGCCGGCGACATCGAGGGTGTTGGCGACCGAGTGGATGCGGTCGGGCTCGGCGATCGCGATCATCGCGCCGCCGCCGCCCCCTCCGGTGAGCTTGGCCCCGAGCGCGCCCGAGCGGCGGGCGAGGTCGACGATCGCCTCGAGCTCGGGGCTCGAGACCTGGAGGGCGTTGAGCAGGCCGTGGTTGAGGTTCATGACCTCCCCGAGCGCTGCGAGGTCGCCGCGGCGGAGCGCCTCGACCCCGGTCATGACGAGGCCGTCGATCTCGGCGAAGATCGCCTCGTAGTGCTGCGGGTTCTTCTCCCACCCGGCATGCACGCGCCCGACCGTGTCGGCCGTGAGCGAGCGCACTCCGGTCAGGCCGACGACGACGGGGATCGGAACCGGCGTCGTGAGCTCCTCGATCTCGTTCCCGGCATCCGTCTTCCGGAACAGGATCGTCTGGCCGAAGGTCGCGACCGTGTTGTCGATCCCCGAGGGCGTGCCGTGCACGAGCTGCTCGCACTCGAAGGCGAGCTGGGAGATCTCGCCCTCGCTGAGCGAGAGCCCGAAGCTGTGCACGAGCGCCCGGATGACCGAGACCGCGAGTGCGGCGGAGGCCCCGAGGCCGCTCGCCCTGGGGAGCTCGGGGAACACCTCGACCCGCACGGGAGTGCCGGCGACTCCGAGACGGTCCGCGATGAGCGCCGCCACGCGGCTCGCGAGCTCCGCGCCGGCCGGGTTGTGGGCGGCGGGGTCGGAGTCCCAGCCGGAGATGACGAGCTCGCTCGTGGAAGCAGGTCTCGTGACCTCGGCCCGGATGGCGAGGCCGAGCGGCGCGGCGATGGCCCGATAGCCGTAGACGACCGAGTGCTCGCCGAGCAGGATGATCTTGCCGTAGCCGACGTTCTCGGCGGGATCGACGGTCGCCGCGAGGATCGGCGCGAGGTCGATGGTGCCGGTCGCGGTCGCGCCGCCTCTGAGTGTCTCGATGATCTTCTGCGCCTTCCATACCTTGATGTCGCCGCTCGCGACGAGCCTCTCGACGACCTCGTCGAACTCGTCCTCGCCGGCCCCCGCCGCGACGGCGACGCTGCGGGCGTGCAGCCGCATGTGGCCCGGCTGGATGCCCTCGGTCGAGAGCGCCTTGAGGGCGGCGAGGTTCTGGGCCAGGCCGACGGCGGCCATGACCTCGGCGAGCTCCCGCGCGGACTCCGTTCCGAGGATGTTGTAGGCGATCCGGACGGCCGGGTTCGACTGCACCTGGCCGCCGACCGTGCCGACCTTGAGCGGGAGCTCGATCTCGCCGACCAGGTCGCCCGCCGCATCCGCCGACCACCGGGTGAGCGGCTGGTAGCGGCCGGTCGTCGAGGCCCAGGCGTGCGCCGCCGCCTCGATGGCCCGCCAGTCGTTGCCGGTGGCGATCGCGACGGCGTCGACGCCGTTCATGACGCCTTTGTTGTGGGTCGTGGCGCGGTAGACGTCGAGCTCGGCGAACTCGCCGGCGAGGATGATGCCGTCCCGCACGTCGGCGCCGCTGAAGTGCTCGGTCGCGAGGCTCTCCGCAGGGATGACCGCGCGCGCCCGCACCATCGCCCGGTCGGTGAGGTTGGAGAGGATGCGCAGGAACACCCGTCCGCCGCTCAGTTCCTCGACGAGCGGTCCGATGGCCTCGCACATCGTGTTGACGAGGTTGGCGCCCATGGCGCCCCGGCTGCCGACGACGAGGTGCACGACGAGGAGCTCGCCGTTGCCCGCGCTCGCCCCGCGGAGGTGCACCTCGACGTCGAGCGCCCCGCCGCCCCGCGCGACCATGTTGGGGTGGGTGGCGTTGGCGAGGTCGAGGATGCGCTGCCGGCCGTCGAGGATGCGCCGGCGGGCGGCATCCGGGTCGGCGACGTCGAGCACCTGGACCTGGCCGATGATGAGGGGCTCGTCGGCTCTGCTCGTGAAGCCGCCGGAGCGACGGACCAGGAGCGCGGCGGAGCTCACGGCCGCGATGATCGACGGCTCCTCGACGACCATCGGCACGAGGTAGTCGCGGCCGTTGATCGTGAAGTTGAGGCCGAGGCCCATGGGCATCGAGAACACGCCGACGACGTTCTCGGTGAGCCGATCGGCCTTCATCGCGGTGAGGATGTAGGAGCCGGTGCTGAGCGACTCGTAGTCGC
>JBIQHP010000147.1:0-3263 GCA_044508495.1 Clavibacter sp.
CTGCGACGAGAGATACTGCAGTGCGATCGACCGGGTATTCCAGCAGCTCCACGAACGGCAGACCAGCCTGGGCTGCACGCGCGGAAGCCACCTGGGCTTCGGTGAGCACTCCCTGCTCGACGAGCGCGCGGACGGAGAGCTCTTCTTCTCCCCACCCGCCGGGAATGGTGTCGAGACTCTCGATCGGCATGACGCCGCGCAGAATCAGAATCTCGGTCAGTGAAGCCACGGAACTCCCCCCTAAAGTTGTTCCCCCGACAGCGCACCCCTCGCCTCGGGTAAGCGAGAACACTGCGCCGAGTTGCCAATCTAACCCGGCGGCGCGCCTGCGCACCATACCCGTCATTGGGGGGTATGGGGAAAGCGCTCGTCGGTTTCGATACGCCGCTGCGCGGCTACTCAACCAGCGAAGCTTCCGCCGGTCGAGTAGCGCGCAGCGCGTATCGAGACCAGCAGTCGGAGATACGAGGGAGCGGTGGCGCGGAAGGATAGTCGATCTGCGAGCGAGTTTTGAGAGCCTGGGCCGGCCCCTTGCGGGCCGGCCCAGGCTCTCAATGTCTGAGCGGAGGATCGACTATCCTTCCGCGCCGCCGCGACCGGTCAGCTATAGGTGCCAGGGGCGAAGTCGTCGCTGCTGAAGGTGTCGAAGTCGACGAAGGAGAGATCCGACTCGCTGAACGTCGCCTCATCCGTGAAGATGCGGTTCGGGTAGCGCTCTGCCTTCGCCTCCTCGGTCGCCTCCACCGAGACGTTCCGGTACACCGGCAGGCCCGTCCCCGCGGGGATGAGCTTTCCGATGATGACGTTCTCCTTGAGGCCCATGAGCGGATCGGACTTGCCCTCCATGGCGGCCTGCGTGAGAACACGCGTGGTCTCCTGGAACGACGCGGCCGACAGCCACGACTCCGTCGCGAGGCTGGCCTTGGTGATGCCCATGACCTCCTGACGGGCGGACGCCGTCTTCTTGCCCTCGGTGAGCGCGGCACGGTTGAGCTCGTTGTACTTCGAGCGGTCCACGAGCTCGCCGGGCAGGAGCCCGGTGTCGCCGTGGTCGACGACCGTGACCTTGCGGAGCATCTGGCGCACGATGACCTCGATGTGCTTGTCGTGGATCGGGACGCCCTGCGAGCGATAGACGCCCTGGACGCCGCCCACGAGGTGCTCCTGCACGGCGCGCACGCCGCGGACCCGGAGGACCTCCTTGGGGTCGACGGCGCCGACGTGCAGCTGCTGCCCGAGCTCGACGTGCTGGCCGTCCTCGACGAGGAGGGTCGCGCGCTTGAGCACCGGGTAGGCGATCGGCTCGTCACCGTTGTCCGGCGTGAGGATGACCTTGCGGCTGCGATCGGTGTCCTCGATCGTGATGCGTCCGGCGGCCTCCGCGATCGGGCTCGCGCCCTTGGGGGTGCGCGCCTCGAACAGCTCCGTCACGCGGGGCAGACCCTGCGTGATGTCGTCGGCGGAGGCCACGCCACCGGTGTGGAAGGTGCGCATCGTGAGCTGGGTTCCCGGCTCGCCGATCGACTGGGCGGCGATGATGCCGACCGCCTCGCCGATGTCGACGAGCTTGCCGGTCGCGAGCGAGCGACCGTAGCAGGCCGCGCACACGCCGACCGCGGACTCGCAGGTCAGCACCGAGCGCACCTTGGCGTGCGTGATGCCCGCCTTGATGAGCTTGTCGATCATGACGTCGCCGATGTCCTCGCCGGCCTGCGCGATGACCTTGCCCTTGGCATCCGCCGCATCCTCGGAGAGGCTGCGCGCGTAGAGCGAGTTCTCGATGTTCGGGTCGCGGAGGAGCACTCCGTCGGCGCCCGGCGCGGCGACCACGAGGTCGAGGCCCTTCGTCGTGCCGCAGTCGTCCTCGCGGATGATGACATCCTGCGAGACGTCGACGAGGCGACGCGTCAGGTAGCCGGAGTCCGCGGTGCGCAGCGCCGTATCGGCCAGCCCCTTGCGGGCGCCGTGCGTCGCGATGAAGTACTCGGCGACCGAGAGCCCCTCGCGGTAGCTCGAGATGATCGGGCGCGGGATGATCTCGCCCTTCGGGTTCGACACGAGGCCGCGCATACCGGCGATCTGACGAACCTGCATCCAGTTTCCACGAGCGCCGGAGGTGACCATGCGGTTGATGTTGTTGTCGACGGGGAGGTTGTCCTCCATCGCCTTGGCGACCTCGGCCGTGGCCTTGTTCCAGATCTCGATGAGCTCCTGGCGGCGCTCGGCGTCCGTCGTGAGACCCTTCTCGAACTGGCTCTGGACCTTCGAGGCCTGCTTCTCATAACCCTCGATGATCTGCCGCTTCGACGGCGGGGTGAGGATGTCGGAGAGCGCGACCGTCACGCCGGAGCGGGTGGCCCAGTGGAAGCCGGCATCCTTGACGCGGTCGAGCGTCGCGGCGACCTCCACCTTCGGGTAGCGCTCGGCCAGGTCGTTGACGATCGACGAGATCTTGCCCTTGTCGGCGACGGCCTCGACGTAGGGGTAGTCGGCCGGCAGCGTCTCGTTGAACAGGGCCCGACCGAGGGTCGTCTCCTTGAGCACGGGGCCGTCGACGTAGCCCTCCGGCGCCTCGCCGTCGGGGAACACGACATCCGTCAGGCGGATCCGCACCTTCGCATTGAGATCGAGCGTGCCCTGGTCCTTCGCGAGGATCGCCTCGGCGACGCTCGAGAAGGCGCGGCCCTCGCCCGTGACGCCCTCCTTGAGGGTGGTCAGGTGGTGCAGGCCGATGATCATGTCCTGCGTCGGCAGGGTGACCGGGCGGCCGTCGGAGGGCTTGAGGATGTTGCTCGAGGCGAGCATGAGGATGCGCGCCTCGGCCTGCGCCTCGACCGAGAGCGGAAGGTGCACCGCCATCTGGTCGCCGTCGAAGTCGGCGTTGAACGCCGCGCACACGAGCGGGTGGAGCTGGATGGCCTTGCCCTCGACGAGCTGCGGCTCGAAGGCCTGGATGCCCAGGCGGTGCAGGGTGGGTGCGCGGTTGAGCAGCACCGGGCGCTCGCGGATGATCTCCTCGAGCACGTCCCACACCTGCGGGCGGCTGCGCTCGACCATGCGCTTGGCGCTCTTGATGTTCTGCGCGTGGCTCAGGTCGATGAGGCGCTTGATGACGAAGGGCTTGAACAGCTCGAGCGCCATCTGCTTGGGCAGGCCGCACTGGTGCAGCTTGAGCTGCGGGCCGACGACGATGACCGAGCGGCCGGAGTAGTCGACGCGCTTGCCGAGCAGGTTCTGGCGGAACCGGCCCTGCTTGCCCTTGA
>JBIQHP010000015.1:0-24266 GCA_044508495.1 Clavibacter sp.
GAAGAACACCTCGTTCTCGTGCAGGGCGTGCAGCACGAGCTTGACGCCGATGAAGCCGAGGATGAATGCGATCCCGTAGTGGAGATAGACGAGGCGCTCGATGAGGTCGCCGAGCAGGAAGTACAGCTGCCGCAAGCCCATGAGCGCGAAGACGTTCGCCGAGAAGACCAGGAACGCGTTCTGCGTGATCCCGAAGATCGCCGGGATCGAGTCGAGCGCGAAGACCAGGTCGGTCGCGCCCAGGGCGACGATCACGACGAGCACGGGGGTGAACATCCGCTTCCCGTCGACCGTCGTCCGCAGCTTCCCCCCGTCGAAGGCGTCGGTGATGGCGATGCGCTTCCGCAGGAAGCGGATGATGCGGCTCTCGGTCTCCTCTTCGTCCTCGTACCCGGTGAAGGCCTGCTGCCACGCGGTGTAGAGCAGGAATGCGCCGAAGAGGTAGAAGATCCAGGAGAAGCTCTCGATGAGCTGAGCTCCGACGAGGATGAAGGCCGCCCGCAGCACGAGGGCGATGATGATGCCGACCATGAGGATCTCCTGCTGGTACTTCCTCGGCACCGAGAACTGTCCCATGATGAGGAGGAAGACGAACAGGTTGTCGATGCTCAGGCTGTACTCGGTCAGCCAGCCGGCGACGAACTGGCCGGCGTGCTCGAGATCGCCGAGCCAGACGAGGAGCCCCGCGAAGCACAGGGCGAGCGCGACGTAGAAGACGACCCAGAGCGCCGACTCGCGCACGCTCGGGATGTGCGGCCGCCGGTAGGCAAGGACGAGATCGGCGACGATGATGAGGGTCAGGACGACGAGCGATCCGACCTCGAACCAGACGGGGATGGACAGTTCCACTCGGGATCCGTTCGTCAAGGGTCGACAGAGGCTCGAAAGTCTCTCCCGCGCCGTGCGTTCACGACACCACCGCATCCGGACCAGCGCCGTTGCTGGCCGTCCTGACGGGTGCGGTGCAGAGGGATACTCCCCTTCGCTTCCGCCATGCTAGCGGATGCGCCAGCGAGTGCAGCACGCGGACCCTGCGGTGTCGAACGATGAGCGATGTGACCCCAACCGGATTCGAACCGGTGTTACCGCCGTGAGAGGGCGGCGTACTAGGCCACTATACGATGGGGCCGTAGTGGACAACTCATAGAGTATGCCACACGTGCGTGACCCGGCAAAAACCGCCGGGCCGCCGACACAGCAGAGGGGAAGAAATGCGCAGACGAACGCTGCCCGCCGGGGCCGCCGTACTCGGCATCGCGATCATGATGAGCGGATGCTCGCTCCTGAACCCGGGGCCGCCGCGCGGCGATGACGGCCGGGTAACCGAGAGCACGACGATCTCGGCGAGGGACCTCCACGACGGTGACTGCTTCACCTTCAATTCGGCCGACGGCGGCATCGTCGCCGAGGTCACGGTCATGCCGTGCTCGCTCGAGCACGACTACCTCGTGATCGGCCAAGGAACGCTCACGACGGGCGACATCTCCTCCGCCGGCTCCCTGCAGAACGCGGTCTCGGCGGCCTGCGCCGACACCTTCGCGGCCTTCAAGGCGGCCACGAAGGGCGAGACGAAGCCGAAGCAGGAGTTCCTCGTCTTCCCCGAGTCCGACGAGGCAGACTCCGACCAGCTCTACTCGTGCATCTCCAGCGATCCGGACCAGACGGCTACCGAGTCGGCGCCAACACCCTGAGCGCGCCTGGCCTGACCTCGACCTCGATCGGGAGCGCGGCGACCCGCTCGCCGTCCGCGTAGGCGACGATGCCGGCGCCATCGACCCCGGCGGCGTCGATCCGGATGCGTCGGGCGCGGCTGATCGACACGCGCGGGTCGGTCACGTGGGTGCCCTTGAACACGCGCGGGAAGATCCGCAGGAACGCCGTGCGCGAGAGCGGCTGGACGACGAAGACGTCGAGGAGGCCGTCGTCGAGCACGGCATCCGGCGTCACGAGCATGCCGCCGCCGAGCGAGGTGTTGTTGGCGACCGCGACGAGCACGGCATCCGTCTCGCTCGAGATGCCGTCGAGTTCGAGGCGGTAGCTGATCGGCTTGAGCGCGGCGAGCTCGCGCAGGAGCGCGAGGTTGTAGCGCTGGCGGCCGCGCGGCCAGCGCATGAGGTTCGCGCGCTCGTTGACGATCGCGTCGAAGCCGGCGGAGAGCACGCAGGCGTACCAGCTCGTGGAGCCGTCGCCGTGGGTGACGTGCCCGGCGTCGATCGTGCGCGGCGGCCGGCCGAGCGCCTCGAGGAGCACTCCGACGGCCGCCTCCGTGTCGCCGACCGGGATGCCCAGGCCGCGGGACATGTCATTGCCGGTCCCGGACGGCACGATGCCGAGGGGGACGCGGGTGCCGGCGACGAGGTTGACGCCGAGGTTGACCATGCCGTCCCCGCCCACGACGACGAGGGCATCCTGTTTCGCCTGGAGGGCGGCGGATGCGGCCTCGCGAAGCTGCTCGAAGTCGGGCTCGGTGAGGCTCGTGACCCCGTGCCCCGCGGCCCGAAGCGTGTGCACGACGGCGGGGCCGACCGCGCGGCTCCTCCCGAACGAGGCCTGCGGGTTGATGGCGACGACGATGCGCTGCGGCTTCGTCGTCGTCATCCCCCGATTATGGCGGGTTTCGGGTCAGCGCAGGCGGAGGCGGCGCAGCAGTTGCGCGTTGAGCGCGACGACGATCGTCGAGACCGACATGAGCACGGCGCCCACGGCGGGCGAGAGCAGGATGCCGGCCCCGGCGAGCACGCCGGCCGCGAGCGGGATCGCGACCACGTTGTACCCGGTCGCCCAGAACAGGTTCTGCTGCATCTTGGTGTAGGTCGCTCGGGACAGCGTGAGCGCCTTGGCCACGCCGCGGGGGTCGCTCGAGGCGAGCACGATCCCGGCCGACTCGATCGCGACGTCGGTTCCCGCGCCGATCGCGATGCCGATGTCGGCCCGTGCGAGCGCCGGGGCGTCGTTGACGCCGTCGCCGACCATCGCGACGACCGTCCCCCCGCTCTGGAGCTGCCCGACGACGTCGGCCTTCTGCCCGGGCAGCACCTCCGCGAAGACCTCGTCGATGCCGAGCTGCCCCGCCACCGACGCGGCGACCTCGTGCGAGTCGCCGGTGAGCATGGCGACCCGGATGCCGCGCTTGCGCAGCGCGGAGACAGCCTCGGCGGACTCCTCCCGCACGAGGTCGGCGAGCGCGATCATGCCGAGCACGGCGTCGTCGTCCGTGACGTACACGACCGTCTTGCCGGCATCCGCGGCCTCGCGCGAAGCATGCACGAGCGAGGCGGGCATGAGCAGGCCGCGCTCGTTGACCACCCGTCGGCTAGCGACCGTCACGACGCGGCCCGCGACCGAGGCCTGCGCCCCGCGTCCGGCGAGCGCGGCGAACTTCGAGACGCGTTCGAGGGTGAGCCGACGCTCCTTCGCCTCGGCGACGATCGCCCGGCCGATCGGATGCTCCGCCTTCGCCTCGACGGCGGCGGCGAGCGCGATCAGCCGGTCGAAGTCCCCGTCGGCGGCGACGACCTCCGTGACTCCCTGCTCCCCACGGGTGAGGGTCCCGGTCTTGTCGAAGAGCACGACCTCCACTCTGCGCGCCTCCTCGAGCGAGCTCCGGTCGCGCACGAGCAGGCCGTTCTTCGCCCCGATCGCCGTCGAGATCTGGGCGACGAGCGGGATCGCGAGCCCGAGCGCGTGCGGGCACGCGATGATGAGGACCGTGACGACGCGCTCGAGCACGAAGCTCGGCTCCTCCGGGCGCAGGAGCACCCACACGGCGAGGGTCACGAGGGCGGCCGCGATCGCGAGGTAGAAGAGCCAGGCCGCGGCGCGATCGGCGAGCACCTGCACGCCGGACTTGCTCGCCTGGGCGTCCGCGACCATCCGCATGATGCCGGCGAGGGCCGTGTCGCCACCGACCCGGTCGACCCGCACGGTGAGCGAGCCGCTGCCGTTGATGCTCCCGGCGACGACGGATGACCCTTTCGCCTTGTCGACAGCGGCCGACTCCCCGGTGAGCAGGGCCTCGTCGACGTCGGACTCGCCCTCGACGACGACACCGTCGACGGGCACCCGCGCCCCCGGCCGCACGATCACCCGGTCGCCGAGCGAGAGGCTCGAGACCGCGACGGGCATGGTGTGGTCGCCGTGCACGAGCTCGGCCTCGTCGGGGATGAGCTTCGCGAGCTCGCCGAGCGCATCCTGGGCGCCCATGACCGCGGACATCTCGATCCAGTGCCCGAGGAGCATGATCGTGATCAGGGTCGCGAGCTCCCACCAGAAGTCCATGCCGGGAAGCCCGAACGTGACGGCAAGGGAGTAGACGAGCGCGACGACGATCGCGAGGGAGATGAGCGTCATCATGCCGGGCTTGCGCATCCGGAGCTCGGAGACGGCGCCGGCGATGAAGACCCAGCCGCCGTAGACGAAGATCGCGAGCCCGAAGACGGCGGGGATGTACTCGCTGCCCGGGAAGCGCGGGCCGGTCAGCCCGAGGATCTCCTGCAGGCCATGCGAGAAGACGAGCGTGGGGATCGTGAGGAGGAGGCTCAGCCAGAACTTGCGGCGGAACTGGGCCGGGTCGTGCGCACTGTGGTCGTGCGCACCGTGGTCATGCGCACCGTGGTCATGCGCACCGTGATGGTCATGATGGCTCTCGGCGGGCTCGACCGGAGAGGACAGGGAGTGGGTCGAATCGTGATGGTGGTCGTGGTCGTGCATGGTCACTCTCCCCGGATGTTGTTGAGCTCGTACACCTTGAGCAGCTCGGCGACGGCGTGCTCCTGCTCGTCGCCGCCGGCCGCGAACATCTCGCTCACGTGCGTGCGAAGGTGGTTCTCGACGAGGAGCTTGTTCAGGCTCCGCAGCGACTTCTGGATGGCGAGGGACTGCGTGATGATGTCCATGCAGTAGTCCTCGTTCTCGATCATCTTCCCGAGGCCGCGCATCTGGCCCTCGAGGATGCTGCTGCGGTGCAGCGCCCGCTTCTTCAGGTCGGCTATCATGATGCCCATCATACCCCCTAGGGGTATTGATCGCCGGACGACCGCAATAGGCTGGACCGATGAAGGTCATCAAGCAAGAGCACTCCTGCCTCGTCATCGAGAACGCCGGCAAGAACCTGATCGTCGATCCGGGATCCTTCACCACGCTTCTGGTCGGCATGAGCAACGTCGTCGCGATCGTCATCACCCACGAGCATCAGGACCACTGGACCGCGGACCAGCTCGAGCGCATCCTCGACCGCAACCCGGATGCGCGCATCCTCGGGCCGGCGGGCGTAGCAACGGCGGCATCCGGCTTCGACGTCGAGGTCGTCAAGGGCGGCGACGCCATCGAGGTCGAGCCGTTCTCCCTGCGCTTCTTCGGCGGCGAGCACGCCGTCATCCACTTCTCGATCCCGGTCGTCGACAACGTCGGGGTGCTCATCGACGACGAGCTCTACTACGCGGGCGACTCCTTCACGATCCCCGAGGGAGTCGAGGTGCCGACGCTCGCCGTCCCCGCGGGGGCGCCATGGCTCAAGATCGGCGAGGTCATGGACTACGTGACCGCCGTGGCGCCGAAGCGCAGCTTCGCGGTGCACGAGATGGTGCTCTCGGCGGCCGGCAAGGCCATGTCGAACGCGCGCATCGAGCTCGCCACCGAGGCGGGCGGCGGGGAGTTCTTCCCCCTCGAGCCCGGTGAGTCGATCGACCTCTAGCCGCACCGCGTCGAGCCGCACGACCTCCGACCCCGATCATGGAAGCCGACATCGACATCGACATCGCCCTGGTGCGACGGCTCGTCGCGGCCCAGCACCCGGATCTCGCCGGTGAGGTCTCCTTCCTCGACAACGGCTGGGACAACGCGCTCTTCCGGCTGGGCGACGACCTTCTCGTGCGCCTCCCCCGGCGCGAGGCTGCGGCAGGGCTCACCGCCCATGAGCAGCGCTGGCTCCCCGAGCTTGCGCCCCGGCTCGATGTCCGCGTGCCCGTGCCCGTGCGCATCGGGCATCCGGATGAGGGCTTCCCGTGGCGCTGGAGCATCGTTCCCTGGTTCGATGGGACGGTCTTCGCGAGCGCGAGCCGAGACCAGCACGAGCGTCTCGCCGCCGACCTCGCCCACTTCGTCTGTCAGCTGCACGTGCCCGCCCCTGGCGACGCCCCGGTCAACCCGGTACGCGGCGTTCCCCTGGCACGGCGGGACGAGGCGGTGCGGAGGCGGTTCGAACACGGCCTCCTGCCCCGATCCGGGGAGCTCGCCGCGCTCTGGGAGCGCCTCGTCGCCCTCCCCGGCTGGGCCGGACCGCCGCTCTGGCTACACGGCGATCTGCATCCGATGAACCTCGTGCTCGACGCCACCGGGGGTCTGAGCGCCGTGATCGACTTCGGGGACCTCTGCGGCGGGGATCCGGCGACGGATCTGGCCGTGGCCTGGCTGGCGTTCGATGCGGACGAGCGGGCCGGCTTCCGCACCCGGGTCGACGCCGCGGCGGAGTACGACCGGCACACCTGGGAGCGCGCGCGGGGCTGGGCGCTCGTGCTCGCCTCGGCGATGCTCGAGGGATCGGCATCCGGCTCTCCCCTGCTGGGGATCGCGCATCACGCGCTCGCCCAGGTGCTCGTCGAGGAGCGCCTTCCGAGCGACGCCTGAGGCCCCGGCTACCTCGGTTCGGCCTCGGCACGCAGGATGCGCACCCGCGAGAGCGCGTAGGCCCCGTAGCCGAACAGGATCGTGACGGCCGCGATGACGATGCAGTAGACGGCGACCTTGCCGTAGCCGGTTGCCGGGTCGAGGAACGGGTAGGGCACCCAGCCGTCGGTCGCCCCGCGCACGAGGATGACGCCGAGCCACACGATCGGGTAGATGAGCATGTACCAGAGCTTCGAGAACGGCAGGTCTTTACGGTCGCCGAAGAGCAGCCAGTCGAGAACGGCGTAGAGCGGGATCCAGATGTGGAGGATGTCGTTCGACCATGGGAGGTTGAACGACCCCTCGAGGTTCTGGTCGGCGAGCAGCGTGTTGTAGACGATGCCGACGATCGCCATGACGACCGTCGCGAGCGCCCGGAGGTAGATCACCCAGGAGGGCTGCGCCCTCCTCGCGAGGATGAAGGCCGCCGAGGCGAAGAAGGCGACCGCGGCGATGATGTTGCTCTGGATCGTGAAGTAGCCGAAGAAGTTGAAGGGGTTGACCGTCGTGAGCGAGGAGCTCTTCAGGAACTGGCCGACGATGGCCACGACGATGGCGATGCCGGCGAGGATGCGAAAGGCGGCGAACAGGATCTTCACGACTGGCTCATTCCCGAGATCGGGACCGCCCGGTGCGCCCCCTGTGGAACCGATCGTAGCGGTGGGCCGGCCCCGCGGTCGAGATATCGACTCGGGTGTTCACTGCTGGGGTACCTGGACTCGAACCAAGAACAACTGAACCAGAATCAGCCGTGTTGCCAATTACACCATACCCCACCGGTTCCGACCGAGGCCGGGGCCGACTGTCTACTTTAGCGTATCGGGGAGCGGGGGCGGGCCGAGTAACTCGTCCCGGTTGATGCCGCCGGCGACCATGGCGCCGGCACCGGCGGCGATGATGAGCTGCTTGGGTCCGGGTGGCGTCACGTCTCCCGCCGCATAGACCCAGGGCACCGAGGTGCGGCCGTAGCCGTCGACCTCGAGGTAGCCCTCGGGCGTCCGCCGCAGACCCAGTTCCGCCGCGTAGCCGAGACTCGACTCGTAGCGGGGCCGGAGGAAGCCTCCCACCCGCGCGATGACCTCGCCGTCCACGAGCTCGACGCCGGTCATCCCGGAGCGGTCGCCCACGACATCCGCGACCCGGCGTCGCTCGACCCGGATGCCGCGCCCGGCGAGCACCGCCTCGTCTCCCGCGCTCACGATCCCCACGCCGTTCGTGAACACCACGAGGTCGCGGCTCCACCGCGAGAGGAGCACGGCGCGCTCGGCGAGGTCGTCCGTCTCGCCGATCAGCGCGAGCGGCCGGTCGCGCTTCTCGTAGCCGTCGCACACGAGGCAGGAGTGCAGGCTCGTGCCGTAGAAGAGCCGGATGCTCGGCAGCGCCGGCAACACCTCGGTGAGGCCCGAGGCGATCACGAGGATGCGCGCCACGACTGGATCGTGGTCGTGCGCGGTCACCGCGAAGCCACCCGCCGCACGGGACACGTCCTCGACGCGGGACCGCTGGAACCAGGTGTCCGGGTAGGCCCTCAGCTCGGCGAGGCCGAGCCTGCGCAGCTCGAGGGGAGAGATGCCCTCACGGGTGAGAAAGCCGTGCGATTCGAGCGTCGCCGCGTTCCGCGGCCGGTTCGCGTCGAACACGAGCACCCGGTGACGCGACCGGGCGAGGTTGAGCGCCGCGGAGAGCCCGGCCGGGCCAGCTCCGATGACGATGACGTCGATCTCGGATGGCAGCTCGGTCACGACGCCGCCCGGCTCACAGCCGCTCCGCCAGCCTCGCGATCCTGGCGAGAGTCGAGTCCCTGCCGAGCAGCTCCATCGACTCGAAGAGCGGAGGGCTGATGCGGCGGCCCGAGATCGCCGTGCGCAGAGGGCCGAAGGCGAGGCGCGGCTTGAGGCCGAGCCCGTCCACGAGCGCCCCGCGCAGGGCGGCCTCGATGGCGAGCGGCGTCCAGTCGTCGAGCGCCGCGAGCGCACGCGTCGCGACGGCGAGAACCGCGGGGCCGCCCTCGCCCGGCAGGGCGTCGTCGTCGAACTCGAGGGCGTCGTCGGGGGTGAAGAGGAAGGCGAGGAGACCCGGCGCCTCGCCGAGAAGCTGCATGCGCTCCTGCACGAGCGGGGCGGCGCGATGAAGCAGGGCGCGGTCGGCCTCCGTCGTGACGAGGTCGCCGAGGTACGGCAGCATCCGTTCGGCGAAGTCGTCGACGTCGAGCATCCGGATGTGGTCGCCGTTGATCGACTCGGCCTTCTTGAGGTCGAACCGGGCCGGGTTGGGGTTCACGTCGGCGACGTCGAAGGCCGCGACCATCTCGTCGATCGTGAACACGTCGCGGTCGGCACTCAGCGACCAGCCGAGGAGGGCCAGGTAGTTGATGAGGCCCTCGGGGACGAAGCCGCGCTCGCGGTGGTGGAACAGGCTCGACTCGGGGTCGCGCTTGGAGAGCTTCCTGTTGCCCTCGCCCATGACGTAGGGCAGGTGTCCGAAGCGCGGGATCGCCGTCGCGATGCCGAGCTCGATGAGCGCATGGTAGAGCGCGATCTGGCGCGGCGTGCTCGAGAGGATGTCCTCGCCGCGCAGCACGTGGGTCACCCCCATGAGCGCATCGTCGACCGGGTTGACGAAGGTGTAGAGCGGCGTGCCGTTCGGCCGCACGACGACGAAGTCGGTGAAGCTCCCGGCCGGAAAGGTGATCTCCCCGCGCACGAGATCGTCGAAGCTCAGGTCGGTGTCCGGCACGCGCAGGCGCAGCGCGGGCTCGCGGCCCTCGGCGCGGTAGGCGGCGCGCTGCTGGTCGGTCAGCTCGCGCTCGAAGTTGTCGTAGCCCTGCTGGGGGTCGCGGCCGTTCGCCCTGTTGCGGGCCTCCATCTCCTCGGGCGTCACGAAGCTCTCGTAGAGGTGGCCGGAGGTGCGCAGCCTCTCGATCACGCCGGCGTAGATGTCGCCGCGCTGGGACTGCCGGTACGGCCCGTGGGGACCGCCGACCCCCTCGCCCTCGTCCCAGTCGATGTGCAGCCAGGAGAGCCCGTCGAGCAGCTGCTCGTAGCTCTCCTCGCTGTCGCGGGCGGCATCCGTGTCCTCGATGCGGAAGATGAGCTTGCCGCCGGTGTGCCGGGCGTAGGCCCAGTTGAACAGTGCCGTGCGGATGAGCCCGACGTGCGGCGTGCCGGTCGGCGAGGGGCAGAACCGCACCCGGATGTCGGAGCCGGTCGCGGTCGTGAAGGTGGCGGTCATCGCTGCAATTCTAGGCGAGTGCAAAGGTCGCCCTTCTTCGATCCGTGATGCAGGTGATGCGTTAAGATGAACATCATGCGCACCACCCTCTCCATCGATGACAGGCTGCTCGAACGGGCGAAGAAGGTGGCACGTCGACGTGGCCAGACCCTCGGGCAATACGTGGAGTCCGCGGTCCGGCGGGATCTCGTCGCACCCGAACCGGCTACGAGCATCCGGGAGCTTCCCGTCTTCACGCGCGGCACGGGGATGCGACCGGGGATCGACCCCTCCTCGAACCGTGCGATCCACGACGCTCTCGACGCGACCGGCGACCTCGCATGATCGTTCTCGACGTCAATGTGCTGCTCGCGGCGTTCCGTGCCGACCACGCGCATCACGGGGCCGCCCGACCGTGGTTCGAGGCGACGCTCGAGGCCGACACCGGCATCCTCGTCCCCGACTTCGTCTGGGTCGGTTTCGTGCGGCTCGTAACGAATGCCCACATCTTCGAGGTGCCGTCTACCCCTGCCGAGGCCTTCGAATTCGTGGACGCGGTGTGCTCCGCACCCTCGTATGCGAGCATCCCCGGGCTCCCCGAAGGGATCTCGACGTTCCGGGAGGTCGTGCTGGACTCCGACGCCTGGGGCAATCTGGTCCCGGATGCCTACCTCGCCTCGATCGCTCGTGCCTACGCGGTGCCGGTCGCGAGCTTCGACCGCGACTTCCGCCGGTTCGACGGGCTCGAGGTCATCGTTCCCGCTTGAGTCTGCGAGGCTTCAGCGGGCCCTTCGCAACCCACGCCAGAGCAGCCAGAGAGCGACCACGACGTTCAGGAGCACGAGTAGCACCATGCCGGCCCACCAGGTGTCATACCCGGCCGGAAGAATCGGATCGACCGGGATGCTCCCCATCTCGTCGTTCGGCCCGGGGCCGCTCGTGGCGATCCAGTGCACGACGAGCACCGTCGGCGCTGCGACAAGGGGAGCGGCGAGCGTTCCTACCCATTTCTCCCACCTGCGCCAAGTCTTCGACATCCACACCAACGCAATCCCGAAGACCCAGCCCAGGAGGGGAAGGATGATGCCGCCGATCGCCACCAGTAGGCTCGCGACCACGATGTACCAGCGCGGATCGCCCGTGGGGGTTGCAGCACGCAGAGTCGTCACCACGCCGGCGCGGCTCTCCGCGCGCGCTTCGGCGGCGATGAAGACGGGGTCGCCGAGCTCCTCGATGCGCGTGGCCGCGGCGGCGGAGTCGAGGCCGGCGAGCTCTTCGGCGACGCCGTCCAGGATGTCGCGGGCGACATCCGCCGGCACGCCCGCGAGCGCCGACTCGAGCTCGGCCAGGTAGTTGCGCACGACCTGCGGCTGGGTTCGCTGGCTCATGATGTGCTGTCCCTTCCGATGAACTCGTCGACGGTGGTGCTGAACGGCGCCCACTGCGCGCGGAACGCGTCGAGCTCGGCCGTTCCGGCATCGGTGAGGCGGTAGTACTTGCGCGCCGGCCCGGAGTCGGATGCCCGGTCGAAGCTGCTCACGAGCCCCTGGGTGCGCAGCCGGGACAGCATCGGGTAGAGCGTGCCGATGCTCGCGATGAGACCACGCCCGGTCAGCGTCTCGGAGAGCTGCCAGCCGTACATCGGCTCGCGCGCGAGCAGGCCGAGCACGCAGTATTCGACCACGCCCTTGCGCAGTTGTGCCCCGGCATCCACTATCATGCACAACACGCTACCTTGCCATACCCTCTACTGCAATCCGAGCTGAACGAAAACGAAGGAGATCCGGCGCGAATCGACCGGAACGTGGCCCCGGATGCCGTTGCCGGCCCGAGCTCCTTCGTTTTCGTTCACGCGGGGCAGTCGTGATGCCACGCAGTCACCCGAGACGGACGGCGGCGAACGCCAGTGCCGCGACGAGCAGCCAGGCGAGCCCGCCGACGGCGAGGGCGCGGCCGCCGGTTCGCACCAGGGTCCCGAGGCGAACGGCCGAGCCGAGACCGAAGAGAGCCGCGGCGAGCAGCACGGTCTGCACGGCATCCGCCCCGGCCAGCACCGGGGGCGGAACGAAACCGAAGGAGTTCAGCAGCACCGCCGCCAGGAATCCGGCCACGAAGAGCGGGACGATGGCCGGACGACGCGCTTCTCCTTCGTTTTCGTTCACGCCGGAGGCGGATGCGCCGAGCGCCCGGCGCCGCACCACGAGCGACGCGCCGGCCACCATGGGCGCGAGCATGAGCACCCGGGTGAGCTTCACGACGACCGCGATCGCAAGCGCGGCGGGACCGGCGATCTGGGCCGTGGCGACGACCTGTCCGACGTCGTGCACGCCCGCCCCGACCCAGTGCCCGAACTCGAGGTTCGTGAGCCCGAGCGGCGCCTGCAGCAACGGCAGCACGGCGATCGCCAGCGTGCCGCACAGGGTCACGAGCGCGACCGGGGTGGCCTGCTCCTCGCGTCGGCTCCCGGTGACCGAGCTCATCGCCCCGATCGCGGACGCGCCGCAGATCGCGAACCCCGCCGCCACGAGCAGAGGCTGGTCGCCGGGCAGGCGGAACAGCCGCCCCAGCCACCAAGTCCCGAAGAAGGCCGCGGCGACGAGAACCACGATCACGAGGATCGCGAGCCAGCCGAGCCGCCCGATGTCGCCGAGGCTCAGCTTGAGCCCGAGCAGCACGATGCCCGCCCGCATGAGCGTCTTCGCGGCGAAGTGCAGGCCGGGCGCGAGCGGCCCGTCGAGCCGGCGCCGCGCGAACGGCAGCTGGGCGACGAGGATGCCCAGGGCGACGGATGCCGTGAGCAGCGGCACCGCGGGCGCGAGCGCGTGCACCATGAAGGCGACCACCACTGCGACGGCAGCGGCGGCCAGCCCCGGGAGGAGCGGGACGATTCGCGCGCGGAGGGTCATCAGGTCTCCCCGGAACATCGCAGGCCCGGTATCGATACGCCGGGCGATGCCCGGCTACTCAGCCAGCGGTACCTCGGGGCGATGCGGTGGTTCGCTCGCGATGCGGTGGTTCGAACAGCCGCATCGCGAACAGAGACCCGCATCGTCGCGTCAGCTACGGTTGCGCGCCGGGTTGGAGAGCGTTCCGATGCCCTCGATCGTGATGTCGACGGTCTGGCCGTCGGTGAAGCCGCCGAGACCGGCCGGCGTGCCGGTGCAGATGACGTCGCCGGGCAGGAGCGTCCACACGCTCGAGGCGAACTCGAGGATCTCGGGCACCGTGTAGAGCATGTCACCGGTGTTGCCGTGCCGTCGCGGCTCCCCGTCGACGTAGGTCTGGATCTCCAGGTTCGAGATGTCGAGCTCGGTCTCGATCCACGGGCCCAACGGGCAGAACGTGTCGTAGCCCTTGGCCCTCGCCCACTGCCCGTCCGCGAACATGACGTCGCGCGCGGAGATGTCGTTGGCGATCGTGTAGCCGAAGACGTAGTCGGCGTAGTCCTCCGCCTTGACGAGCTTGGCGACCTTCCCGATGACGATCGCGAGCTCGCCCTCGTGCACGATGCGGCCGTCGACCGGCGGGATCTGGATGGTGTCGCCCGGCCCGACGACGGCGGTGTTGGGCTTGAGGAAGATGAGCGGGTTGTTCGGGGTGTCGGCGTGCAGCTCCGCCTTGTGCGCCGCATAGTTCATGCCGACGCAGACGACCTTCGAGCGCGGGATGACCGGCGCGAGCAGTCTCGCGTCGGCGAGCGGGATGCGCTCCCCCGTCGTCTCGAACCCGCTGAACAGGGGGTCGCCGGCGAGCACGACGAGCTCCTCGTCGTCCACGATGCCGTAGCGGGGGTCCTCGCCGGACGTGCTGAAACGCGCGATTCTCACGTATTCGAGCCTATCCGCGCTCCGGACGGACCGTGTCGAGTCGCGTCAACCAGCCGTGCCGGTCCTCCGCCCGCCCGTACTGGATGTCGGTGAGCTCCTGCCGGAGCGACATCGTCAGCTCGCCGGCCGGGGCATCCGCCGATCCGATCGTGAACTCGGCGGCCTTGAGCTCGGCGATGGGCGTCACGACCGCCGCGGTGCCGCACGCGAAGACCTCGACGATGTCGCCGGATGCCGCCCCCTCGCGCCACTCGTCGATCGTGACCCGGCGCTCCTCGACCGTGTGACCGCGGTCGCGGGCGAGCTGCAGGATCGAGTCGCGCGTGATCCCCTCGAGGATGCTGTCCGACTCCGGCGTCACGAGCGTTCCGTCCCGGTAGACCAGCACGATGTTCATGCCGCCGAGCTCCTCGAGATACTTCCCCTCCGCGGAGTCGAGGAACATGACCTGGGCGCAGCCGTTCTCGGCCGCCTCGGCCTGCGCGACGAGCGACGAGGCGTAGTTGCCCCCCGTCTTCGCGGCGCCCGTGCCGCCCTTGCCCGCGCGCGCGTAGGTCGTCGAGAGCCAGATCGACACCGGGGCGACGCCGCCGTGGAAGTAGGCGCCGGCCGGACTCCCGATGACGTAGTAGGCGACCTTCTCGGCCGGGCGGACTCCGAGGAAGGCCTCCTTGGCGAACATGAACGGCCGCAGGTACAGGCTCGTCTCCGGCGCCGTGGGCACCCAGTCGGCGTCCACGGCGATGAGCTGGCGCAGCGAGTCGACGAAGTATTCGAGGGGCAGCTCGGGGAGGGCGAGGCGGCGGGCCGAGCGCTGCATCCGGCCGGCGTTCGCCTCGGGGCGGAAGGTCCAGATCGAGCCGTCCTCGTGGCGGTAGGCCTTGAGCCCCTCGAAGATCTCCTGGCCGTAGTGCAGCACGGCCGCGGATGGGTCGAGGGAGATCGGACCGTAGGGCTGCACGCGCGGCCGGTGCCACCCGCCGCCCACCGACCAGCAGATGTCGACCATGTGGTCCGTGAAGTGCTTGCCGAACCCGGGATCGGCGAGGATCTCTGCCCGCTCCTGCGGGCTCCTCGGGACGAGGTTGCGGGTGACCGACCAGTCGAGGTCGGTCGAGGTCTCTGAGTCGGCGGCGATCGTCATGATGGGTCCTTCGTGTCGTGGTTCGTGAGCAGGCCGGCGATCGCGTCGCCGATCTCGCGCGTCGAGCGGTCGGCGGCGCCGCGACCGGCGAGATCCGCGGTCACGGCCGCCGTCACCCGCTCGGCGACCTCGGGGTAGCCCTGCTGTGCGAGCAGGAGGGCCACGGAGAGGATCGCGGCGGTCGGATCGGCCAGTTGCCTGCCGGCGATGTCCGGAGCGGAGCCGTGTACGGGCTCGAACATGCTGGGATAGGCGCCGTCCGGGTTGATGTTGCCCGACGCCGCCAGTCCGATGCCCCCGCTGATCGCGGCGGCCAGGTCGGTGATGATGTCCCCGAAGAGGTTGTCGGTGACGATCACGTCGAATCTACTCGGATTCGTGACGAGATGTATGGTCGCGGCGTCGACGTGCTGGTAGCCGACCTCGACGTCCGGATGCCCGGCCGCCACGGCGTCGACCGTGCGCTGCCAGAGCGAGCCGGCGTAGGTCATGACGTTGGTCTTGTGCACGAGGGTGAGCTTCCCGCGCCGCGCCTCGGCCTGGGCGAAGGCGAACCGCACGACGCGCTCGACGCCGAAGGCCGTGTTGACGCTCACCTCGCTCGCGATCTCGTGCGGTGTGCCGGTGCGGATGCTTCCCCCGGTCCCCGCGTACGGCCCCTCGGTGCCCTCCCGCACGACGACGAAGTCCACCGGGCCCGGGTCGCGCAGCGGGCTCTCGACGCCGGGGAGGATGACCGTGGGCCGCAGGTTGACATAGTGGTCGAACGCGAAGCGCAGCTTGAGGAGGAGCCCGCGCTCGATGATGCCGCCCGCCAGCCGCGGGTCGCGGGGGTCGCCGCCGACCGCGCCGAGCAGGATCGCGTCGTGGCCCCGGATCGCCTCGAGGTCGTCGTCCCCCAGGATCGTGCCGGTCTCGAGATAGTGCCCGGCGCCGAAGGGGTACTCGGTCGTCGTGACGGTCGTGTCGGCGGGCACCGCCGCGCGCAGCACCTTGAGGCCTTGCGCGATGACCTCGGGGCCGATCCCGTCTCCCGCGATCACGGCGAGATCGAGCGTGCGCGACATGCGACCTCCTTGCGGTGCTGCGGTTCTGGATGCTCCGATGCTGGGATTCCAGCGTACCGCGACGGTCAGCGGCCTCCGCCGCCCCCGCCACCGCCGCCACCGCCGGAGAAGCCGCCGCCCGAGGAGCCGCCCGAGAAGCTCCCGCCGCCGCTGCCCGACCAGGAGGACCCGCCGGACGAGGATGCGCTCACGGTCTGCCGTGCGATCGTCGTCGTCGCGATCGAGCCGAGCGCGCTCGAGAACGCGCCCGCGTCGAAGGCGCCGGCCGAGACGAACCAGTCGGGGGCGTCCGCGCCGTAGAGGATCGTGAGCTCCTTCGCCCAGTCCCGCTCCACGCCCCACAGCACGGCGAAGGGCAGGAGCTTCTCGTAGAGCTTGACCCGCTGCGCGGGCTGCCGGATGTCGAGACCCTCCGCGCGCACGCGCTCGGCGCCCTCGGGGCTCTGCAGCATCCGGAACCGGTCCTCTTCGGCGAGCGTGAGGTAGTCGCGGACTCCCAGCAGGTAGTCCCGGTGCACGGCGCCCTCCGCGGTGGGCACGGGCGGCCGGTAGGCGAAGCCGACGCACACGAAGCAGCCGAGGAGCGCGAGCATGAACCCGACCATGCCCCAGGGGTTGATGGTGAGGAAGAGCGTCGAGATCACGAAGAATCCCATGGTGACGAAGCACATGATGAACATGACGAGGGCGGCGAGGATGCCGACCAGGGGGGTGCGCTTCTGCAGCCACCCGCGAGCGGTCACCGAGCGGCGCACCTCGGAGCGCACCGCCGCGATCGCCGAAGCCGCCTGGTCGTCGACGACGCCGACCTCCTGGATCGCGCCGATCCGCGGAAGGGCGGCGTCCTGCAGTGCCGTCTCACCGCCGAAGAAGGAGGCGATCATGCCCATCGTCGCGGCGTCCAGGACGCCGCTCGTCTGGAGACGGGCGAGGTGGTCGATCGCGCTGTCGCCGAAGATCGCCTTCATGAGGTCGAGCTCGGTCGCATCCAGTCCGTCGAGGTCGAGGAGCTGGAGCGTGTACCGGGCGCCGCTCGCGGTGACCGGGTAGTCGAGGATGCGCAGCTTGCCGCGCACGGCGAAGCTCACGAGCTGGGCGGGGAGTCCGCTGCCCCGGCGTCCGATGAGCTCGGACGCCTCGAGCAGATTGAGGCCTTTGGGCGGGGTGTACTGAGGGACGATGATCCCGCTGCCCTTGGATGAGCGCGGTCTCACGAACCGCCAGACGACCGTGAAGGCCGTGCCGAGCACGACGAGGAGCAACGACCCGATGCTGCCCACGTCCACCCACCAGGGGGTCTCGCTCTGGATGGGGAAGAAGGGGTTGTCGCTGCCGGGGAAACCGTCGTCCGGCCTCTCCTCGGGCGGCACCTGCACGAAGGTCCCGAGCGTGAAGGCGACGACGACCGTGAGGTTCTCGCCCGGCCCGAGGTCGCGCACGGTCGCCGCGAACGTGTCGCCGGCGGCATCCGGGGTGCGCGTGAGCTCGCACCTGTCGGTCGAGCCCTGCGCACCGTGGTAGCAGGCCGTGTCGCCCGTGAGGTACTCGGTGAGCGCGGGGTCGACGTGGACGCGAGCGGAGACCGACCCGAAGGGCTGGACGAAGCCGGTGCCGTTGGTGTCCCAGTAGAGCTCGTCGTCGCCCGTGTCGGGGAAGGCGCGCACGACGTTCTGCTGCGTGTAGGCGATCGTGTAGGTCGTGCGGCCGTGCACGAAGTCGTCGGTGCCGAGCGCGAGCTCGGTGAAGCCGCCGCTCACCGTCTGCTCGTAGGGGACCGGTGCGCCGTTCTCGTCGACGACCGACTCGACGCTCGTGCGCAGCGGCACGCCGTCGTAGTCGTTCGGGATGGCGCGGATCATTCCGCGGTTCTGGTCGAAGTCGGGGAAGCGGGCCACGAAGGTCTCGACGGTGCGCAGGGTCGCGTGTCCCTCGGCGTCGCGGCCGAGGTAGTAGTCGGCCGAGTACGACTCGAACTCGAAGTCCTGCACGCCGGCGGGCACGATCGGCGCCGCTGCGGCCGCCGCGAGCGGAGTGCCGAGCAGGAACCCCAGCGCGAGGATGGCGAGGGTCGCGCACGATCGCTTCACGAGGTCGAGCCTATCGGGCACGGATGCCGGCCATTCCTCAGCGGGTGGGCGGACTGACGGCGTCGAACCGCTCGAGCGCCGACTCGAAGTAACGCGTGAGCGCCCCGTTGCGCTCGCCGGCGAGTGCGTTCGCGACGGCCTCCCGCGCGAGCTGCGGATGTCCGTGCCGTTCCTCGGTCACCTTGGCCTCCTCCCATTCGACACGGGAGACCTTCCCAGCACTTCGCACAGGCCGCGTACGGCTGATGTACAGGCCACGCACATCCGTTACCGGGAAGGTGAGGCACCACCAAGGGAAGGACGCATCATCATGGGAATCGGAACCGGAATCGTTCTGTTCGTCATCGGCGCGATCGTCACGTTCGCGCTCAACTTCGACGTCGCCTGGGCCGACCTCGACCTCATCGGGTACATCCTCATGGGCGCCGGAGTCGTGGTGTTCGCCATCTCTCTCGTGCTCGTGCTGCGCAAGCGCTCGACGGTCGAGACGGTGCGCCACGTCGACAGCACGGGCGAAAGACTCACCGAGCACGAGACGCGCTCGGACAGCGGGAACTCCGACCCGCTCGTCTGATCCACGCCTACGCGGTGATGTCGATCTCGCGGAGCAGATCGGCCTCGATCGCGTCGCGCACGGTGTCGAGCAGGCCATCCGGAACCGGCGAGTCGACCGTGAGCACGCTGAGCGCCTGACCACCGGCGACTTTGCGACTCACCTGCATGCCGGCGATGTTGATGCCGGCGTCGCCGAACTCCCGGCCGAAGATCGCGACGATGCCCGGGCGATCGGTGTAGACCATGACGATGAGGTGGTCGGCGAGCGGGACCTCGACGTCATAGCCGTTGATGCCGACGATCTTCTCGGTCTGCTTCTGGCCGGTGAGAGTCCCCGACACCGAGATCTCGGCGCCGTCGGCGAGGCCGCCGCGGATCGTCAGCAGGTTGCGGTACTCGTCGCTCACCGGGTCGGTCACGAGTCGCACCGGGATGCCGCGCTGCTCCGCGAGGAGCGGGGCGTTGACGTAGGAGACGGACTCGCTCACGATGTTCGTGAAGTAGCCCTTGAGGGCGGCGAGCTTGAGCACGTTGACGTCGAACTCGACGATCTCCCCGCGCACCTCGACGTCGATGCTCGTGACCGGGCTGTCGGCGAGGCCGCTGAAGACCTGGCCGAGCTTCTCCATGAGCGGGATGCCCGGCCTCACCGTCGGGTTGATGACGCCGCCCGCGACGTTGACGGCATCCGGCACGAGCTCGCCGTCGAGGGCGAGCCGCACCGAGCGCGCGACCGAGATGCCGGCCTTCTCCTGCGCCTCCTCCGTGGAGGCCCCGAGGTGCGGGGTGAGCACGATGTTGTCGAGCGAGAGCAATGGGGATCCGACCGGCGGCTCGTTCACGAAGACATCGAGGGCGGCGCCCGCGATCCGCCTCGTGGAGAGCGCCTCGACGAGGGCGTCCTCGTCGATGATGCCGCCGCGGCTGCAGTTGACGATGCGCAAGGAGGGCTTCGCCTTCGCGAACTCGGCGGAGCCGATGAGACCGGTCGTCTCGGCGGTGCGAGGGATGTGGATCGTCACGAAGTCGGACTGCGCCATGACCTCGTCGAGACTCGCGAGCTGCACGCCGAGCTGCTGCGCGCGGGTGGGCGTGACGTAGGGGTCGTAGGCGATGATCGTCGCATCGAATCCGGCGAGCCGCTGGGCGACGAGCGTGCCGATGCGGCCGAGTCCGATGATCCCGATGGTCTTCTCGAAGAGCTCGGCGCCCGTGAACGCCGAGCGCCTCCACTCCCCCGCCTTCGCGGAGCGGTTGGCATCCGGGATGTGGCGGGCGAGCGAGAGCAGGTGGCCGATCGCGAGCTCGGCCGCCGGGACGACGTTCGACGTCGGGGCGTTGACGACCATGACGCCGGCCTCGGTCGCGGTCTTGATGTCGACGTTGTCGAGGCCGACCCCGGCGCGGGCGATGACCTTGAGCTGCTTGCCGGCCGCGATGGCCTCGGCGTCGAGGTGGGTCGCCGAACGGATGAGGATGGCGCTCGCCTCGGGCAGGGCGGCCAGCAGGGCGGCTCGATCGGTTCCGTCGACGTTCCGGATGTCGAAGTCGGGCCCGAGGGCGTCGACCGTCGCCGGAGAGAGCTCTTCTGCGATGAGCACGATCGGTTTCGCCACGAATCGATTCCTTCGTCGAGGATGCCGGGGGACCGCCGCGGCGCACACGGGCACGGCGCTTGCAACTTTACTGCAACGGGCGGCCGCATCCGCGCGTGTGACGCCCGCCGGCGATCGATATCGTCCGCGTCGGGATCAGGTGAGGACGCCGACGAGCTCGGCAAGGCTCAGGCTCACTGCCGCGACGACACCGAGCCCGGCGAGCAGGACGATCGCGAGAACCCCGACGTTGCGCTTGCGGGAGACCAGGAGCGCGAGCCCGAACACGATGAGCGGGAGCAGGAGGTTCGCGACGAGCACCGCCCAGGGGATCGCGATCGTGTTGATCCCGATGAGCGTCGCGTTCTCGTTGTACTTCGTGATCTGGGCGGCGACGCCGAACAGGTTCGAGATCGCCTCGAACAGGTCCCAGGCGTAGACGAGCGCGAACAGGATGATGACGGCGAGCCGGAACCACGGCAGCTTCTTCTTCGCGGGTGCCGCAGCCGGCTGGGCGGCCGAGGCCTCCGCTTTCCCGCTGTTCGTCTTCGCGGTCCCGGTCACGCTTCCGGGGACTGCGGGGCCGGTCTTGCCCGAGGTCGTCTCGTTCGTCATCCGCTGTCCCCTATCCGCCCAGAATGAAGGGCCACGGCGCCAGAACCAGCACTCCGGCGAACAGCCACAGGAGCCGCCACACGGGCTTCTTGAGCAGCAGCCACACGGCGCCGGCCCACAGGAACGGGCTCGCGATCGAGAGGAACTCGCCGAGCTGGTACATGATGATCGGGAACACGCCCGCGACCGGGACCGAATGCGTGAAGGCGTGGATGCCCCAGCCGACCGCGTAGAGCAGGTACACGCCGGCGAGGATGCCGAAGACGATGAGCAGGATCGGGCTGAGCCCGGCCTTGGGCTCCTTCTCGCGACCGGCTGCGGTCTTCACGCGGGCCGGCGTCGCCACATGCGTCGGGTCGGTCTCGCCCGACCAGCTCAGAGCTTCCTCGTCCGGATCTGCGCCCATGCCGAAACCCTATCGCGCCTGTGCCCAACCCGTTTCAAGGAGTTCTGCCGCCGCAGCCCCAGACTTGCAGGCATCCTGGCGCCATCCGACCAGAAACTCCTTGAAACGGGACGGCGCGTATCGTGGTGGAGGTGCCCAGCAACCGCACGCTCAAGGCGATGAACGCGATCAACCGGATGGCGCAGCGCTTGAGCGGTGGACGGCTGGGCTGGGCGCTCCGCGGCATGCCCGTGCTCGAACTCACGACCACGGGGCGAAAGTCCGGCCAGAGGCGCACAGTGCTGCTCACCTCGCCGATTCAGGTCAGCGACAGCTACCTCGTCGTCGCGTCGCGCGGCGGCGACGACACGCATCCGGCATGGTTCCTGAACCTGCGAGACAACCCGAGTGTGACCGTCGGGGTGAGAAGGCGCTCAGCCGTCCCGATGACCGCACGCGTCGCGACGGCATCCGAACGCGCCGAACTCTGGCTGCGCGTCACGACCCGCTACCCCCGCTACGCCGCCTACCAGGAGCGCACGGCACGCGAGATCCCGCTCGTCCTCCTCACCCCGACCGCCGATTAGGTCAGCCGAGCAATTCGCGCAGCCTTCGCCGGGCGCGGGAGTAGCGGGCGCGAGCGGCACCCGGCTTGAGGCCGAGGACGCCGCCCGCCTCGGCCACTCCGAAGCCGTCCCACGCGACGAGCGTGACGAGTTCGCGGTCCCGATCGCTCAGACGCGCCAATGCCTCGCGAACCTCAAAGGCGACAGCCGGTACCGGCGGATGCACAAGAGACAGTTCCCCTCTCAATCGATCGACGAGCTCCCTGCGGCGCACCCGACCACGCCTCTGGTTGGTGAGGACTCCCCGTGCGACTCCGAAGCACCATGCGCGCCGGGCACCGGTCTCCGTCGGCAACTCAGCCTTGCGCCGCCAGAGCACGAGGAGCGTCTCGGAGAGGCAGTCCGCTGCGTCCTCGAGCGGGCGGACACGGCGAGCGAAGTAGGCGAGCAACTCCGGCATGAGCGGGCGGAGCACTCCCTCGACGGCACTGTCGGCCATAGCGGTGCTCGCTGCCAGATCGAGGGCGGCGATCCTGCCGCCGGTCGACGTAATGGCGCGGGGGATTCCTCCCACCGGAGTGTCGACGGTGCCCGTCACTCGCCGCCCCTCACGTCGCCGAAGCAGTTGAGCCAGAGCCCAGTCGACCTCACGCCCGCGACATCCCCGGCCTTCGCAAAGCCGGCGGCCTTGCGCGCATCGTCGGCGATTCCGCCTCCGTCCGTCGCGACGATTCCCGGCCACGATGCGCTCTCCTGGAGTACCGCTGCGGCAGCCGCCACTCGGTCCAACTCCCCCGCTCCGAGCGCTCCCTCCCATTCGTCCAGCCACGCGCACTGTGCCCGCCACTCGTAGGTATTCTCGACGCCGATCTCCTGCATGAGACCCGTGGCCGGCATGTTGTCGAGGACGGTATCGATGAACGCCGCGCGATCCGTGTCGGGTGGAAGCGGCAGCCACTCCGGGTACAGGCTCTCGACGTAGGCGTTGACATCGGGTGCGGAGAAGTCGATCCAGTCGCTGTCGGGAAGAATCTCGCCTCCTGCGGCAGGACGCCAGTCGCTCTGCGCGAAGAACTGGCGGATGACATCCGCGGCGGCGGGCGCAGCTAGCGCGCCTCCGACGAGCACGGCGCCTGCGACGCCGAGGCCGGCGAGCGCGCGGTGGCGACGGTACCAGGGTGCGGCGGGTGGAACTCGGCGACGCACATCACTGAGGAGTTCAGCCAGCGCGGCTTCGTCGGCCCGCACCAGGCGTGCCGGGTCGGCGAGGCCGAGCCTCGAATCGAGTTCCTCGTCCGTGATCATGGTGACTCCAGTCTGCGGGCACTCTTGCCCTCATCCTGTACCTGTCCAGATACCGCCAGAGTGTGACAGCGCATCCCCGAAGTCTCTTGGCTGCTCCCTTCGAGACGCGAGCGGAAAGGGTCGAGACGCCAGCTGCGCCGGCTCCTCAGGAAGCGGTGACCCCGGAGTAAGCCGATGACCGGCGCGGGAGCGGAGTGTTCCCGGGGTGTCGAGTTTTGAGGCTGTCGGATGGCCCTTGCGGCCATCTGACAGCCTCAATGTTTGAGCTGAGGAGGGAATACTCCGCGGACGCGCGCACGAGGTGACCGCCGAGCGGGTTTCGATACGCGCTGCGCGCTACTCAACCAGCGGGCACCACGTCAGCGGGCGGCGGTGCCCTCCGTGTAGTCGTCGTCCTTCTGCGCCCAGGCGAAGAGCTTGCGGAGCTCGCGGCCGGTCGCCTCGATCGGGTGGCCCTCGCCCTTCGCACGCAGCGCCTGGAACTCCGGCGCCCCGGCATCCTGGTCGGCGATGAAGCGCTTGGCGAACGCACCCGACTGGATGTCGGCGAGCACGCCCTTCATGTTCTCCTTGACGTGCGGGTCGATGACCCGCGGGCCGGAGACGTAGTCGCCGTACTCGGCCGTGTCGGAGACGCTCCAGCGCTGCTTGGCGATGCCGCCCTCGTTGATGAGGTCGACGATGAGCTTGAGCTCGTGCAGCACCTCGAAGTAGGCGACCTCGGGCTGGTAGCCGGCCTCGGTGAGCGTCTCGAAGCCGTACTGGATGAGCTGCGAGACCCCTCCGCACAGCACCGACTGCTCGCCGAAGAGGTCGGTCTCGGTCTCCTCGGTGAAGGTCGTCTTGATGCCGCCGGCGCGCAGGCCCCCGATCGCCTTGGCGTAGCTCAGCACGAGCGGCCAGGCCTTGCCGGTCGCATCGCTCTCGACCGCGACGATGACCGGGACGCCGCGCCCCGCCTCGAACTCGCGGCGCACGACGTGGCCCGGGCCCTTCGGTGCGACCATGATGACGTCGACGCCCTTCGGCGCCTCGATGTAGCCGAAGCGGATGTTGAATCCGTGCCCGAAGACGAGCGCGTCGCCCTCGGCGAGGTTCTCCCTGATGTCGGCGGCGTAGAGCCCGCGCTGGTGCTGATCGGGGGCGAGGATGACCACGACATCCGCCCACTTCGCCGCCTCGGCGGAGGGCAGCACGGTGAAGCCGGCCTCCTCGGCCTTCTGCTTCGACTTGGAGTCCGGCTTGAG
>JBIQHP010000015.1:24366-26882 GCA_044508495.1 Clavibacter sp.
GTCGCCTCGAGGATCTGGCTGCGCGTCGTGTTGTCGACCTTGACCTTGATGAGCAGGTGCTCCCGCTCGACGGTCTGGGCGGGGTCGAGCTCGACGATCTTGATGACGTTGACGAGCTTGTTGAGCTGCTTGGTGACCTGCTCGAGCGGGAGCTGCTCGACATCCACGACGACCGTGATGCGGGAGAGCCCGGGGATCTCGCTCTTGCCGACCGCGAGCGACTCGATGTTGAACCCGCGGCGGGCGAAGAGGCCCGCGACGCGCGTGAGCAGGCCGGGCTTGTCCTCGACGAGCAGTGACAGGACGTGGGTCATGGCTACTCCTCCTCCCACTCCGGCGCCTTGTCGCGCGCGTACTGGACGCTCGAGTTCCCGACGCCCTGCGGCACCATGGGCCACACCATGGCGTCGGCGCTCACGATGAAGTCGAGCACGACGGGCCGGTCGTTCGTCTCATTGGCGAGCGTGATGGCGGCGTCCACCTCCTCCTTCTTCGTGACGCGGATGCCGAGAGCGCCGTATGCCTCGGCGAGCTTCACGAAGTCGGGGATCATGACGGTGTCGTGCCCGGTGTTGAGATCGGTGAAGGCATGACGGCCGTTGTAGAACAGGGTCTGCCACTGCCGCACCATGCCGAGCGAGGAGTTGTTGATGATCGCCACCTTGATCGGGATCTTGTTGATCGTGCAGGTCGCGAGCTCCTGGTTGGTCATCTGGAAGCATCCGTCGCCGTCGATCGCCCAGACCGTGCGGTCGGGGTTGGCCACCTTGGCGCCCATCGCGGCCGGCAGTCCGTAGCCCATCGTGCCGGCGCCGCCCGAGTTGAGCCAGGCGTTCGGCCGCTCGTACTTGATGAACTGGGCCGCCCACATCTGGTGCTGGCCGACGCCCGCGGCGTAGATCGCCTCGGGTCCGGTGATCGCGCCGATGCGCTCGATGACGTACTGCGGGGAGAGCAGGCCGTCCTCCGGCTCGTCGTAGCCGAGCGGGAACCGCGTCTTGAGCTCCTCGAGCCGCTCCCACCAAGCGGCGATGTCCGGCTTCGTCTTCTTGACGGCCTCCGCGTAGGCCTGCGTGAGATCGGCGATGACGTCCTTGGCATCGCCGACGATGGGCACGTCCGCGACCCGGATCTTGGAGATCTCGGCCGGGTCGATGTCGACGTGCACGACGGTCGCACCCGGCGCGAACTCGCTCGGCTTGCCGGTGACCCGGTCGTCGAACCGCGCGCCGAGCGAGACGAGCAGGTCGGACTCCTGCAGGGCGAGCACGGCGGGGACGGTCCCGTGCATGCCCGGCATCCCGAGGTGCTGCCGGTGCGAGTCGGGGAAGGCGCCGCGTGCCATGAGGGTCGTCACGACGGGAACACCGGTCTTCTCGGCGAGCGCGAGCAGCTCGGCGGACGCCTCGGCCCGGATGACGCCCCCGCCCACGTAGAACACCGGCCGCTTCGCCTCGGCGAGCAGCCTGGCCGCCGCCTGGATCTGCTTGCCGTGCGCCTTCGTCACGGCGCGGTACCCGGGGAGGTCGATCGTCGGCGGCCACACGAAGGGTGCGCTGTTCTGCTGGGCGTCCTTCGTCACGTCGACGAGCACGGGGCCGGGCCTGCCGGTCGTCGCGATATGGTACGCGGCGGCGATCGTGGCCGGGACGTCCTCGGCGCGCGTGACGAGGAAGGAGTGCTTCGTGATGGGCATCGAGATGCCGACGATGTCGACCTCCTGGAAGGCGTCCGTCCCCATCGAGGTCGAGAAGACCTGCCCGGTGATGGCGAGGAGCGGCACCGAGTCCATGTGGGCATCCGCGATCGCGGTGACGAGGTTCGTCGCTCCGGGGCCGCTCGTCGCGATGGCGACGCCGATCCTCCCGGTCGAGGAGGCGTAGCCCTCGGCAGCGTGGCCAGCGCCCTGCTCGTGGCGCACGAGGATGTGGCGGATGGTCGTCGACGACATGAGCTCGTCGTAGAACGGCATGATGGCGCCGCCGGGGAGGCCGAAGACGTCCTTGACGCCGAGCTTCTCGAGCGAGCGGAGGATCGCGCCGGAGCCGGTGAGGATCTCGGCCTTGGCGGGCGCCGCCGGGACCCTCTTCGGGGGCACGAGCGAGGGGGCCGCCTTCGCCGGGGATGGCACGGGCTTCGATTCCGTGGGCATGAGGTGGGTGTCCTTCGTGGTTGTCTGTCGTCGGCGTCGGTCGTGGCCGCCTCGGCGGGCGCGGCTATCCGGTGATCGCGCCCTCGGCTGCCGAGTGCACGAGCTTGGAGTATTTCGCGAGAACGCCACGGGTGTAGCGCGGAGGAAGCGGAGCCCAGCCTTCGCGGCGGGCTTCGAGCTCTGCCGGCTCGACCAGTAGATCGAGGGAGCGAGCTGCGATATCGACCCGTATCAGATCACCATCGCGCACGAAGGCGACGGGACCTGCGTCCACCGCCTCGGGAGCTATGTGGCCGATGCACAGGCCGGTTGTGCCGCCTGAGAATCTGCCGTCCGTCAAGAGTAGTACATCTTTTCCGAGGCC
>JBIQHP010000016.1:0-26403 GCA_044508495.1 Clavibacter sp.
CCGATCGCGCTCTTGCCGGGGATGGGCGAGAGGATGCGCACCTCGTTGCTCGCGACCGCGTAGGAGAGGTTCTTGCTGAGCGCCGTGACCCGCTCGACCTTGACCCCGGGGCCGAGCTCGATCTCGTAGCGCGTGACCGTCGGGCCGCGGCTGAAGCCGGTGACGACGGCGTCGACCTGGAACTGCTGCAGGACCTCGCTGATCGAGCGCACGATCTCGTCGTTCGCCCCCGACCGGGTCTTCGCCGGAGTCCCTGGCTCGAGCACGGACGCGGCGGGCAGCCGGTAGGGCGCCGTGGGCTGGTCGGTCGCAGAGTCGTCGAACTCGCCCGCCCTCCCCTTCTCCGAGGCGGTGGCGGCGAACCCCGGCAGCAGGCCGGACCCAGGCTGGCCGTCGCGCACCGCGTCGTCCCGGATGCCGGTCGCGCGAGCGCCGTCCACCTCCCCGGTGAAGCGCTTGACGGCGTCCTCCGCCCGCAGGAGGTCCTCGATGAGCTCGATGCCGAACTCGTCCTTGGGCGTGTGGTCGACGACCTCGGTGCGTGCGCCCACGAGCACCGGGCTGTCGAAGGCCGGCTCGTCCTCGCGCCGCGTCTTGTTCCTGCGCCACCACGGGACGGCGTCGTCGTCGACCGGGAGGTCGTCGATCGTCGTGAGCGTGACGGTGTCGCCCTTCGCCGCCTTCTTCGCGGCGACCTCCTCGGGGTCCGGCAGCTCGGCGCCGAAGAGGTAGGAGTAGAGCTCCTGCAGCCTGCCGCCGATACGGTTCGGCGGGGTCTTCGTGATGATGAAGAGCGAGAGCACGAGGATCAGGATGGCGAGAGGGACCGCGACCCACATGCTGAGGGTCGCGAGCGGGGCGCCGAGCCCGAAGCCCACGATGCCCCCCGCGCGGGCGAAGTCCTCGATCGGGTCTCCCCACGCGGGCTGCCCGCCGTAGAGGTGGCAGAGCGCGCTGATGCTGACGACGAGCACCCCGGTGCCGATCCCGATCCGGCCGTTGTCGTGGACGGACGACGGATGCCGGAACAGCCACACCGCGAGCACGAGGAGGAGGACCGGGAGCGCGAAGGCGAGCCGGCCGAACGCGCCGCCGAAGGTGTAGGCGTCGAGCGCGATCGCGACCGGATGGTTCGGGTTGAACCACTCGACGACGGCGCCGGCGGCGGCCAGCAGAAGGAACAGGAACGGCACGCCGTCGCGCCGCTCCGACTTGTCGAGGGTCTCCTTGCCGAACAGCCGGGCGGCGCCGCCCGCAGCATGGGCGACCGCCATCCACCCCGCCGTGAGAAGGCCGGGTTCCTGGGTCTGCGCCGGCTTCTTCCGCGCGGCGGGCCTGCGCGCCGGAGTGCTGCGCGCACGGCTCGGGGTCGCGCGAGCGCGCGTGGCCGGCCTCCCGGCGGAGGTCGAGGATGTGCGCGCAACCATGGGCTCTACGGTACTTCCGCCCACCGTCGACAACGGGGAGTAGCCGGGGAGTGTCTCAATAGCGGATGGCGTCGATGACCTTCACGCGCACGGCCACGAGCGCCGGGAGCAGACCCGCGAGCGCCCCGACCGCGGTGGCCGCGGCGAGACCGACGATCGCCGCGTCGACCGGGAACGGCGGCACGTCGATGAGCCCCTGCGCGAGCAGATCCTGCACCCAGGGGTTCTCGACGATGAGGATCGCCACGATCACGCCGACCACGCCCGCGACGACCGAGGCGACGACGCTCTCCATCATGACGGCGAAGAAGACCCTCCCCGCCGTCGCCCCGAAGCTGCGCCGGATGCCGATCTCGCGGATGCGCTGCCGCACCGTGACGAGGGAGATATTGACGAGCCCGAGCGCACCCAGCAGGAGGACGAGGATCGCGACCCCGGTCACGAGCAGCTTGGTGGGCAGGAGCGGGTCCTCCCCACCCCAGGCCGCGTAGTCCTGCCGGTTGACGTCGACCCCGATGCCGTCCCCGAGGGCGCCGGCGATGTCCCGGCGGATGAGCTCGGTGAGCTGGTCGGAGAGCTCCGGCGGCACCCAGAGCTCGTACTGCGGCTGGCTCTGCGCCGCCACGAGGGGCGACACCATCCGCAGGTAGGCGGAGTTGAGCACGTACATCGAGACGTCCTCGTACTCGGACGCCGGGACCACTCCCACGATGACGCCGATCGTCTCGTCGTCGCCGAGGATCGTGACTGTCGGGTGGGTGCGGAGGTCCGGCGAGCCGAGGCGATCGTAGAACTTCTGATTGACGACGAGCGCGGGAGCGAGCCGGTTCTCGTCGGAGTCCTGGAACCAGAACCCTTCCGTGACCCGGACCCGGTGCATCGTCCCGTAGTCGGTGTCGACGGCGATGGTGTTGACGAAGCTCGCCCCGTCGCGGAACTGCACCGTCATCCCCGCGTAGTTGACGGCGCCGGCCCAGGTGATGCGGTAGCGCTCGACCACCTGGTCGAACGCGCTCCGCACCTCCGCGGAGGCGGGAGGCTCGCCCTTCTCGCTGTAGGCGTTCACGTAGAGGGTGGCCGGGCGTCCGGACTGGCGCTCGTAGGTCTCGGTCATCGCCTGCTGCACGATCGAGCCGAGACCCACGACGCTCGTGAGGGCGGCGACCGCGACCGCGACCCCGACGAGGCTCAGCAACACGCGCGTGCGATGGATGCGGAGCTCCGCCCAGGCTTCCACCACGGCGCCGACGAAGCCGCTCAGCGCGCGCATCACAGTGTCACGTCCTCGGCGGCGAGGGCGAGCACCCGGTTGACGTCGACGGGGGCGAGGATCCCGCGATCGAGCCGGTAGTGCCTCCTGGCCAGGGCCGCCACGTTGGCGTCGTGGGTGATCGTGATGAGCGCGGCGCCCGAGCGCTCCGCCACCTCGTCGAGGAGGGCCATGACGCCGGCCCCGGTGTCGACGTCGAGCGCGCCCGTCGGCTCGTCGGCGAGGATGAGGCGCGGTCCGCGCACGAGCGCCCTCGCGATCGCGACGCGCTGCTGCTCGCCGCCGGAGAGCTGCTCGGGCATCGAGGTCATCCGTTCCGCCAGGCCCATCCGGTCGAGCATCTCCGCCGCGATCCGCTCCCGCTGCCAGAACTGCCTCCCGCTCGCGTAGAGGAGCGGCGTCATCGTGTTCTCGAGCGCCGTGCGGCCGCTCAGGAGGTTGAACTGCTGGAAGATGAAGCCGATGTCCCGCCCCCGCGCGTGATCGCGCCGCCGGGAGGAGAGCGAGGAGAGCGGCCTTCCGTCGAAGAAGATCTCGCCGGAGGTCGGGGTGTCGAGAAGCCCGAGGAGATTGAGCAGCGTGGACTTGCCCGATCCGCTCCTCCCGACGATCGAGACGTGGTCCCCGACGGCCACCTCGAGATCGATTCCCCTGAGGATCTCGAGCGGGGGCGCATCCGGGAGCGGGATGGTCCTCGTGACCCCCTCGAGCCGCAGGAGGGTCACCGCAGCGTCCCCCCGCAGACGATCGAGTCGTCCGGCATGACCTGGCACTCCTCCCCCGGCATCGGGAACCCGGGCGTCATCCCGCCGTCGCCGAAGGCTCCGGGAACGAACTGCAGGATGAGGTCGCCCTCGGCGAGCCCCTCCCTGATCTCCACGTTGACGCCGTCGCTCAGGCCCAGCACGACGGGCCGCAGCTCGGTCGTGCCGTCCGGCAGAACGAAGTAGACGTTGCCGGTCTCCGCGGTGCCCTCGACGGCCGTCACCGGCACGACGAGCACGTTCTCGGCGATGCCGCCGGCGATCGTGAGCTGGGCTGCGAGCCCGGCGAAGACCCGCACCTCCGAGGGCACGGCGCACGTCACGGTCGGCCCTCCGGGCGTCCCCTCGCCCTCGCTGCCGGCGAGCGGGGTGGTGATCGTGAGCCCCGTGCAGGTGAACGGGGCCGGACCTCCGGAGATGGCGACCTGAGCCTCGGTCGGCTGGTCGAGCAGGCGGTACTGCTGCTCCGGCTGGAGGCTGCCGCTCACGTGGAAGCTCGCCGGCGCGACCTGGGCGACCGACTCCCCCACCGAGACGAGCTGGTCGACGATGACGGGGAGCGAGGAGAGGATGCCGGTCGTCGGGGCCGTGACCTTGGACTCCTTGTACCAGACCGTGCCGTTCTCGCGCGGGACCTCGGTCCAGACGGTCATGAGCACGGCGCCTGCCTCGACCGACTGGCCCTGGGCGACGAAGAGCTTGTGGACGGCTCCCATCGCCGGCGCCTTGGCCGGCACCGCGGCATCCGCGGACACCGTGCCCTGGAGCGTCACGTCGTTCTGCACCGTGCCCAGGGCCACCGCGACCTGCGGCTCGACGATCTCGGCGCCGGGGACCGCGGGATCGCTCACGGCGACGACGTCGGGGAAGAAGGCGATCTTGACGAGCGCCGCGGCGATCGCGGCGAAGATGAGGATCCGGACGATCGGGAAGATCCACTTGCGCCATACGCCCACGGTTGCCCCTCTACACGCTCGATCGACGGCGTCATCCAGAGAGCGCCAGAGTCCATCCTCGCGGTTCTTCGCGGACCGCGCAGCCCAACGTTTCGAACTGCTGAAACGTCGGGCTACGCCTCGATCACGACGGGGACGATCATCGGCCGGCGGCGGTGCTGGGTGTTGACCCAGCGGCCGACCGTGCGGCGGATGACCTGACTGAAGGCGTGCGTGTCGCGCGTGCCGTTCTCCGCGGCATCCGTGAGCGCCTTGACGATCATCGGCTTGACCTCGTCGAACACGGCCTCGTCCTCGGCGAATCCGCGCGACTGCACCTCGGGGCCGACGATGACCTTCCCGGTCTGCGGATCGATCGCGACGAAGATCGAGATGAAGCCCTCCTCGGCGAGGATGCGGCGATCCTTGAGGTCGGCCTCGGTGATCTCGCCCACCGTCGAGCCGTCGACGTAGACGTAGCCCAGGTCGAGCTGCCCGACGACCTCGACCTCGCCGTCCTCGAGGTCGAGCACGATGCCGTCCTCGCCGATGAAGGTGTTCGCCTCAGGAACACCGGTGTCGATCGCGAGCCGCTGGTTGGCCACGAGGTGCCGGAACTCGCCGTGCACCGGGAGCACGTTCTTCGGCTTGATGATGTTGTAGCAGTAGAGCAGCTCGCCCGCGCTCGCGTGGCCGGAGACGTGCACCTTCGCGTTGCCCTTGTGCACGACGGTCGCGCCGAGTTTGGTGAGGCCGTTGATGACGCGGTAGACCGCGTTCTCGTTGCCGGGGATGAGGCTCGAGGCGAGGATGACGGTGTCGCCCTTCCCCACCTCGATCTGGTGCTCGAGGTTGGCCATGCGCGCGAGCACGGCCATGGGCTCGCCCTGGGACCCGGTGCTCATGAAGACCACCCGGTCGTCGGGGAGCTCGAGGGCCTTCTTGGTGTCGACGAGCACGCCGTCCGGCACCCTGAGGTATCCGAGGTCGGCGGCGATCGTCATGTTGCGCACCATCGAGCGGCCCATGAAGGCGACCTTGCGGCCGTTCGCCTGCGCGGCGTCGAGCACCTGCTGTACGCGGTGGACGTGGCTCGAGAAGCTCGCGACGATGACCCGCCGCGGAGCCTTCGCGATGACCGACTCGAGCACGGGGCCGATCGCGCGCTCCGAGGCGGTGAAGCCGGGGACATCCGCGTTCGTCGAATCGGGCAGGAAGAGGTCGACGCCGGCCTCGCCGAGGCGCGCGAAGGCCCGCAGATCGGTGATCCGGCTGTCAAGCGGGAGCTGGTCCATCTTGAAGTCGCCGGTGTGCAGCACGACGCCCGCGGTCGTCGTGATCGCGACGGCGAGGGCATCCGGGATGGAGTGGTTGACGGCGATGAACTCGAGGTCGAAGGGACCGAGCTTCTCCTTCTGCCCCTCCTTCACGTCGAGCGTGACGGGGGTGATCCGGTGCTCCTTGAGCTTCGCCTCGATGAGCGCGAGGGTCAGGCCCGACCCGAGGAGCGGGATGTCCTGGCGCAGCCGCAGGAGGTAGGGCACCGCGCCGATGTGGTCCTCGTGGCCGTGGGTGAGCACGATGCCGAGCACGTCGTCGAGCCGGTCCCGCACCGGAGCGAAGTCGGGGAGGATGAGATCGACGCCGGGCTGGTGCTCCTCGGGGAACAGCACGCCGCAGTCGACGACGAGGAGCTTGCCGTCGATCTCGAAGACCGTCATGTTGCGGCCGATCTCGCCGAGACCGCCGACCGGGATGACCCGGAGGATGCCCGGCTTCAGCGTCCGGGGCTCGTACACCGGGGAGTTCATCGCGTGGTCCCGGCGACCTTGGGGAGCGCGCCGCCCGCCGCCGCGTTGCGATCCGGCCGGAAGTTGCCGAGGTCGAGGCCGGGGATCTCCCCGATCCGCGCGAGGTCGTCCTCGATCTGCGCCGCCTCGAAGTCCTCCGGGCCGACGAGCGGGAGGCGGACGCGGGGGGAGCCGATCCGGCCGAGCCCGTGCAGCACGTACTTCGCGGCGACCGTGCCCGGCACGTGCGTCATGATCGCGCGCACGAGCGGTTCGAGCAGCTTGTGCGCCGCGGTCGCCTCGGCGAGCTTCCCCGCGTTGACCGCGTCGACGATCTGGCGGTACGGCCTGGCGGCGACGTTCGCCGTGACGCCAACGAGGCCGGCAGCACCGATCGCCAGGTGCGGGAGGACGTTCGCGTCGTCGCCGGAGAAGTAGAGCAGGTCGGTCTCGTTGAGCACCCGGCTCACCTGGCTGAAGTCGCCCTTGGCGTCCTTGACCCCCAGGATGTTGGGGTGCTTCGCGGCGCGCACGATCGTCTCGTAGGCGATCGGCACGCCGGTGCGCCCCGGGATGTCGTAGAGGATGACCGGGAGGTCGGTGGCATCCGCGATGAGCCGGAAGTGGGTGAGGATGCCCGACTGCGTCGGCTTGTTGTAGTACGGCGTCACGATCATGACCCCGTCGGCCCCGGCCTTCTCGCTCGCCTTGTAGAGCTGCATCGCGTGGGCGGTCTCGTTCGAGCCGCCGCCGGTGATGACCTTCGCCCTCCCGGCAGCGACGTGCTTGGCCACCTCGACGAGCCTGACCTTCTCGGGGTCGGTGAGCGTGCTCGTCTCCCCCGTCGTGCCGGTCACGACGATGCCATCCGCGCCGTCCTCGATGACGTCGTCGATGTGCTTCTCGACGCCGGCCCAGTCGACCTCGCCATCGGCGGTGAACGGGGTCACCAGGGCGACGAGCACCTGGCCGAACGGATTCTCACGAGTGGTCACGCGTTACAGGCTATCGTGCGTGCACATCCTCCCCCTCGCCACGGCCTCGACCCCGCCTGCCGCCAGCGGCCTTCACCGTTATGCAGGACATCCGGGCTCACCCCGTGATATCCGCCCAGAACACAGGAGCTCGCGGGGGCAATGTCCTGCATAACGGGAGGGACGGGAAGGTCACGCCGCGAGATGATCCCCGCGGGACATGGCGGCGAGGATCGCTCGCTCCACGACCGGCCACTCGTGGACGACCTGGGAGTACATGAACCTCAGGACCCGGTAACCGTGAATGCTCAGCAGCGCGTCCTTCTGGCGATCGCGATACGGGTCGCTGTGGTGAGCGCGGCTGTCGACCTCGACGACGAGACGCTCGCCGATGAGGAAGTCGACCGGCCAAGGCCCGGCGAGAAGAGCCTGCTGTACGAAGCGGATGCGCAGCCCGGTCAGGCGGAGCTTGACCATGGACTCCGTTCCGCTGTCGGAGTCCGCCGTGGCGAGCCGAGCGACGTTGCGGTCCGCGGCATCCAGCAGATCGACGAGCATGTGACGCTCGATCGTGTCGAGGCGCCTGTTGCGGAGCGCGGACTCGAGCACGACGAAGCCGGCTTCCCTCCCCTGGCAGTCGAAGACCTGCGGGATGCACTCGAGCAGCGTGACCGCCTGACGCTCGCCGACCGGATCGCGGCGCATCCAGTGGACGACGACCTGGTCGTCGGGATGGGCTGCAAGCCGCTTCCTGAAGTCGTCGGCGGTGCGCAGCCGGGATGCCCTCCTCGGGACGGCGAGGTGGAGTCCGCTGTGGTCTGGGACCCACAGCCCGTGATATTTCGCAGCGCTCACGCAGCTGAGCGACCCGCCGACCCGAAACGCCCTCACCGCATCCGGGGCGACCCCGAGGTTCGCGTACCAGCCCTTCCGGACACGGATGATGCCGCCGGCGATGACGGTCGCGCGGATTGCCTCGGGCGAGTGCCCGACCCTCAGGAGCTCGGATGCCTTGGCGATGCCGCCGAGCCTCCGGATGTCCGCCGCGATTCCTGCCATCCGGCCAGCATGAACGATCGGGCGTACCGCATCCGGTCACCGGCGGTCAAAGCGAACACCTACCTGTTTTGCAGGACCTGTGGAGGACTGGACGCCCAGACCCCGCTGATGCTTTTCCGTTGTGCAGGACACGTGCGCGCTTGATCCTGGATCAACGCCGGAGCGCGCACAACATCCGGATTTGTCCTGCACAACGAGTAGAGACGGAGGCCTGGCGAGACGGATGTCCTGCACAACGGTCAGGGCGCGACGCGGCCGTTGCCGTTGAAGGCGGCGTAGGTGAGCGGCATGAGCTCGGCGAAGTGCTCCTCCATCTTCTCGGCGCACATCTCGATCTCGCGCTGCGGGAAGGACGGGAAGTGACTGCCCTCGCGCTTGGTGCGCAGCGAGAGGAAGTTCATGAGCGAGCGGGCGTTCATCGTCACGTACATCGAGGAGTAGATCGTGAGCGGGAGCACGATGCGGGCGACCTCGCGGGCGACGCCGGCCTCGAGCATCCGCTGGTACGCGTCGTAGGCGTGTCGGGAGACGTCGCGCGTCTGCTGCTCGACGAGGGCCGTCTGCTCCGCCGTGCCCGGGTGGAACTCGTAGGCGCCCGGCTTGCCGGTCTGCACGAGGTTGCGCTGGGGCGACGGCACGTAGAAGACCGGGGTGAGCTCGCGGTAGCGCCCGGACTCCTCGTTGTAGGAGGCGATGCGATGCCGCATGAACTCGCGGAACACGAAGATGGGGGCCTGCACGTAGAAGGTCATCGAGTTGTGCTCGAAGGGCGAGCCGTGCCGGTCGCGCATGAGGTAGTTGATGAGGCCGCGGTCGCGCTTCTCGTCCTGCTCGGTCCGGGCGCCGTCGAGCTGGCTCGACTCGAGGGTCTGCTCGCCCTGCGTCGAGACCCGGGCCGCGAAGAGCACGTCCGAGTCGTGAGCGCTCGACCGCACGAGCTCGACGGTGACGTCGGAGCGGAACTGGATCGGAGGGTTGGCGTCGGAGGGCTCGTCGTCAGGCACGGCTTCACGATAGCGAACGGTCTTGACTTAGGGTGGAGACACGCGAACGAAGGGACGACCATGGCCTTGACGAGCGAGTCCACGACACTCTGGATCGGCGACCTGACGTCAGGAAGCGGCACGATCAGCCTCGACTCCTCCGAGGCGGCCGAGTTCCCCGTCACCTGGGCCGGGCGCACCGAGGGCGAGACCGGGAGGACGAACCCGGAGGAGCTCATCGCGGCGGCGCACGCCTCGTGCTATTCGATGCAGTTCTCGAGCCTGCTCGCGAAGGCGGGGACGCCTCCCCGCAGCCTCCAGGTCACGGCGGCGGTGACCTTCGACCCCGCCCAAGGCGGCATCATCGGGAGTCACCTGCTCGTGAGCGCCGATGTCGAGGGCATCGGCGAGGAGAGCTTCCAGAACCTCGCCGCCGAGGCCAAGGAGACCTGTCCGGTGTCGCGCGCGCTCGCCGGGATCACGATCACGCTCGAGGCGAGCCTGGCCTGACCCCGCCCCGCTCGATCACGATCGCGCGGCGGATGGCGGCACGCGCCCTGCGGCGATCGCCGCACGCGTCGTAGGCCAGACCGAGCCGATACCAGGACTGCCAGCGCTCCGGCGCCGCCTCGGCCTCCGCCTGGTAGCGGTCGAATGCGGCATCCGCCGCCGGGCGCTCGACCCGGCCGCTCGGCAGCCGGGGAAGGTCCTGCAGGGGGAGCTCTCCCCCGGCCGCGAGCGCTCGCCCGAGTCGCTCGCTGCGGATGCCGAAGACGACCTCGGCGACGAGCGCCCACAGGCCGACGAGGGGCAGGACGAGGAGGGCGATCCCGAGTCCCTTCGCGACCGGCTCGTCGACGGCGATGAGCCGCAGGGCGAGCTGCCCCACGAGCACCAGGTAGACGAGGAGCAGCACGGCCATGACGCCCGCGAAGATCCGGCCGCTCACGGCTCGCCGAGGCCGAGGAGGGAGTCGAGCCCCACCGTGACCCCCCGCGTCGCCGGAAGCGCGCGCAGGGCGAGCATGATCCCCGCCTCGTAGGCCGCCGGGGAGAAGGTCTCGTGGCGGAGGGTGAGCACCTCGCCCGTCCCCCCGAGCATGACCTCCTGCGTCGCGACGACCCCCTGCAGCCGGATGCTGTGCACCGGGATGCCCGCGACCTGCTCTCCGCGGGCGCGCTGGTCGGTGTGCGGGGCGGACACGAGGCCGCTGTCCCCGCGCGCGGCCGCGGCGAGCTCGGCCGTGCGGATGGCGGTGCCGGAGGGCGAGTCGACCTTCGACGCCCCGTGCGCCTCGACGATCTCGATCGAGTCGAAGTGGCGGGCGGCCAGGGCCGCGAACCGCGTCGCGAGCACGGAGCCGAGGGAGAAGTTGGGGACGATCATGACGCCGATCGCGGGCTCCGCGCCGAGCCTCGCCGCGACCGCGGCGATGCGCTCACTCGTCCAGCCGCTCGTGCCGACGAGCACGCCGAGCCCGTGCTCGATGGCGAAGTCGACGACGGCGGGGCTCGCCGCCGGCACCGAGACGTCGACCACGACATCCGCGTCGAGCATCGCCGAGAGCTCGCCCTTCGAGTCGATGCCGGCGGCGAGCTCGAAGTCCGCGGACTCCTCGACGAGGCGCGACACGAGCGTGCCCATGCGCCCGGTAGCGCCGACGACGGCGACCCTTGGTGTCATCCCGCCAATCTACCAACCGCGTCGAACGGGCATCCGCACGGTCGTAGGCTTGCAGTGTGAGCCTCCGGGAGACACTGCCCTCCGACCCCGTCGCGCACCGCCTGCTGTCCGACTACTTCACGAGCCGCGAGCTCGGCTTCGCCGGAGCGCGAGGCTATACCATCGTGCATCCGGGCGATGCGCAGTTCACCCCGCCCGAGGGCGTCTTCCTCGTCGTCGAGGCGGACGGCGACCCGATCGGCTGCGGCGGCATCCGGCGGATCGCGTCGGACGCCGAGGGCGAGGTGTGGTACGAGGTCAAGCACCTGTGGATCGAGCCGGAGGGACGCGGCCAGGGACTCGGCCGCCGCCTGCTCTCCGAGCTCGAGGCCAGGGCGATCGGGTTCGGAGCCACCCATGCCGTGCTCGACACGCATGCGAGCCTCGAGGCCGCCGCCGGGCTCTACCTCTCGAGCGGCTATCTCGCGATCGAGCCCTACAACGACAACCCCAACGCGACGAACTGGTACGGCAAGGCGCTGTAGGGCACTGCTGGCCGACGCGGGCGAACTCAGTACGGCTGCGCCTCCGGGAGCCCCGACCGCAGCTCGACCGGCAGGTGGCCGAGGTCGTTGTGGGTCACGAGCACGGGCGGCTTCGCCGTGCGCACCCGGATGATGGTGAGCCCGCAGTTGGCCTGGTTGAGCCCCATCCAGCGCCAGGCCGGTGCACCGAAGACCTCGCGCACGAACCAGGCGATCACGAAGTTGTGCGTGATGAGGAGTTCGTGGCGCTCCCCGCGGGCCGGCGCGAGCCACTCGGACACGGCATCCGCCATCTGCGCCTGACCGGCCTCGATCTCCTCCTCCGTGACAGCGCCGAAGAACGGCTCGAAGGCGTGCGGAAGATCCGCGCTCGGGCCGGAGGGGATGCAGTCCATGAGCAGGGCGGAGGGCTTGGCCTCGAGGCCCGGCATGGTCTTCGTCATGATCTTCGCGGTCTCCTGCGCGCGCTGCAGAGGCGAGTGCCAGGCGGCATCGAACGGGACGCCGGAGAGGCGCTGCGCTATCGCACGGGCCTGGCGCTTGCCGCGAGCCGAGAGCGGTCCGTCGGGCAGCCCGTGCTCGGCGTCCTGCTGCTCTCCGTGCCGCACGAGGTACAGGAAGTGGGACATCGTCGTCCTCCAGTGTTGCGATGGTTCTTCGATGGGGTGGTCAGGCCGCCGGCGCTCCCGCGAGGCCGGCGAACGACGCCTCGTCGGTCGTGCCGACGACGGCGATGCTGAGCGGACGCGAGACGAGCTCGGCCGCGAGGTCGGTCACGTCGTCGCGCGTGACGAGATCGAGCCTTCGCAGCGACTCGTCGAGGTCGGAGAACTCGCCGAGCGTGATCTCGGAGCGCCCGAGCCTGGACATCCGGGTGTCGGAGTCCTCGAGCGCGAGCGCCGAGGCCCCGCTGAGCTGGCCTCTCGCCCTCGCGAGCTCCTGCTCGGTGATGCCGTCGGCAGCGAGCCGGTGGAACTCGGAGAGGAGCAGCTCGGCCACCTGCCCGGCCTTGGCCGGAGAGCAGCCCGCGTAGAGGCCGAAGAGCCCGGCGTCCGAGTAGCTCGGCGAGAAGGAGTAGACGGAGTAGGCGAGCCCGCGCTTCTCGCGCACCTCCTGGAACAGCCGGGAGGACATCCCGCCGCCGAGCGCGGAGTTGAGAACGGCCATGGCGCTCCGGCGGTCGTCGGTCGCCGTGATGCCGGGGACCCCGAGGAGGATGTTGGCCTGCTCGATCGGGCGCCGGACGACCGCGAGCGGACTGCCCCGCTGGATGAGGCCTGCGCTCGCATCCCGGCGGGCCACGGGAGCCGATTCGACGGAGAGGTCCCAGCCCGCCCCGCGGAGCGCGGCGTCGACCCCGGCCACGAGCTCGTCGTGCGGCGCCGCTCCCGCCGCGGTGATCACGAGATCCTGAGGGCGGTAGTTGCCGCGGTAATGCTCCCAGACCGCGGCACGCGAGACCGCGCGGATCGCCTCCTGGCTCCCCCCGATCGGCCGGCCGAGCGGATGCCCGCCCAGCACGGCCTCGAAGAATCGCTCGTTCGCGACATCCGCCGGGTCGTCGTCGGCCATCGCGAGCTCTTCGAGGATGACACCGCGCTCGGTCTCGAAGTCGTCGGGATCGAGCAGCGACGAGGTGATCATGTCGCACAGCACCTCGATCGCCATCGGCAGCTCCCGGTCGCGCACCTTCGCGTAGTAGCAGGTGTACTCCTTGGCCGTCATCGCGTTGTGCTCCCCGCCGACGGAGTCGAAGCTGATCGCGATGTCGAGCGCCGTGCGCGACGTCGTCCCCTTGAACAGGAGGTGCTCGAGGAAGTGCGTGGACCCGTGATGCCCCGGCTGCTCGTCCCGCGAGCCGACGGCGACCCAGAGCCCGATGGTCGCACTTCGGGCGCCAGGAACCTGCTCGGTGAGGATCCGCACCCCGCTCGGGAGCACGGTGCGACGGACCAGGCAGTCCCCGGTCGCCGTGAAAGAGAGTTCTGCCAGGTCGAGGGGCAACCGGACTGCGCCATTCATCCCTTCGAGCCTAGGACATCCTCGTGGACCTGGCTCGACCCATCTCGGCCCCCTCCCGGGCCTTGGCGCCATGCCCCCGATTCTGGGGTACGGAAGTGCAAAGAAATGCGGACAAACAGACTTGTCTGTCCCGAAATTATGTTATCGTTGTCGATCAAGGAGAGAGTGAGGCCCGTGCGCGGACCTGGCTTTCCCGGCAACCGGGCTAACCCGAAAGTCCGGTTGCCGGGGTCCTCTCCCCATGCAAGACTGCCCGTACTGGACTTCCGTGAGCGAGAGCCCGCGGAGCGCGGCGCCGGATTATCCCCCCAGATCCGGTCCGCTCCCAGACGACAGTGAGGATACCTAGCCGATCTGCCCAAGGGAGCCACGCTGTGACGATTGTAGATCTCGATCCAACGTCACAGCGTGCCCCCTGGGCGAAGCAGCGCATCCTGGAGACCGCGAACGAGCTGTTCTACCGGGAGGGCATCCATCTGGTCGGAGTCGATCGGCTCATCAGCGCGTCCGAGGTCACCAAGGCGACCTTCTACAAGCACTACCGCTCGAAGGACAACCTCATCATCGCCTATGTCAAGGGTCGCCACGAGCATGACGTGGAGGCCGCCGAGAGGCTCATCCGGGAGAGCGCGGGGCCGCTCGAGGCGATGAACGCCATCGTCGCGATCATCGTCACCGTACTGCAGCGCCCCGGGTTCCGCGGATGCCTGTTCCTGAACGCCGCGGCCGAGTACCCGGATCCGAGCCACCCCGTCCGGCAGCTCGTCGTCGAGCACCGGGACTGGTACTCGACCCTGATCCAGGACCTGCTCGCGCGGGCCGGGCATCCGCTGCCGGGAGAGGGCGCCGACGACTTCCTCGTCGCCCGCGACGGTGCCATGATGGGCGGCTACGCCGGGGATGCGATCGCAGCGGCGGGGGCGCTCCAGCGCGTCGTGAAGCGCATCCTCGCCGAGACGAAGGGCTGAGGCCCCGAGCTCTGGGGCCGGATGTTCAGGTCGAGGAGACCTCGTCGAGGAGCGCGACCTGGTGGCGGGTGAGCTGGAGATCGACCGCGGCGACGAGATCCGCGACCTGACCGGCGTTGCTCGCCCCGACGACCGGCGCGACGACGTCGGGCTTCGTCAGCAGCCAGGCGATCGCGATGGAAGCGGCGGCGCACTCATGCTCCAGGGCGATGCGGTCGAGCGCGGCGAGGATGCGCTGCCCCTTGCGATTCAGGTGCTTCTCGGCGTCTCCGCCCAGGACGATGTTCCCCGTCGAGTTGAGGTCGAGCTCGGATCGGGTGCGATAGTTGCCGGCCAGGAATCCGCCGTCGAGGGCGAACCTCGGCATGACGCCGAGCCCCTGCTGATCCGCGACGGCGGCGAGCGCGCCCTCGAACTCGGTTCGATGGGTCAGGTTGTAGCGGCACTGGAGCGCGACGAAGGGCGTGAGCCCGAGCTGGGCCGCGATGACCCGTGCCTCGATGAAGCGGTTGCCGGAATGGTCGGCGGCACCGACCGCGAGCACCTTCCCCTTCCGAACGCTCTCGTCCACGGCCACGAGCGTCTCCTCGAAGGGGACCAGCGGGTCGTCGACGTGAAGGAACAGCACGTCGACGCGATCGGTGCCCAGTCGCCGGAGACTCGCGTCGATCGCGGCGGTGACGGCGTCGGAGCCGAGTCCCGGATTCTGGGTGCTCTTGCCGATCTTGGTCGCCAGGACGACGTCGTCCCGGTTGCCGCGCGACCGCATCCAGCCGCCGATGATCTCCTCGCTCCGCCCGTTCGCGTAGGAGTCGGCGGTGTCGACCAGATTGCCGCCCAGCGAGCGGAACTCGTCGAGGATGGCGTGGGAGGCATCCTCGGCCGCCGTCCAGCCGAAGGCGTTCCCGCCGATCGCCACCGGGAAGACCCGCGGCCCCTCGCGACCGAGGAGCCTGCGGCGCGCGAGCGTCGGGTAGTCGACGTCCGTCGGGTCGAGAGGCAGCAGTTGGGTCACGCGCCGAGAGTATGGCACCGCGGGGCCGGTGTCCGGCAACCCGCCAGGATCGTTATGAGTGCTTTACTATTCGGGAACGAGGAAGGACGTGCCCCGTGGTCAACGATCCGAACTGGCGGCTCCCCGTCGTCCCGGCTTTCGAGCTCTCGAGCCCCGAGGTCGGGCCCGGTTCCTACCTTCCGCTCTGGGCGCGGGCATCCGGTGCCGGCGGCGAGGACCGCTCCCCCACGCTGAGCTGGTCGGGCGCTCCCTCCGCCACGAGGAGCTTCGTCGTGACCGTCTACGATCCCGACGCGCCGACGGGGAGCGGCTACTGGCACTGGGCGGTCTACGACATTCCCGCGGAGGTCACGGCGCTTCCCGCCGATGCGGGCAACCCGGATGCCGGCCTGCTGCCCGAGGGCGCGATCACCGTCGCGAACGAGTCGCGCGCCGAGCGCTTCGAGGGCGCAGGCCCCCCTCCCGGCGACGGCGATCACCGCTACGTCTTCACGGTCTCCGCGCTCGACGTCGAGCACCTCGAGCTTCCGGCCGGCTGCACGCCCGCCGCGCTCGGATTCGTCATGCGCACCTCGGTCATCGGGCGAGCGCAGTTCGTGGCGCTCTCCTCGACGCCGGCTGCGGGCTGAGGCCGGGCTTCCCGGGCTTCCGTGTCTTCCGGTTTCAGCGCGCGGCGAGTGCTCGCGCGTGCTCGATCGCGTCCGGGGTCTCCGCGAAGACCCGCCCCGCCTCCCTGAGCCTCGGGGCCGCGGTCAGGGCGGCGAGCACCTTGCGATGACCCGGCTGGATGCCGGAGAGCAGCACCGCGATCCCGCGCTTCTCGAGACGGACGATCGCGTCGTCGAGCATGATCGCTCCCGTCGCGTCGATCGTGCTCAGCCTGCTCATCCGGAGGATGACGACGGCGACATCCGTGACCTCGGAGAGCTCGAGCAGGAAGCGATGGGCCGCGCCGAAGAAGAGCGCGCCGTCGAGGCGGAAGGCCACGATGCGGTCGTCGAGCAGGCTCCGCTCCTCGTCGTCGTGATCGGAGTCGTCGAGGGGAACGCGTTCGATCTGAGCCGAACGCGCGACCGCTCGCAGCGCGACGACGCCGGCGAGCGCGAGACCCACGATGACCGCCGTGACGAGGTCGATCGTGACGGTCACGACGAAGGTGAGGATGAGGACGATCGCGTCGCCGCGGGACGAGCGCACGATGCTGCGCATCGCCCCCACCTGCACCATCTGCACCGTCGTGGCGAGCAGCACGCCGCCGAGTGCGGCGAGCGGGATGATCCCGACGAGCGGAGCGGCGACGAGCATGAACATGAGCAGCACGACCGAGTGCGAGAGCGAGGCGAGGCGGGAACGGGCGCCCGCCTTGACGTTGACGGCCGTGCGCGCGATCGCCGCCGTCGCCGGGACCCCGCCGAAGAACGGGACGACGAGGTTCGCGATGCCCTGCCCGAAGAGCTCCCGATCGGGGTTGTGCTTCTGGCCGACGCTCATCGCGTCGGCGACGGTCGCGCACAGCAGGCTCTCGAGGGCGGCGAGGGCGGCGACGGCGACGGCGGAGGGAACGAGGGCGGTGAGCGCATCCGGATCGAGGAAGCCGGCCGTCGGCGCCGGGATCCCGCGCGGCAGCTCGCCCACGAGCCCGAGACCCGGGGCCAGGAACCAGGCGATCGCCGTGGCCGCCGCGACCGCCACGAGGGAGAGCGGGAGCGACGGCCTCCAGCGGGACCCGAGCAGGATGACCGCGGCGACGCCGAGCGCGATGATCACGGGGATCGGATCGGGACTCTGGGCGAACCGCGCGACCGCGTCGATCGCGAGCTCTCCGACGCGCTCCTGGCTGCCGGGCTCGACGCCGAGGATGTTGGGGAACTGCTGGAGGGCGATGACGACCGCGATGCCCGCGGTGAAGCCCTCGACGAGGGAGGACGGAAGGTACCGCACGTAGCGCCCGATTCCCGACAGCGAGAGGGCGAGGAGGATGACACCGGCCATGACGCCGACCTGAAGGACTCCGGCCGGGCCGAACCGGTGGACGACGGGGATGAGCACAACCGTCATGGCACCGGTGGGGCCGGACACCTGGAGGTTGCTCCCGCCGAAGATCGCTGCGAGAGCGCCCGCGATGACCGCGGTCGTGAGACCGGCTTCCGCACCGAGCCCCGAGGCCACGCCGAAGGCGAGGGCGAGGGGCAGGGCGACGATCGCGACGGTGAGCCCCGCGAGGAGATCTCGTCCCGCCGATCTCCGCATGGGGCTGAAGTCGGAACGGCCCGGCAGCAGCCCGATCAGGAACCTACCCCCCGCGGATACCCGCCGTCTCACCTGCGGGAGCCTGCGGTTGCGCCCGCGGCCGTCGATCCCTCCTCTTCGAGCGAGGCGAGAAGCGTCTGGGAGTCCTGGAGGCTCGCGAGGAGGAGCTGCCGGGCGACGGCGAGCAGCTGGGAGATCCGCGGGTCGCGCACCGAGTAGTAGATCGTGTTGCCCTCGCGCCGCGTCAGGACGACGTTCGCGCGCCGCAGGACCGCGAGCTGCTGCGACACCTGGGCGACCTCGAGACCGAGCAGTTCGGCGAGCTCCCCTACCGAGAGCTCCCCGGCGGAGAGCTCCCGGCTCCCGAGTTCCGGGTCGACGAGCCGTTCGAGCGCGCGGACACGCACCGGATGCGCGAGCGCCTTGAAGAGCTCGGCCTTGAGGGCTGCGACGGGAAGATCGGTGGTCACTGCTCCACTATATTGCAGTTTTGCAGAATAGGCGAATATACGAGTGTTCGACTACTTTCCCGCGTCGGCCCTCCGCAGGATCCTCGCCGCGTGCCGCAGCACCGGCTCGTCGACCATCATCCCCTCGTGACGGAACACGCCGCGCTCCTTCGAGGCCGCCACGATGACGCCCTGCGCCCAGGAGAGCTCCTCCGCGCTCGGACGGTAGGCGTCCAGGATGACGGCGACCTGGCTCGGGTGGATGCACGCGCTCGCCGCGAACCCGCTCGCCGCGGCATCCTCGGCCTCGACCGCCAGCCCTTGCAGATCCTCGATCGAGACATGCACGGCGTCGACGGCGGCCTTTCCGTGCCCGCCCGCCGCGAGCAGCACCGCGGAGCGGGCGTGGCGCGCGACATCCCGGTACCGGCCGGCGCCGTCGCGGCTCGAGGTGCCGCCGAGCGAGGCGACGAGGTCCTCCGCGCCCCACATGAGTCCCACGACCGACTCGTGCGCGGCGAGCGCCGGTGCGGCCAGCACCCCCGCGGCCGTCTCGCACAGGGCGATGACGCCGTAGCCGTCGAGGGCGCGCAGGTCGCTCGCGGAAGCCGCCTTCGCGAGCATGACGGTGCGGTAGTCGGTGCGCTCGAGGGCCGCGAGGTCGGCGGCGAAGTCCGCGCTGCCCGCCGGATTGACCCGGACGATCGTCTTCGCCGGGTCGAGCGGATGCGCGACGAGCGCCTCGCGGGCCGCGGGCTTGTCGGCCGGCGCCACGGCATCCTCGAGGTCGAGGATGACCGCCGGGGAGCGCTCTGCCGCCTTGTCGTAGCGATCCGGCCGGTCGGCCGGGCAGAACAGGAGCGCGGGGGCGAAGTCGAAGCTCACGGGGCATCCGCCTCGCACCAGACGAGGGCGTTGCGCACGGCCGTCGCGACGACGACGCCGTCCTGGTTGCGGGCGGTGTGCTCGAGCGTAACGATCCCCTGGCCCTTGCGCGACTTCGAGAGGCGCTTGGCGGTCACCACGGTCTCCGAGTAGAGCGTGTCGCCGTGGAAGACCGGATGCGGGAACGCGACGGCCTCGAAGCCGAGATTGCCGACGATCGTGCCCTCGGTGAGCTGGGCCACCGAGCTGCCGACCATGGTCGAGAGGGTGAGCATCGAGTTGACGAGCCGCTGCCCGAAGGGCTGGGTGGCCGACCATGCGGCGTCGAGGTGGAGCGACTGGGTGTTCATCGTCATGGTCGTGAACAGGATGTTGTCGGCCTCCGAGATCGTGCGCCCCGGACGGTGCAGGTAGCGCGTGCCGACCTCGAACTCCTCGTAGTAGAGGCCGCGCTGGAGGATCTCGCGTGCGGCATCCTCCGCGTCGTCGGTCATCGTCGCCCCTCCCGCTCCATCGTCGCCATGCTAGCCGTCGAGGCCCAGGGAGCGCGCGATGATCATGAGCTGCACCTCGTTGGTGCCCTCGCCGATCTCGAGGATCTTCGAGTCGCGGTACTGGCGAGCGACGAGGCTCTCGTTCATGAAGCCGTAGCCGCCGAAGATCTGAGTCGCGTCGCGCGCGTTCCTCATCGCCGCGTCGCTCGCGACGAGCTTGGCGATCGCGGCCTCGGCCTTGAACGGCAGGCCCACGTCGCAGCGACGGGCGGCGTCGTACCAGGCAAGACGGGAGGTGTGGACCCGCGCCTGCATCTGCGCGATCGTGAAGGCGATGAACTGGTGGCTCGCGATCGGAACGCCGAAGACGTTGCGGGACTTCGCATACCTCACCGACTCCTCGACGCAGCCCTCGGCAGCGCCCGTCGCGAGCGCCGCGACCGCGATGCGCCCCTCGTCGAGCGTGCGCAGGAAGTTCGCGAAGCCGCGACCCCGCTCGCCGAGCAGATTGGCCGCCGGGACCCGCACGTCGTCGAAGGTCAGCGGATGCGTGTCGGAGGCCCGCCAGCCGACCTTGTCGTAGGAGGGCTCGACCGTGAAGCCGGGCGTTCCGTGCGGGACGATGATGGTCGAGAGCTCCTTGGCGACCGTGCCGTCCTCGCGCGTGCGCTCGCCCGTGACGGCGGCGACCGAGACGAACCGCGAGATCGGGGTCCCCGAGTTGGTGATGAACTGCTTCGTGCCGTTGACGACCCACTCCTCGCCGTCGAGCGCGGCCGTCGTGCGGGTGGCCCCGGCATCCGAGCCCGCCTCGGCCTCGGTGAGCCCGAAACCGGCGAGCGCCTTCCCGGCGACGAGGTCGGGCAGCCACTCGGCCTTCTGCTCCTCGGTTCCGTAGCGATAGATCGGCATCGCGCCGAGGCCGATCGCCGCCTCGAGCGTGATCGCGATGGACTGGTCGACCCTCGCGAGCGCCTCGATCGCGAGGCAGAGCGCGAAGTAGTCGCCGCCCTGCCCGCCGTACTCCTCGGGGAAGGGCAGGCCGAAGAGGCCGAGCTCCCCCATCTGCTCGACGACGTCCATCGGGAGCTCGTGCCGGGTGTCCGCCTCGTAGGAGCGCGGCGCGACGACGTTCTCGGCGAAGTCCCGCACGAGGGCGGCGAGTTCGCGCTCCTCGTCTGTCAGGTCGTGGGTCATGATGTCTCCTCCGATGTCGTTGGCGCGTCGATGCGTGCGAGCAGTTGGTCGAGTCTGACGAGGTCGCCCGGGCGTGCGCTGACGCTCACGATGCCGGCGACGGGCGCCGTGAGCCGGTGCTCCATCTTCATGGCCTCGACCGTGACGATCGTCTGACCGGCCTCGACGCTCTCGCCGTCGGCGACCGGCACGGAGACGACGGTCCCCGGCATGGGCGAGCGCAGCTCGGGGCTCGCCGGGCGGCTCTCCCGCTCGATCGCGGCGAGCGCCTCGCGCAGCTCGGCCTCGCGGTCGAGCATGTGCAGCGGCCAGCTGAAGCCGCCCTGACCGAGCCACAGCGTGTCGCCGTCGCGCGCGATCGCCCACGTCGAGGTCGCTCCGTCGACCTCGATCCCATCGCCGACCCGGCGGGCCGTATGCGCGACGCCGTCGACCGTCACGGTGTCGCCGTCGAGGAGCACCTCGACACGCTCGGACTGGCTCGTCGTGAACACGAGGCGGCGCGGCGCCCGGATGCCGCCCGTACGCCAGCCGGCGCTTGTCTGCCAGACATCCGACCCCTCAGGGAGCGGCAACGCGAGCGCAGCAGCACACAGCAGCCCGGCATCCGGATGCCGGAAGGCGAGCTCGGGCAGTCGGCGCTCGATGAGCGTCGTGTCGAGGCGGCCCTCCTGCACGTCGGGGTCGGCGAGGAGCGCCCGCAGGTACTCGATGTTCGTGCGCACCCCGAGCACGGTCGTCGCGGCGAGCGCGGCATCCAGTCGCCCGAGCGCCTCGGCGCGTGTGGCGCCCCGGGCCACGACCTTGGCGAGCATCGGGTCGTAGTCCGGCGAGACGACGAGCCCGGGTCGCAGCGCGCTGTCGACGCGGATGCCCTCGCCCGTCGCCTCGTGAAGGGCGAGCACAGTGCCGGTGCTCGGCAGGAAGCCGCGCTCCGGGTCCTCGGCGTAGACCCGGGCCTCGATCGCGTGGCCGTCGAGCACGACGTTCTCCTGGGCGAGCGTGAGCTGCTCCCCCGCGGCGATGCGCAGCTGCCAGGCGACGAGGTCGACGCCGGTCACGAGCTCGGTCACCGGATGCTCGACCTGAAGGCGGGTGTTCATCTCCATGAAGAAGAACTCGTCCGGCGCGTCGTCGGAGACGAGGAACTCGACCGTGCCCGCACCCGTGTAGCCGACGCTGCGAGCGACCGTGCAGGCGGCCTCGCCGATGCGCGCGCGCGTCGCCGGGCTCAGGAGCACCGAGGGCGCCTCCTCGATGACCTTCTGGTGGCGGCGCTGCAGCGAGCACTCGCGCTCGCCCAGGTGGATGGTGTTGCCGTGGGCATCCGCGAGCAGCTGCACCTCGATGTGCCGGGGTGAGGTCACGAGCCGTTCGAGCAGGAGCGTGTCGTCACTGAAGGCGGCCTTCGCGACGCGGCGCGCGGTCGCGAGCGCCTCGGGCAGCTCGGAGGCCTGGAAGACCGGCTGCATGCCCTTGCCGCCGCCGCCCGCCGAGGGCTTGATGAGGATCGGGAAGCCCAGGTCGATCGCGGCCGCCTCGAGCTCGCTCTCCCGCAACGCCGTCCCCTTCGGCCCGAGGGATGACACCCCCAGGATGACCGGCACCCCGGCCCTCGCGACGTGCTCCTTGGCGCGGATCTTGTCGCCCATGAGCCCGAGCGCCTCGACGCCGGGCCCGATGAAGACGATCCCGGCGTCGGAGCAGGCCCGGGCGAAGTCGGCGTTCTCGGAGAGGAATCCGTAGCCGGGGTGGATCGCCTGCGCACCGGTGGACAGCGCGGCCTCGATGATCGCGCGGATGCTCAGGTAGCTCTCCTGCGGGGCCGCCGGGCCGATGCGCACGGCCGTGTCGGCATCCGCGACGTGCTTCGCGCCCCGGTCGGCGTCGCTGTAGACGGCGACCGAGCGGATGCCGAGCTCGCGCAGCGTGCGGATGACACGGCAGGCGATCTCGCCGCGGTTGGCGACGAGCACGGTGTCGAACATATGCATGGGCATCACATCCGGAACAGGCCGAAGCCCGGGTCGGGAAGCGGCGTGCGCGAGGCGACCTCGAGCGCGAGGCCGAGCACCGTGCGGGTGTCGGCCGGATCGATGATCCCGTCGTCCCAGAGCCGCGCGGTCGAGTAGTAGGGGCTCCCCTGCGCCTCGTACTGCTCAGCGATGGGCGCCTTGAACGCGGCCTCGTCCTCCGCGGGCCACTCCTCGCCCGCCGCCTCGAGCTGGTCGCGCTTGATGGTCGCGAGCACGCTCGAGGCCTGGGCGCCGCCCATGACCGAGATGCGGCTCGCCGGCCACATCCACAGGAAGCGCGGGCTGTAGGCCCTCCCGCACATCGAGTAGTTGCCGGCGCCGAAGGAGCCGCCGATGACGACCGTGAACTTGGGGACGCGCGTCGTCGCGACGGCGGTGACCATCTTCGCGCCGTCCTTGGCGATGCCGCCGGCCTCGGCATCCTTGCCGACCATGAATCCGGAGATGTTCTGCAGGAAGACGAGCGGCACGCCGCGCTGGTCGCACAGCTCGATGAAATGCGCGCCCTTGAGCGCAGACTCTCCGAACAGGATGCCGTTGTTGGCGACGATGCCGACCGGATGCCCGTGGATGCGCGCGAAGCCGGTCACGAGGGTCGTCCCGTACTCGCGCTTGAACTCGTGAAACTCGGAGGCGTCGACGAGCCGCGCGATCACCTCGTGCACGTCGTACTGGCCCTGCACGTCGACGGGCACGGCTCCGTAGAGCCCGCTGCCTTCAAGGCCGGGCGGGTCGGCATCCGGATCCCGCGGCTCGACGACCTCCCAGGCGCGAGGAGCGGGTGCGGGCAGGGTCGAGACGATGTCGCGCACGATCTGGAGGGCGTGCTCATCGTTCTCGGCGAGGTGGTCGGTGACGCCCGAGGTGCGCGAGTGAAGCTCGCCGCCGCCGAGCTCCTCGGCCGTGACGAGCTCGCCGATCGCCGCCTTCACGAGCGGCGGGCCGCCGAGGAAGATCGTGCCCTGGTTCCGTACGATGACGGTCTCGTCGCTCATCGCGGGGACATAGGCGCCCCCCGCGGTCGAGGAGCCGAGCACGGCGGCGATCTGGGGAATGCCGAGGCCCGACATCCGCGCCTGGTTGTAGAAGATGCGCCCGAAGTGCTCGCGGTCGGGGAACACCTCGTCCTGCTTGGGCAGGAACGCACCGCCCGAGTCGACGAGGTAGACGCAGGGCAGGCGGTTCTCGAGGGCGATCTCCTGCGCGCGCAGGTGCTTCTTGACCGTCATGGGGTAGTAGGTGCCGCCCTTGACGGTCGCGTCGTTCGCGACGACCATGACGTGCCGGCCGTGCACGAGGCCGATGCCCGCGACGAGCCCGGCGCCCGGGCTGTCGTCGTCGTAGAGGCCCCACGCAGCGAGCGGGGCCACCTCGAGGAAGGGGCTGCCGTCGTCGAGCAGGCGGTCGACGCGCTCGCGCGGGAGCAGCTTGCCACGGGCCACGTGGCGTTCGCGCGACTTCGCGGGGCCGCCGAGGGCGACCTGCCGGATGCGCTCGTTCAACTCCTCGACGAGCGCGCGCTGGGCGGCGTCGTTCGCGGCGAAGCCCTCGCTCGCCGGGTCGAGCGCGCTGTGCAGGGTCTCCATCGACGACTCCGAGTTGTGTCTAGCTTCTCGTACTGCGATCGGCGGGGGCGGTTGTGCTCCCGCCCCGTCAGAACTAGGTTAGTGATCGCTAACCGATTTGTCTACAGGCAGGACCGGATGACGACCACGGAGCAGGGCGCGACGACCGCGCGCGGCCGCGCGAAGGCGAGCCGGCGCGAGGCGCTGCTCTCCGCCGCCGCGCGCCTCTTCGCCGAGCGCGGATACTCCGGCACCTCGATCGAGGACCTCGGCGCCGCGGCCGGAGTGAGCGGTCCGGCGCTCTACAAGCACTTCAGCGGCAAGCAGGCGATGCTCGCCGCGATCCTGCTCGACGCGAGCGAGGGACTCCACGCGGGCGGGCAGGAGGTGCTCGGGCGCGCATCCGGGGCCGAGGCGCTGCACGCCCTCGTCGCCTTCCACGCCGATTTCGCCCTCGGCAACGCCGACGTCATCCGGGTGCAGGACCGCGACCTCGAGCAGCTCGCCGACGACGATCGCCACACCGTGCGCACCCTGCAGCGCCGCTACGTCGAGCTCTGGGTCGACGTGCTCGCGGAGCTGAACCCGGATGCCGACCCGGCGGTGCTGCGCACGCGCGCCCACGCGGTCTTCGGCCTGCTCAACTCGACCCCGCACAGCGGGCTCTCGCTCGATCGCGCGACCCTGCGGCGAGAGCTCGAGCGGATGGCCCTCGCGGCGCTCTCGCAGCCGCTTCCCTCTCCCTTTCGTTGACTCGGGTCATTTTGCGGGTGCCAGGCATTCTGCACCCGCAAAATGAACCGATTCAATGAAGGGGGATCGGATGCGGTGCCGCACGCTCCCGAGAGGCGTGGCGGGTAACCTTGGCTGGTGCCGACCGATCCCGCAACGAAGCCACCACGCGATCGCTCCCCCCTCGGAGCCTCCTTCTGGAAGCTCCTCACCTCCTCCGGCCTCTCGAACCTCGCCGACGGCGTCTTCAAGCTCGCGCTGCCGCTCGTCGCCATCCGGTACACCCAGGAACCCGTGCTCATCGCCGGCCTGAGCCTCGTGCTCTCGCTGCCCTGGCTGCTCTTCGCTCTCCAGGCCGGAGCGCTCGCCGACCGGCTCGACCGGCGCAAGATCATGCTCGCGGCCAACATCGCGAGAGCCGCGCTGCTCGCGGCCGTCGCCTCCTCCGTCGCACTCGGCGTCGAGTCGATCTGGGTGCTCTACGCCGTCGCCCTGTGCATCGGCACGACCGAGACCCTCTACGACACCTCGGCGCAGTCGATCCTGCCGCAGATCGTCGGCCGTACCCAGCTCTCCCGCGCGAACGGCAGGCTCTACGCGGTGGAGATGACCGCCAACCAGTTCGTCGGCCCGCCGCTCGGCGGTGTTCTCGTCGCGGCAGGAGCCGTGATCGCCTTCGCCGTGCCGGCGGGGCTTTGGCTCGTCGCGGTCGGGATGCTCTTCCTCGTGCGCGGGGGTTTCCGGGTCGCTCGCGACGCCCCCGCCTCGATGCGCTCGGAGATCATGGTGGGCCTGCGCTTCCTCTGGAAGAACCGGGTGCTGCGGACTCTCGCCTTCATGACGGGGCTGTTCAACCTCACCTCGAGCGCCGCCTTCGCGATCTTCGTGCTCTACGCGGCCGGCCCGACCTCGGCCATGGGACTCACGGATGCCCAGGTCGGCATCCTGTTCACGACGACCGCGATCGGCAGCCTGCTCGGCTCCTTCCTGGCGGAGCACATCGAGCGCGCGATCGGGCGGGCGCTCTCGCTCGTCGTCGCCATCGTCGCCGGGGCGCTGCTGCTGGCCACGCCGGCGTTCACGACGAACCCGTTCATCATCGGCGCCGCCTTCTTCCTCGGCGGGTTCGGGGTCGTGCTGTGGAACGTCGTCGCCGTCTCGCTGCGCCAGCGCATCACGCCGGACAAGCTCCTCGGCCGGGTCAACAGCGGCTACCGGCTGCTGGCCTGGGGGACGATGCCGCTCGGCGCCGCGATCGGAGGCGTCCTGGGGCAATTCCTGGGCCTGCCCCCGGTCTTCCTCATCACCGGCATCGGAACCCTCTGCCTGCTGGCGTTCATGCTCGGGCTCACCGACAGGACGATGGATGCCGCGGAGCGCG
>JBIQHP010000017.1:0-25610 GCA_044508495.1 Clavibacter sp.
CCCGCGCCCGCGGGAAGTCGCTCCCCTCGGGCGTCTCGAGATAGGGGGGGAGGGCGCCGATCGCCCGGCCGAGGGTCTCGAACAGGTCGCCCTCCGGATGCTCGATGAGCCCGATCACGACGCCGGCCTTCTGCACCGGGAGCCCGGCCACCTCGACGAGGGCGCGGATGAGGCCCAGCCGCCGGAGGTGCTCCTCGCCGTATCGGGCCTGGGTGGCGCTCGTGGCCTCGCCGGGCATGAGCAGGCCCTCGCGAAGGTAGTACTTGATCGTGGCGAGGGGCATCCCCGAGCGACGCACGAGTTCCGACATCCGCATGGTGGGCTCCGATCGCGACCTTGACATTAGACACTAACACTATCTAGTATTAGATACTATGACTATCCAACCGGGCACCATCATCCTCATCGGCGTCCTCCTGCTCGCGCTCGTGACCGTCGAGTCGGGAGGCTACTTCCTCACGCACGTGGCGCGCGGCAACGTCGAGGCCAACCGCCTGCAGACGAGCTTCTACCGTGCCGGCCATGCGCACGCGGCCGTGCTGCTCGTGCTCAGCATCGCCATCCTCGGCGTCATCGACCAGACGACGCTCGTCGGCTTCTGGGCCTACGCCGCCCGCTTCCTCGTGCCCATCGCCGCGATCCTCATGCCGGCGGGCTTCTTCCTCTCGGTCCTGGGCAAGGATCCGCAGCGGCCGAACCGGCTCCTCTGGCTCTTGTGGGCCGGAGCGCTGAGTCTCACGGCCGGCCTCATCATCGCGGGCGTCGGTCTCATCGCCGCCGGCGCAGCCGCTCTCGGATAGGCAGGCCTCTCGCCGCGGCGGACGCGCGGTGCCGGGAACACTAAACTGAAGGGGTGAGCCCTGCCGAACCGATCGATGTCGCGCTCATCGGCGGCGGCATCATGAGCGCCACGCTCGGAACCATCCTCAAGCAGCTCGAACCCGACTGGAGCATCCGGATCTTCGAGGCTCTGCCCGAGGTCGCCCAGGAGAGCTCGAACCCGTGGAACAACGCCGGCACCGGCCACTCGGCGCTGTGCGAGCTCAACTACACGAAGGAGCTGCCGGACGGCACGGTCGACATCTCGAGCGCCGTGAAGATCAACGAGCAGTTCCAGGTCTCCCGCCAGTTCTGGTCCTACCTGGTGAAGAAGGACCTGCTGCCGGACCCCGAGGGCTTCATCACCCCCGTGCCGCACATGAGCTTCGTCTGGGGCGACGACAACGTCGACTTCCTCCGGCGCCGCTTCGAGGCGCTCAAGGACCATCCGCTCTTCTCCGGCATGGAGTACAGCGAGGATCCTGCCGTCATTCACTCCTGGGCGCCGATCCTCCTGCCCGGGCGGCCGAAGTCGCAGCGCATCGCCGCGACCCGCATGGACGCGGGGACCGATGTCGACTTCGGCGCGCTGACCCGCGACCTCACCGCGTACCTGACCACGCACGGCGCGGTGCTGAGCACCGACGAGAAGGTCACCGGCCTGCGGCGCGAGCGCGACGGGCTGTGGCGCATCCGGGCCCGCCGGACGATCGGAAAGTACCCTTCGACCGTCCACGCGCGCTTCGTCTTCGTCGGCGCGGGCGGTGGAGCTCTGGGACTGCTTCAGAGATCCGGCATCCCGGAGGCCAGGGGCTACGGAGGCTTCCCGGTGAGCGGCCAGTTCCTGCGCACCGACGACCCCGCCCTCGTCGCGAAGCACCGGGCGAAGGTCTACGGCAAGGCCTCCGTCGGGGCGCCGCCCATGTCGGTCCCCCATCTCGACACCCGCGTCGTCGGCGGAACGGCCAGCCTCATGTTCGGCCCCTATGCCGGCTTCAGCCCCAAGTTCCTGAAGACCGGCTCCTGGCTCGACCTTCCGCTCTCCATCCGCCCCGGCAACATCATCCCGATGCTGGCCGCGTTCAAGGACAACCTCGACCTCTCCTGGTATCTCGTGACGCAGCTGCTCGCGAGCAAGCGCGCGAAGTTCGCGGCGCTGCGCGAGTTCATGCCGGATGCCCGGCCCTCTGACTGGTACCAGATCACGGCCGGCCAGCGCGTGCAGGTGATCAAGAAGGACGCGAAGCGGGGTGGTGTCCTCCAGTTCGGCACCGAGGTCGTGGCGAGCGCGGACGGGTCGATCGCCGGTCTGCTCGGGGCGTCTCCCGGCGCGTCGACGGCCGTTCCGATCATGCTCGACCTCGTGGGCCGCTGCTTCCCGGACCGCATGGAGAGCTGGACCCCGGCCATCCGCGCCATGGTCCCGAGCTACGGGCGGTCGCTCTCGAGCGCTCCGGCGCTCGCCGGCAAGACGCTCGCGTCGACGGCGAAGGCGCTCGAGCTCGTCTGACCCCGGATCGCCCCAGTTCGGGGCACAGGCCGCCCGCCAAGTAGGGGATGTGCTCGGCTAGGCCCATGATTCGGGGGACAATCTCGATCCAATCGGTGACATACTCGGGGACACGTACAACCCGAGCGGAAGTTTGCCGACGTGTCGTTAGGTCTGCCAGCACACCTCGCACCTCAGGCCGTTCGGCGTTCCTTCGCCGCGGCACAGCACACCGTCGCGATCACCCTGCTGTGCGTGGCCCTGTTCACCACGCTCGTGCTTCAGAGCGCGCGAGTCGACTCGCTGCTGTGGCCCGCCGCGATCGCCCTTCTTCCGGCGATCGGATGGCTCGCCCTTCGACGGCCGGTTCGCTCCTCCCTCTGGGCAGCCGGCTACCTCCTGATCGGCGGGGTGGGGGTGTACTTCCATGCCGCCATCCTGCTCGGCGAGCCGATATCCATCATGGATGGCGACGGATTCTCCTTCCTCGCCGTCAAGGTGGCGCTCATCATGGTCGGCGGGGTCGTGGCGGGCGCCGGCGCGGGTCTCGCCTGGACTATCGCGGGGTACGCCGTGGCGGAGGGCGCCACGGGGCTCGCCCTTCTCCAGTCCGGGCTGCCGCTGCACCTGGACGTGCCGTCGCTCTTCGCCTGCCTCATGACCGCGGCCATCATCCCGCTCCTCGGGTATGTCCACCGGCGCCAGCACGGCGCACAGCCGCGACTGCATCGTGCGGCGCAGGACGAGCAGGTCGCCGCGCTGCGATACCGCATCGAGGTGAAGGCGGCGACGCTCATGCACGACACCGTGCTCAACCACCTCGCTGCGCTCGCCGACTCGACCGGCGACGCACTCAGTCCCGTCCTGCGTCAGCAGATGAAGGAGGATGTCGATTCCCTCGTGGGCGAGGAGTGGCTCGCCGACTCCACCGAGGCCGTCGACGAGAAGACGCGCTTCGACTGGCAGCGCAGTGGACTGTTCACCGCCATCCAGGAGGGCAGGCTCATGGGGCTCGAGGTCGAGGCGACCGGAGACCTCGCCGCCGTCGGCAGGCTCGACCGGGAGAGCTCGATCGCGCTCGGCCTGGCGGTCAAGCAGTGCCTCGTGAACGTGCTCAGGCATTCGGGCACCGCTCACGCCGAGGTCGCCGTGTACGGAGCGGAGTCGGCTCTCTCGGTCATGGTCATCGACAACGGGTGCGGGTTCTCCGAGGCGGCGACGGGAACCGACCGCCTCGGGCTGAGGTCCTCGGTGCGCAAGCGCATGGAGCTCGTGGGCGGCCAGGTCAACGTGTGGTCGACCCCCGGCCGCGGCACCTCGATCATGATCAAGGTGCCGGTCGCGGAGCGCGGGGATGCGCCGGGGGCATCGGCGACGGGCGGCACCTCGTGACCCGTATCGAACGCACGCGGCAGCAGCTCGATCCGGTGGGCACTCTCAGCAACCGGATGCTGGCCATCGTCCTCGCCGTCGTGGCGTTCTACTACGGAATCGTCATGACCATCCGCTCGCTCGACCAGGTCTCGAGCCTGCCGCTCGCGGTCCTCGCACTCCTGTGGCTCGCGGCCGCCTCGCTCACGGTCGTCGTCGCGAGCGCACCGAGCCGGGCGCCGTTCACGCGGTCCGCGCACGTCGTCGTCCACCTCCTCGCGATCGGCGCCACGGCCTTGTCGGTCGCAAGCCAGTGGGGGACCAACACGGTGATCCAGGACGACTTCGGACCGATGGCCCTCGGTCTTCTCATGCTCGCGATCGGCCCCTACCGACCGGCGACGGAGCTCGCGTCGGCAGGAAGCCTGTCGGCGGTCTTCGTCGGATTCCTCACCCTCCTCGAGGTTCCCGCGCTGGGATCCTCGACCCCTCCCGTGGCCTTCGTGCTCGTCGGGATGACCCCGGTGCTCGCTCTGTCCTATGCCTCGGCGACCTACTCGGGCCGGCTGGTGGACTCGCTCGAGAGGTGGCAGCGTCGCGCGATGAGGTCCGTCGTCTCGCGGGCGAGCCGCCTGAAGGACGGCATCGCACGGTCGGTCCAGCGTGATCGGGTGATGATCCTCGGTCGTGACGTGCTGCCGTTCTTCAACTCGGTGCTCGAACGGGACACGATCACCCAGGACGACCGGGCACGAGCACGCGAGATAGCCGACGCGATTCGCACCCTCATGGTCGCCGAGGCCGATCGCACCTGGCTCGAGGTCGTCGCGGGGGACGACGGGGTGGATGCCGAACGGATGCGGCGCACCGTCATCGATCCCGGCGGCCGGGCATCCGCGATGGTGTCCGACCAGCGGACGGTGCTGCGCGCGCTCATCGTCGCGATCCTCGACGAGCCGACCTTCGTCCCGCACACCCTGAAGATCGAGCTCGGCGGGCGCGGATCGGTGTGCCGAGGCGTCCTGACGGCGCGCCTCGACACGAGCGATTCCGTCGTGCGTTCGGTCCTCGCCCCCTACCTGGCCGTCATGCGGATCGTCTACACCGGGGTACAGGTCGAGTTCCAGAACCTGACGCTCACCATAGGATTCCAGTATGAGCAGCGCTGACCCGGGTAGCCGTGTTCCCGCCGGAGCACCGGATCGTGCGCCGATCCGGCTCGCGGTGCTCGACGATCACGAGGTGCTGCTCGACAGTCTCGGCAGCTGGATCTCGGCGAACGCTCCGGATTTCGACCTCGTCCTGAGCGCGCAGACCTGGCTCGAACTCGTCCACAGCGACAGCTTCCCGACCGATCTGGTGTTCCTCGACTTCCAGCTCAAGGAGTCGATATCGATCGAGGCCCGGGTCCGGACGTGCCGTGCGGCCGGTGCGAAGGTCATCGTCCTGAGCAGCCTCGACACCCGGGAGGCTCGCGAGCGCGCACTCGCGGCGGGGGCATCCGACTTCCTCTCCAAGTCGCTTCCGATGCGCGAGGTCATGGACACGGCGAGGCGCATCATGGGCATGGATGTCGGCCCGCACGAGCAGAGGGACTGGCGTCCGCTGCCGGTCGGCGCGGTCATCCAGGCGAGACCCAAGCTGAGCCCTGGGGAGGAGCAGGCGCTCAAGCTGTACGTGTCCGGGTTGAGCACAGCCGAGGTGGCGGAGAATATGAACGTGCAGTACGAGACGGCGAAGACCTATCTTCGGCGTGTGCGCGAGAAGTACGCGAAGATCGACAGACCGGCCAGCAAGAAGGCGGACCTCATCCGCCGGGCTGCCGAGGACGGATACCTGGAGTAGTGGCGAAGCTTTACTTCCGTTACGGGGCGATGAACAGCGGGAAGAGCACCAACATGCTCCAGGCCGCCTACAACTACGAGGAGCGCGGGCAGCAGGTGCTGCTCGCGAAGCCGCAGATCGACACCAAGGGCGATACCGACATCGTGTCGCGGCTCGGCGTGCGCCGGCCGGTCGACTTCGTGATCGCGCCCGAGGACGACCTGTGGGAGCTCTTCGCCGCCGAGCGGGCGAGACTCGAGGAGGCGACGGGCAAGGCGCTGGGCTGCCTGCTCGTGGATGAGGCGCAGTTCCTCACCGAGTCGCAGGTCGACGACCTGCTGCGCATCGCGATCCTGGCGGATGTCCCGGTGCTCGCCTACGGCATCCGCACCGACTTCCAGACGGTCGCCTTCCCCGGCAGCAGGCGGCTGCTCGAGATCGCGCACTCGCTCGAGGAGCTCAAGACGATCTGCCGGTGCGGTCGCAAGGCCGTGTTCAACACGCGCACCGTGGGCGGTGAGTACATCTTCGACGGCGATCAGGTCGCGATCGAGGACGGCGTGGATGTCGTCTACGAGTCGCTCTGCGGCGCCTGCTATCTCGAGGAGAGCGGCGGGGTCTTCAACCGCGGACGCCGCGTGCTCGCCGAGCCGCTCGGAACCGCCTACGACTCCGGGCCGGACGCCGACTTCGCCTGATGGCGCCTGGTTTCGATACGCCGCCTCCGGCGGCTACTCGACCAGCGGGTCACATCATCCGTTGGTTGAGTAGCGCGTAGCGCGTATCGAAACCACGTCTACTGACTCTTGTCGGGGTATTCGGCGCTTCGCGCCTCTTACCCCCTCCTCTTCGGACCATTCGAGAGCAAGCTCTCGATGGTCCTCATCGTCGGGGTAGCGGGATTTGAACCCACGACCTCTTCGTCCCGAACGAAGCGCGCTACCAAACTGCGCCACACCCCGATACTGCATCCGGTTGAACCTCGTGGCTCGACCGGACCTCATCAAGAATAGCTGAAATCGTCGCCGGTGAGTGCCACGACCACGGCCTCGGGCGGGCAGGAGAACCGGACGGGGGCATAGATGGAGGTTCCGATGCCGGCCGAGACCTCCAGGTAGGCCGCGTTCAGCGCGTGACGCCACAGGTGCAGGCCGCTCGCCATCTCCCGGGGAAGGTCGGAATTGGTCACGAGCGCGCCGAAGCCCGGCACCTGCACCTGGCCGCCGTGGGTATGGCCGGCGAAGACGACATCCGCGCCGTAGTTCACGAAGGAGTTGAGCACGCGCTGATAGGGGGCGTGGGTCAGGCCGATCGTGACGGGCTCGGGGCCGGTGCGATCGTCCTGCCAGCCGACGTTCTCGCGTAGGTCGTCCATCGCGCCGGGGAGGAGGTCGAGCCGGTCCCAGTCGCGGTGCGCGTCGTTGACACCGACGAACTCGAGTCGCGACCCCTTGATCGACATCGCCCGCGCGGTGTTGTTGAGGTCGAGCCAGCCCAGGAACTCGAAGAAGCGCTCGAGACCCTTGGTGTCGAGGGTCGTCGGATCCGTCGGCTCGTCCCGGTGCTCCCGGAAATAGGCGAAGGGGTTCTTCAGGCTCGGGCCGAAGTAGTCGTTGGAGCCGTGCACGAACACCCCGGGGATGCCGCGGAACGGCTCGAGGGCGTACTCGACCCCCTCGATCCCGCGCTCGTGGCCGAGACTGTCGCCGGTGACCACGACGAGGTCGGGTTCCTCGGCGACGAGGCCGCGGATCCAGTCCTGCTTCGCCCGCTGCCACGGGGCCATGTGGAGATCGGAGAGGTGCAGCACCGTGAGCGGCCTGGCCCCCGGGTCGAGCACCGGAACGGTCTCCCGCCGGATCGTGAAGCGGTTGCGTTCGACGAGGGCCCCCCAGGCGAACGCGCCGAGGGCCGCGGTGCCGAGGGCGGCTAACGCCGTCCCGACAGCCCGCGCACCTCCCGCGCCGCTCAAGGCGAGCAAGCCGGTGGCGGGCTGCCGTCGATGAGCGCGGATATCGTCAGGGTCACCTGCGCCTGCTTGGAGGTTCCAGCGTTCGGCCCCGGGGTCGTCGCGGTCACCCGGCAGGTCGGATCACCGGGGTTCGCGATGGCGACCCACTGGACCTGGATGTTGCCGGGGCTGAACCCCAGCGCGACCAGGTCGTTTGTCACACCGTTCGCCGAGTGGCCGATGAGGTCCGGCATGTCGACGTAGAGCGTTCCGTCACTCGTGAACACCTTGATCTGGTAGCCCCTGGAGACCTTCGTCCCGGCCACGGGATCGGTGCCTCCCACGGTGCCGATCGGCGCATCCGAGGCCATCGGCCCGCCGTCGGCGTAGTTGAAGCCGAGGCTCTCCAGGAGCGCCTTGGCGTCCTCGACGGTCTTGCCCCTCATGTCCGGGATCTCGAGCGTCGTCCCGCTCAGCAGGTTCGCCGGCGGCGTCGGGAACGCGCCTCCGCCGTACTTCGTGGTCAGCGCGGCCAGGATCGGCCTTGCGATCCGGTGGCGGGCGGTGGCGGCATTGCCGCCCGGGAGGCTGATGTTACGAAGGGCCTGGTGTCCCTTGATGTTCCCGACCCAGACGGCCAGGGATGTCGTCATGCTCGTGCTGAGCATCCAGGTGTGCCACGAGTCGGTCGTCGTACCGGTCTTGCCGGCGAGCGGGACGCCGGTCCGGGGGTTGGACGCGTTGCCGAGCCCGCCGCCGTTCATGACGGCCTGCATCGCATAGGCGGTGGCCGCCGCGACCTCGGGGGAGATCGCCCGGCGGCAGTGCGGATCCTGGCCGCCGAGCTCCTTGCCGTTGGCATCGACGACGCGCACGACGGCGATCGGCGTGCAGTAGAGCCCGCCGCTGGCGACGGTCGCCGCGGCGGCCGCCATCGACAGGGGGGCGATCTCGTTGGTGCCGAGGACCGCCGAGGGGTTGGTGGTGAGCGGTTGGCCGTCGGCTCGGTGCGCGCCCATCGACTGGGCGACGTCGGCGATCTCGCACAGGTCGAGCTGCTCGGCCATCGAGATGAAGGCCGCGTTGATCGACTGCGAGAGCGCCGTGATGATGTTGACCGGCCCGACCTCCTGGCCGGCGTCGTTTCGCGGGCTGTAGGGGGGATTGTAGACGTAGCCGCCCACGCAGTCCGCCTTGAAGAACCTGGAGTCGTGCTTGGAGCCGTTGACGATCTCGCTGAGTCCGTGCCCGTTGATGAGCCAGTCGGCCGTCGTGAAGATCTTGTAGGTCGATCCGACGGGGAAGCCGAAGGATCCGCCGTACTTCTGATCGGTGTTGAAGTTCACGGCGCTCGTGGACACCGGGTCGCCCTCGCCGGTGTCGTCGAAGTACTTGTTCTGCGCCATGATGAGGATCCGGCCGGTCCCCACCTGCACGGAGGCCGCCGAAGCGCCGAGCTCGAAACGGGTCTCCGTGGGCGGAGCCTGCGCTCTCAGCTCGGCCTCGGCGTTGGCCTGCTGGTCGAGGTCGATCGTCGTGTAGACGCTGTATCCGCCGCGATCCCAGTTGGCCTGGCGCTCCTCAGGCGTCGCGCCGAGCATCTCGAGATCCTTGACCGACTTGACGATGAAGTCGCAGAAGGTCGGAGCGGCGGAGGCGTAGGTGCAGCCGCTGCTCGGGGGGGTGAGCTTGACGTACTCCTCGACGGGGGTGCTGATCGCCTCGTCGAACTGCGCCTGGCTGACCATCTTGAGCTCGAGCATGTTCCTCAGGATGACGTCCCGGCGCTCCTTGTTCGCCGGATACTTCTCCGGCTTGTCGAGGTTGCGGTTGTTGGGAAGCTGCACGATCGCCGCGAGGCTGGCCGCCTCGGCGAGCGTGACATCCGCGGCGCTCTTGCTCAGGTACTGCTGCGCGGCCGACTCGATGCCGTAGGTGTTGCCGCCGAAGCCGGTGATGTTGAGGTAGGCGAGCAGGATCTGGTTCTTCGTGTAGTTCTTCTCCAGGCCGATCGCGAGCTTGGCCTCCTTGAGCTTGCGATCGAGGGACTGCGCCTGCGCCTTGGCGATCCCGTCCACGCGCTCCTCCTGAGTGGGCAGGAGCAGGGCGGTCTGGATGTTGATGTTCTTGACGAGCTGCATCGCGATCGTGGAGGCGCCACCGCCGATCTCGCCGGTCGAGATGTTGCCGAGTGCCGCGCGGACGATCGACTGCAGGTCGACACCGCCGTGCTCGTAGAAGCGGCGGTCCTCGCCGGCGACGATCGCGTCCTTGATGAAGGGGGAGATCTGGTCCCACGAGACCTCTTCGCGATTGTGCTTGAAGATCTCGGCGAAGGCCACGTAGTCGTTGCCGCGCAAGCCGTAGAGGGTGTTCTTCTGCGAGAGCTGGCCGATCTCCATGTACTCGGGGAGCGCCTCGAAGACGCCGATCGAGGAGTTGGCCGTCATGCTCGTCACGGCGAGGGCCGGGGTGACGAGCGCGGTCACGAGCACTCCGGCGAGAGTGCTGAAGCCGAGCAGGCCCGCGATAGCCGAGAGCACGCCGAGAGGCTTGGATTTTTGGGCAGGCATAGGATACAGAGTAACGGGTGAATCGACCGTGAAACCTGAATGGATGCCGTGATGACGCGCTGGGAGTACCTCACCACACCCCTCATCGTTCACAACACCGCCGCGATCCTCAACAACTGGGGCGAGCAGGGGTGGGAGCTCGTGCAGGTCGTCACCGGCCCCGAGGGTGGTCTCGTCGCCTACCTCAAGCGCGCACTGCCGGCCGACAAGAAAGATGGGAATGCCTGATGTCAACACTGGATGACCGCCTCGCCGAGCTCGGACTCGTCGTCCCCGAGGGCTCCAAGCCCGTCGCCGCCTACATCCCGGCGGTCGTGACCGGCAATCTCGTCTACACCTCGGGGCAGCTGCCGATGGTGGATGGCGCGCTCCCGGCCACCGGCAAGGTCGGCGCGGAGGTGACCCCGGAGGACGCGAAGGCCCTCGCCCGGAACTGCGTGCTCAACGGCCTGGCCGCCGCGCGCTCCGCGATCGGGTCGCTCGACCGCATCACGCGCGTCGTGAAGGTCGTCGGGTTCGTCGCATCCGACCCCTCGTTCACCGGTCAGCCGGGTGTCGTGAACGGCGCGTCGGAGCTGCTCGGGGAGATCTTCGGCGAATCAGGCCAGCATGCGCGCAGTGCCGTGGGCGTCGCGGTGCTGCCGCTCGACGCCCCGGTCGAGATCGAGTTCGTCTTCGAGTTCGCCTGATCCTCGTCACCCGCCGGTCGAGTGATCGCGCAGCGATCGTATCGAGACCGGGTTTCGATACGCCGCCCGGCGGCTACTCAACCAGCGGGTACTACTTCAGCTTGTCGGTGATGACCTGCATCACCTGGGTGTCGGCGAGCGTCGTCGTGTCGCCGACCTCGCGACCCTCCGCGACGTCCCGCAGCAGCCGTCGCATGATCTTGCCCGAGCGCGTCTTGGGCAGCTCGGTCACGATGACGATGTCGCGGGGTCTGGCGATCGCGCCGATCTGCTCGGCGACGTGCGCCTTGAGGATGGCGACCGCCTCCTCCGTGGTCTGCGCCTCCGCCTGCTTGGCCCGCAGGATGACGAAGGCGACGACGGCCTGGCCGGTCGTGTCGTCCGAGGCCCCGACGACCGCGGACTCGGCCACGATCGGATGCGAGACGAGCGCGGACTCGATCTCCATGGTCGAGAGGCGGTGCCCCGAGACGTTCATGACGTCGTCGACGCGGCCGAGCAGCCACACGTCGCCGTCCTCGTCGAGGCGGGCGCCGTCGCCCGCGAAGTACATGCGGCGCTCGGGGGTTCCGGCGAAGTCGAACTTCTCCCAGTAGGTCTCGATGAACCGCTCGGGGTCGCCCCAGATGCCGCGCAGCATCGACGGCCACGGCTCGGTCACGACGAGGAGACCGCCGTTGCCGTTGCCGACGTGCTTGCCGTTCTCGTCGAGCACATCCACCGAGATGCCGGGGAGCGGCACCTGGGCCGAGCCCGGCTTCGTCGAGGTGATCCCGGGAAGGGCCGAGACCATGATCGCCCCGGTCTCGGTCTGCCACCAGGTGTCGACGACCGGCGTGTTGCCGCCGCCGATGATGTCGCGGTACCAGATCCAGGCCTCCGGGTTGATGGGCTCGCCCACCGAGCCGAGCACGCGCAGCGAGCTCAGGTCGAATCTCTGCGGATGCTCCCGCCCGGTCTTCATGAACGCCCGGATGGCCGTCGGCGCCGTGTAGAGGATCGACACCTCGTACTTCTCGATGAGCTCCCACCAGCGGCCGGGATGCGGGGTGTCCGGGGTGCCCTCGTACATGAGCTGGGTCGCGCCGTTGGCGAGCGGGCCGTAGACGACGTAGCTGTGGCCGGTGACCCAGCCGACGTCCGCCGTGCACCAGAAGACATCCGTCTCCGGATGCAGGTCGAAGACGTTCCGGTGCGTGTAGGCGCACTGGGTGAGGTAGCCGCCCGAGGTGTGCAGGATGCCCTTGGGCTTCCCCGTCGTGCCCGAGGTGTAGAGGATGAAGAGCGGGTTCTCCGCCTCGAAGGCTTTCGCCTCGTGCTCGGCCGGCGCCGCGCCGACCGCGTCGTGCCACCACAGGTCGCGTCCCTCGGTCCAGTCGACCTCGTTCTCCCCGCGGCGCACGACGAGCACGTGCTCGACGGTCGTGCCACCGCCGTCGGCGGCGAGGGCGGCATCCACTGCGCCCTTGAGCGGGAAGACCTTGCCCTTGCGCCACCCCCCGTCGGCCGTGATGACGAGCTTCGCGCTCGCGTCCTCGATGCGGGAGCGCAGCGACTCGGCGCTGAAGCCCCCGAAGACGACGGAGTGCACGGCCCCGATGCGTGCGGCGGCGAGCATCGCGACGACCGCCTCGGGAATCATCGGCAGGTAGATGGCGATGCGGTCGCCATGCCGGATGCCGAGGGCCTCGAGCGCGTTCGCCGCCTTCTTGACCTCCTCGGTGAGCTGCGCATAGGTGATCGTGCGGGTGTCGCCCGGCTCGCCCTCCCAGTGGATGGCGACCCGGTCGCCGTTGCCGGCGAGCACGTGCCGGTCGAGGCAGTTGTAGGCGACGTTGAGCCGGCCGTCGGCGAACCAGCGCGCGAAGGGGGCGTTGTTCCAGTCGAGGACCTGAGTGAACGGGGTCTCCCAGTGCAGCAGCTCACGAGCCTGGTCGGCCCAGAAGCCGAGCCGGTCCTCGCCCGCCCTCTCGTAGAGCTCCGGTCTCGCCACCGCCTGGGCGGCGAAGGCGGAGGAGGGCGGGAACCGCCTCTCCTCGTGGAGCAGGCTGTCGATGGTCTCGCTCATGGTTCTCCCGGCGCTTCCTCGCGTTGACGGCGGCATGCACGGCCGCACAGAATCCGACATTACCGCGTTGCGAAAGTCACCACCCAAACGACGACCGTCTGGGCTAGACTGATCGCTGTCAAACGAGAGTTTGGCCTGTGGCGAGCATCACGATTCCCCCCAATCAGCTCGCTGCCGCGGCGGCGCCCGTTCCCCCCAACAGGCGCCGCCCCTCTCTCGTTAAGGCGGGGTTGACCTTCCCAGGGCTCCTCTCCTCCCCACGCCCGGCGCCGGCATGAACCCCGTCGCTTCGGCCTGCGGTGGCGGACCGCGCTCGTCGCATTCCGTAACGTGACCGCATGCCGACCGAGCGGATCCCGACCTTCGTGGCCTCGCCGCCCGGATCGGCGACCGCGCCTCCCGGCGCGCCCGGTGCGCTCCTCCGGCGGATGAGGCGCCTTCCGGAGTTCGGCGAGCTGGCCCCGCTGCTCGAGGACCCCGCGGTGACCGATGTCTTCGTCAACGGCCCGGCCGGTGTGTGGGTCGACCGAGGGCAGGGCGGCGAGCGCCGGGCCGCGCTCTCCCTCACGGAGGTGGAGCTGCGCGAGCTCGCGGTCCGGCTCATCGCGCTCGGAGGCAGGCACGTCGACGAGTCGACCCCCTGCGTCGACGTGCGACTGCACGACGGCATCCGCGTCCATGCGGTCCTGCCGCCGATCTCGCCGAACGGAACGCTCCTCTCGATCCGGCTGCCGCGCGTCCGGCGATTCGACCTCGAGGAGCTCGACCGGGAGGGCCTTTTCGACCGGGTCCCCATGGACGCCGTGCTCGGACTCGTCGCCGGGCGCGCGAACCTCCTCGTGACCGGGGCCGCCGGCAGCGGGAAGACGACCCTGCTCTCCGCGCTTCTCGCGGGCGCCGCGTCGACCGACCGCATCATCGCGATCGAGGATGTCGCCGAACTGCAGGTCCAGCATCCGCACTTCGTCTCGCTCGAGGCCCGGCAGGCGAACCTCGAGGGCGCGGGGGAGGTCGGCCTGGCGAGGCTCGTCCGGGAGGCGCTGAGGATGCGCCCGGACCGGCTCGTGCTCGGAGAGTGCCGCGGAGCCGAGGTGCGGGAGCTGTTCGCCGCGCTCAACACCGGCCACGACGGCGGAGCCGGGACCCTGCACGCCAACTCGCTCGAGGACGTGCCGGCGAGGCTCGAGGCCCTCGGCGCCCTCGCGGGTCTCGGCGTGACGGCGGTCGCACGGCAGGCGGTGAGCGCGATCGGGGCCGTGCTGCACCTCGAACGGCGGGACGGGATGCGGCGGCTCGCCGCACTCGGCCGTTTCGTGGTGGATGCGGCCGGCCGGCTGCGCACCGAGTCCCTGATGGACCGCTCGGATGGCTGAGGTCGAAGGTCTCGACCCGGTCGCGAGCGTCGTGCAGCGCCTCGCCGTACTGCTCGCGGCCGGTGTGGCCCCGGCCTCCGCCTGGGGCTATCTCGCGGAGTCGGCCGGGTTCGCGAGGGTCCAGGTCGTCCAGGCCGTCGCGGAGCGCGCGGGCGCCGTCCCGATCGCCGAGGCGGTTCTGGCCGCGGTGGAGGAGCTCCCGGTGCCGGCCAGGGGTGGGAGCCGGTCGCATCCGGCCATCGCCTGGCGCGCGCTCGCCGCGGCATGGCTCGTCGCCTCGGAGGCCGGTGCACCGATCGCCCCGAGCCTGCGCGGGCTCGCGGAGTCGCTCCGCGACCTCGCCGAGACCCGGCGCGAGATCGAGGTGGCCCTCGCCGGGCCGGCCGCCACGGCGAGATTCGTGACCGTGCTGCCCCTCGTCGGGATCCTGTTCGGCCTCGGCCTCGGGTTCGACACCCTCGGCACGCTGTTCGGGACCGTCCCCGGCGTGCTGTGCCTCATCACGGGAAGCGCGCTCATGCTCGCCGCCCGCGCCTGGAACCGGCGGCTGCTGCGCTCGGCGACGCCGGAGGATCCGGCCCCCGGCCTGCCGCTCGAGCTCCTCGCGATCGCGGTCTCCGGAGGGGCGTCCCTCGACCGGGCGCGCCACGCGGTCGCCGGCGCTCTCGATCGCTGCGCTCTCACCGGGAGCGGCGAGGAGGAGGGCGTGCTCGAGCTCTCCCGGCGGGCGGGCGTCCCCGCCGGCCTCCTGCTGCGCAGCGAGGCCGAGCAGACCCGCCGCATCGCGCGGAGCACCGCGCGGCGCAAGGCCGCCTCGCTCTCCGTCACGCTCATGCTCCCGCTCGGGATCTGCGTCCTTCCGGCCTTCCTGCTCCTCGGCGTCGCCCCGCTGATGATCGCCGTCCTCTCCTCGACAGCCGGCTCGTTCTGACCTGGTCCCCGGATAGGCCGGTGCCGGCGCCGTGCCACCCCTGCAGGAGTTCACACTGGGGCGAACAGAAGGAGGACATCCATGATCCAGAGGCTTCGCCGCCGGCTCGCTTCCGAGACCGGCGCCTCGACCGCCGAGTACGCCATCGTCACGATGGCCGCCGTCGCCTTCGCGGGGCTGCTCGTGGCCATCCTGCGCAGCGACGAGGTGCGCGGGATCCTCTTCGATCTCGTCCAGCGTGCGCTCACCTTCGGCGGGTGAGCGCGCCCGTCACGAGTCGGGAAGCGTGACCGCGGAGTTCGCGGCGGTCGTGCCCGCCGTCATCCTCGTGCTCGCGCTGTGCCTCGGAGGGCTCCAGCTCTCGACGCGCCGGATGCAGGCCCAGGATGCCGCCGCCCTCGCGGCGAGGAGCGCGGCGCGCGGGAGCCCCTTCGACGCCTCCGCCATCCTGGAGGGCGCGGCCACGAGGATCGAGCACCGGGGCAACCTCGTGTGCGCCGTCGTGACGATGCCCGCGGCGCCCCTGGCCGGAATCCTCGGCGCGGTCGAGATCTCGGCGTCCAGTTGCGCGCTCGCCGGGGGCGGCTGATCGTGCTCCGTGGCAGCCGGAAGCATTGCGTCGGCCGGGTCCGCGGCGAGGCCGGTGCCGGCTCGCCCCTCGCGGTCGCGGTCGTCGGCGCGATCCTCTCGATGGTCCTCCTGCTCGTACCTCTCTATAGCGTGCTCGGTACGAGATCCCTGGCGATGGGTGCCGCGGATGCCGCAGCCCTCGCCGCGGCCGATGTCGCGATCGGGATCGTGCCCGGCATTCCCTGCGAAGCGGCGGCATCCGTGGCGCGTGTCAACCACGCCATGGTGACGGGATGTCAGGTGGATGGGGTTATTGTGACCGTGAGGGTCAGTGTCGCCATTCTCGGCCTCCCGGTCTCGGCCACCGCCACGGCGGGGCCACCCCTTTCACGAGGGTGACACCGGGCGGCTGACGAGTGTGCGCGCCGGTTCTGTGTGTATGGTGTCCCCTGTTGCAGTAACTGAATCCTGAGGAGTCGCGTGCCCGGCACGAAGAAACTGGTCATCGTCGAGTCGCCGGCGAAGGCCAAGACGATCGCCCAGTACCTCGGCGACGGCTACGAGGTGCTCGCCTCGGTCGGGCACATCCGCGACCTCATCGAGCCGAAGAACCTCCCGCCCGAGCTCAAGAAGGGCTCGCTCGGCAAGTTCTCCGTCGACGTCGAGAACGGCTTCGAGCCGTACTACGTCGTCTCCGAGCAGAAGCGCAAGACCGTCGCCGACCTCAAGCGCGCCCTCAAGGACGCCGACGAGCTCTACCTCGCGACGGATGAGGACCGCGAGGGCGAGGCGATCGCCTGGCACCTCCTGCAGGTGCTCAATCCCAAGGTCCCGGTGAAGCGCATGGTCTTCCACGAGATCACCAGGGACGCCATCGAGCACGCCCGTGACAACACGCGCGATATCGACACCGCGCTCGTCGACGCCCAGGAGACCCGGCGCATCCTCGACCGGCTCTACGGCTACGAGGTCTCCCCGGTGCTCTGGCGCAAGGTCGGGCCCGGCCTCTCCGCGGGCCGGGTGCAATCCGCGGCGACGAGGCTCGTCGTCGACCGCGAGCGCGAGCGGCTCGCCTTCGTGAGCGCCGCATACTGGGACCTGCTCGCCCGGCTGGCTCCGCAGGCCCCGGCCGACTCCTTCGAGTCGCGTCTCGTGCGTCTCGACGGAGCGCGCATCGCGACCGGTCGCGACTTCGACGACCTCGGCCGGCTCAAGGTCGGCGCCGTCGCCCTCGACGAGGGAGGGGCGGAGCGGCTCGCCTCCGCACTTCGCGAGGAGTCTACGGAGTTCACCGTCGCCTCGGTCGAGTCGAAGTCATACACGCGCCGCCCGGCCGCACCGTTCACGACCTCGACCCTGCAGCAGGAAGCGGCGCGCAAGCTGCGGTTCTCGGCCCGGCAGACCATGAGCATCGCGCAGGGGCTCTATGAGAACGGCTACATCACCTATATGCGCACCGATTCGCCCGCGCTCTCGCAGCAGGCGATCACCGCGGCCCGCAGCCAGGCGACCGCGCTCTACGGCGCCGACAGCGTCCCGGAGAAGCCGCGTGTGTATGCCGGGAAGTCCAAGAACGCCCAGGAGGCGCACGAGGCGATCCGGCCATCCGGCGACACCTTCCGCACTCCGACGCAGCTCGAGGGGACGCTGCGCGGCAACGAGTGGAAGCTCTACGACCTCATCTGGAAGCGCACGGTCGCCTCCCAGATGGCGGATGCGCGCGGGTCGACGGCGACCGTCACGATCGCGGCGAAGACGGCGGAGCAGCTCGCCGAGTTCGTCGCGAGCGGCACCGTCATCACGTTTCGCGGCTTCCTCGCCGCGTACGAGGAGGGCCACGACGAGGAGCGCAACACGCCGGCCGAGCCGACCGAGGCGAAGCTCCCACCGCTCGCCGAGGGCCAGGCGCTCGACCTCGTCGAGGTCGAGGCGAAGGGCCACGAGACCTCCCCGCCGCCCCGCTACACCGAGGCGAGCCTCATCAAGACGCTCGAGGAGCTCGGCATCGGCCGACCCTCGACGTTCACCTCGATCATCTCGACGATCATCGATCGCGGGTACGTGACACCGCGCGGCACCGCGCTCGTGCCGAACTGGATCGCGTTCTCCGTCGTGCGGCTGCTCGAGGACTACTTCACCGAGCTCGTGCAGTACGACTTCACCGCCGGTATGGAGAACGACCTCGACCGCATCGCCGACGGCCAGGAGCAGCGCGTCGACTGGCTCAACAGCTTCTACTTCGGCGGGCCCAACTACAAGGGCCTGCGCAACGTCATCGACAACCTCGGGGAGATCGACGCCAAGTCGATCAACTCGATCCCGCTCGACGACCAGGTGACCCTGCGGATCGGCAAGTACGGCCCCTACCTCGAGGTCGTCGACCCGGATGCCGCTCCCGACGCCAAGCCGCGCCGGGTCAACATCCCGGACGGCCTGGCTCCCGACGAGCTCACGATCGCGAGGGCCCACGAGCTCATCGATGCGCCCGTCGTCGTGGACCGGGTCATCGGAGTCAACCCGCAGAACGGCAAGGAGGTCGTCGCCAAGAACGGCCGCTACGGCCCCTACGTCACGGAGCTCGAGCCGGAATCCACCCCTTCCCCGGTCGCCCTTGCCTCTCCGGTCGAGCTCGTCGAGACCGTCGACCCGCTGACAGGCGAGGTCTCGACGAGCTCGACCGGAGAAGAGGCCAAGCCGAAGAAGAAGGCGGCGAAGAAGAAGGCCGCCGCCCCCAAGCCGCGCACGGCATCCCTCTTCGCCTCGATGGACCTCGCCACGATCGACCTCGAGACCGCGCTGCGGCTCCTCGACCTGCCGCGCGTCGTGGGCCAGGACCCGGAGAGCGGCGAGGACATCACCGCCCAGAACGGCAAGTTCGGGCCGTACCTCAAGAAGGGCGCCGACTCGCGCTCGCTCACGAGCGAGGAGCAGATCTTCGATCTCGACCTGGCCGGCGCGCTCGAGATCTTCGCCCAGCCGAAGTACGGCGCGCGCAGGCCGTCGAGCGCCCTCAAGGAGTTCGACGCCGACCCGGAGAGCGGGAAGCCGGTCAAGGTCAAGGACGGCCGCTTCGGCCCCTACGTGACCGACGGCGTGACGAACGCGACGATCCCGCGCGGGGAGTCCGTCGAGGACATCGACTTCGAGCGCGCCGTGCAGCTGCTCGCCGACAAGCGCGCGAAGGGGCCGGTGAAGGCCAAGGCGCCCGCCCGGCGCAAGCCGGCGGCCAAGAAGCCCGCCGCGAAGTCCCCGGCCGCGAAGCCGACAGCGAAGAAATAGCCATGCGCGGGCTCTTCATCACCTTCGAGGGCGGCGACGGCTCCGGCAAGTCGACCCAGTCCGCGCTGCTCGTCGACTGGCTCGAGGAGCAGGGCCGCACGGTCGTGACGACGAGGGAGCCCGGCGGAACGGAGCTCGGCGAGGAGCTGCGCGAGATCGTGCTCCACAGCAGGGGGCACATCACGCCGCGCTCCGAGGCGCTCATCTACGCGGCCGATCGCGCCCATCACGTCGCGACGAAGGTGCGACCCGCGATCGAGCGGGGCGACATCGTCGTCCAGGACCGCTTCCTCGACTCCTCGGTGGCCTACCAGGGCATCGCGCGCGGGCTCGGCGCCGAGGAGGTGCGCGGCATCTCGCTGTGGGCCGTCGAGGGGCTGCTTCCCGATCTCACGGTGCTGCTCGATCTCGACGAGTCGGTGGGGCGAGGGCGACTCGACTCGGCCCGGACCAGGTACGACCGGCTCGAGGCGGAGGAGCGCGAGTTCCACGCGACCGTCCGGGAGGCCTACCTCGGGCTCGCCGCGGCCGAGCCCGGCCGGTTCCTCGTCGTCGACGCCTCGGACGAGGTCGACTCGATCGCCTCGGTCGTCCGCGATCGTGTCTCCGCCCTGCTCGCCTGACATTCCCTATGCTTGCGCTATGTCATTGTGGGATGAGCTGACCGGCCAGGCCGAAGCCATCGCGGTCGTCCGGGCAGCGGCATCCGGCCCCGTCCCCGCACCGGGCGATCCCGCACCGGGCGGTCCGGCCTCGGGGATGACCCATTCCTGGCTCATCACCGGTCCGCCCGGGTCCGGCCGCTCGAACCTCGCCTTCGCGTTCGCGACGGCGCTCCTCAGCCCCGGCGACGCCGAGGGCGATGCCGCGACCCGGCGGCAGGTGGAGGCGCGCACGCATCCGGACCTCGGCGTGCTCAGCACTGAGCGCGTCATCATCTCGATCGACGAGGTGCGTGCGCTCGTGGCGAGCTCGCAGTTCTCTCCCTCGGTCGGCCGCTACCGCGTCATGATCATCGAGGACGCCGACCGGATGACCGAGCGCACCTCGAACGTGCTGCTCAAGGCGCTCGAGGAGCCGCCGCCGCGCACGGTCTGGATCCTGTGCGCCCCGAGCGAGGCCGATCTCATCCCGACCGTCCGTTCCCGCGTGCGCACCGTACGACTGCGGGTACCCGCGGTGGCGGATGTCGCCGAGCTCATCTCGAGACGCGACGGCGTCGATCCGGCGCTCGCCACCCGCGCCGCGCGGGAGGCGCAGAGCCACATCGGCATGGCGCACCGGCTCGCGACGAACGAGGACGCGCGCACCCGCCGGGAGCGGACCCTCGAGACGGCCCTCGGCATCCGCACCGTCTCGGATGCCGTGATCGCGGCGGCAGCGCTCCTCGAGATGGCCGCGGACGACGCCAGGGCGATCACCGAGGAGCGCGACGCCGAGGAGCGCGAGAGCGCGCTGCGCTCGCTCGGAGTCGAGTCGGGCGGCACGATCCCGCCGGCGCTCCGCGCGCAGCTCAGATCGCTCGAGGAGGACCAGAAGCGGCGCGCGACGAGGAGCCTGCGCGACGGCCTCGACCGGATCATGGTCGACCTGCTCTCGCTCTACCGCGACATCCTGCTGCTCCAGCTCGGGTCCGGCATCGAGCCGATCAACCTCGAGATCGCCGGGCGGCTGCGGGAGGCGGCGCGCGTCGCGACGCCGGAGCAGACCCTCGCGAGCCTCGACGCGATCTCGGCGGCCCGGCGGCGCATCGACGGCAATGTCGCGCCCGCGCTCGCCCTCGAGGCGATGCTCATCTCGGCCAGGCGGGTGTCGGCATCGTGAGCCGGAAGCGCCGGCCGCTGCGCGTCCTGCTCGTCGCCGCGGGTCTCGCCCTCCTCGTCCCGCTCAGCGGATGCGTGACGCTCTTCATCCCGCCGCAGCCGGAGCGCACCTCGCAGCCGACCGACGAGAAGGTCGACGACGCGCTCGTTCCGTACTACTCCCAGGTGCTCACCTGGTCGAAGTGCGAGGGGAGCTTCCAGTGCGCGACCGCGACGGCGCCGCTCGACTGGAGCGACCCCGCGCGCGACTCCATCCACCTCGCCCTCATCCGCTCGGTGGCGACCGGATCGCGTCTCGGCTCCCTCCTGGTGAACCCGGGCGGTCCCGGAGGATCGGGCTACGACTTCATCCGCGACAGTCTCAGCTATGCGGTCGACTCGCGGCTGGCCGAGCGCTACGACATCGTCGGGTTCGACCCCAGGGGAGTGAACCGGTCCTCCGCGGTCTCCTGCTACGACGACCCCTCCGAGCTCGACGCGTTCCTCTTCGACATACCGCCCGACCGGCACGGCACCGAAGCGCTCATCGACGACATCGAGCAGGCCTACGCCGACTTCGGGCAGGCCTGCCTCGAGCACACGGGAGAGCTCCTCGGCTACGTCGACACGATCAGCGCCGCTCACGACCTCGATCTCCTGAGGGCCATCCTCGGCGACGCGAAGCTCAACTATCTCGGCTACTCCTATGGCACGTTCCTCGGCGCGACCTATGCCGGGCTCTACCCGGAGAAGACCGGCCGCCTCGTGCTCGACGGGGCGATCGACCCGGCGACGACCGACTTCGACGTGACGGCGACGCAGGCCAAGGGGTTCGAGGATGCGGCCCGCGCCTATCTCGCCGACTGCCTGACCGGCTCGCGATGCCCGTTCCGCGGGACGGTCGACGCGGGGATGGCGCGCATCCGGACCCTGCTCGACCGGCTCGACGCGAGCCCGCTGCGCGCCTCCGACGGCCGGATGCTGGGGAGCGACACGATGTTCACCGCGATCATCCTGCCGCTCTACAGCCAGTCGAACTGGCCCTACCTGAGCGACCTCTTCACCGACGTGTTCCAGGGCGCCGCCGACTACGCCTTCCAGCTCGCGGATGCCTACAACGGCCGGAACCCCGACGGCACCTACCAGGACAACTCGACCGAGGCGTTCATCGCGATCAACTGCCTCGACTACGTCTCCTCGAGCACGAGGGAGACCCTCGAGGCGGAGGCGGCCGAGCTCGCGAGGATCGCTCCCACCTTCGGACCGCAGATGTCCTACGGGGGGACCTCGTGCAACCAGTGGCCTTTCCCGGCGACCCGAGTGCGCGAGGCGATCCGCGCCGCAGGCTCCGCTCCCATCCTCGTCGTCGGGACGACGAACGATCCGGCGACCCCGTATCAGTGGTCGGTCAACCTCGCGGCGCAGCTCGAGAGCGGTCACCTCGTGACTTATCACGGCGAGGGGCACACGGCCTACAACAAGTCGAACTCCTGCGTGAACAACGCGGTCGACGACTTCTTCATCGACGGGAAGGTTCCGGCGAGGGATCCCGACTGCTGAGCCGGCGCGACGCCGTCCCGCATTGTGCAAATTTGCACTCTCTGCAATGATGAGCGCATGACCGAGCCGGGCGTAGAGCCGACCCTCGGCCTTCGCGAGCGCAAGCGGAGGGCGACGCGGAGCGCGATCCAGGGCGCGATCCTCGACCTGGCCGCGCTTCACGGCTACGACCGCGTCACGATCGAGGACATCAGCGCGGCAGCGGACATCTCGCCGCGCACCTTCTTCAACTACTTCCCCTCGAAGGACGACGCGGTCATCGGCGACTTCCCCTCGCTTGCCGAGCTCGCGGCGACGGCCGAGTTCCTCGCGGCAGGACCGCGTGAGAACGTGCTCGTGGGCCTCGGGAAGCTGCTCGACGCGGCATCCGCGGCACTCGCCGAGGAGCGGATGCCGGACGAGCGGCGGCGCGCGCTCCTGCGTGAGCACCCCGGGCTCTTTGGCAAGCGGATGGCCTACCTGCACCGGTTCGAGGACGACCTCGCGACGCTCGTCGCCGAGCGACTGGCCGCCGACGACCCCGTGCTGGCCGGTGATCCCGACGCACTCGCCCGGCGATCCCGGCTCCTCAGCCTCATCGGGCTCGCCGCCGTCCGCTATGCCTACGGCGCCTGGATCGGGACGCGGGACAGCCGCTCCCTGGGCGACTACATCCTCGAGGCCTTCGGCGATCTCGAGGAGACCCTCGCGTCAACGAGGAGTGCATGATCGGCTAAGCTTTCTTGCTGTGTCTTCCGGTTCGCCGCCAGACCCGCCGCCTTAGCTCAGTCGGTAGAGCATCTCACTCGTAATGAGAAGGTCGTCAGTTCGATTCTGACAGGCGGCTCCGCCGAATTGTCCGCACTTCGGGGGACCGACGTCATGGTCCACCCCCCAATCGCGTGACATTCTGCGCAAGGAAACGCCCCCAAAACGGGGGATATCGGCGCACCGGAGGCTCTCTCGCATTGCCCTCGCCGCCTCGCCGGTCCTAGCGTGGAAGGAGCGAGCCGTCGGGGGACGGTCGCAGGGCCGGTACCGGGGGGAACTGTCGTGAAGCGTTCTGCTTTTCTCATCGCCGTCTTCACGGCGGTCATGACCCTCGTGCTGCCCTTCGTCGGAGGGAGCGGCCCGTCGCTCTTCGGCAACGCGAGTTCGGCGAACGCGACGCAGCAGACCGGGCTTCCCGTCTTCGCGTCGGCGCCGACGGCGGTCGACGTCGCGAGCACGCAGCCCGGCCCGGTCTCCCTCGCCTACGTCCACGAGACCGTGCTCACCGCTCAGATCGGGGCGCGAGCGGCCGAGCTCAAGGTCGACTCCGAGCACCTCGCCCAGAAGCCGGTGCCCAAGCCCGTCGTGATCGTCTCGGCGGCAGATCGTGCGAGCGGCACCGCGGCCAGACGCGCCGCCGTCATCGCCGCGGGCGGCAGCTGTCCCGGCCCGGTCGGCGGTGGGACGAACGGCGCCCCGGGCAGGGTCTCGGGCGGCGGTGTCGCCGGCACCACGAGCGCGGACCTCGCCTCGTTCGCCGCGACCTACAACGCGATCCGGGTCGCCAACTGCCTCCAGCCCGTGCCGATGAGCCACTTCCGCTACGACAGCTGCATGGAGGACCGTCTGTTCTGGATGGCGGAGGACCCGAGCGACGATCCGCTGAGCGCCTGGGGTCACCTGGGGTCGGTGCGCAGCGACGGCGTGCCGAGCCGCGGATGCGACGGCAACCTCGCCGGCGGATACGGCAACACGGGTGCGACCGTCGCGCAGAAGTGGTGGAACTCGACGGCCCACCGCAACTCCCTCTACCGGCCGACCTTCACGGGCAGCACCGCCGGGGTCTGCATCTACTTCGCGATGACGCATGGCGGACTTCCCGACGAGCCGTACTCGTTCACGCGGGCTGCGGCGAAGTGGGGCGGCTGCTAGCACCTCCTCGCCGCCCGACGATCCGCCTGGCACGCGACTCCCGGTTCTCGCCGATATCATGGGCGAGTGAGTGACGAGGAGCCGCTGACCCGCCGGGCAGCCCGCGAGGCCGCTGCCGCCAAGGGCAGGCGTCGTGCCGCGAGCCCGCAGCCGGGTCCGGAGAGCCCCTCTGGCCTGCCGGGCTCACCAGCCCTTCCGACCGCCCGGACCGAGGTCATCGGAGGGGTCGCGGAGAGCGCCGGAGCGAAGCGCGCGGGCCTTGGTGCCCTCATCGCACGGCACCCCAATGCGTGGCTGTTCTCCGCGCTCGGCGTGATCTTCCTGCTGCTCGGGACCGGGGCGGTCTTCGCCGGGGTCGCCGTCGGGTCCGGCGACGCCGTCGCCGCGGTGTCGAGCGAGACGCCGGAGACCGAACCGCCGCGGAATGTGCCGGCGGATGTCGTCCCGGCCTCGCTGCTGCGAACCTGCTCGATCGACGCGCTCGCCCAGGATCCCCGCCTCCTGACCTTCGCCGGATCGGTCATCAACGTCACGACCGGCGAGGTGCTGTTCGACCGGTCCGCCGCGGTCGGAGCCCCGCCCGCGAGCGTGCTCAAGGTGCTCACGTCGGCGGCCGCGCTCGCCACCATCGGGCCCGACTTCCAGATGGCGACGCGCGTCTACGAGGGGAGCCTTCCCGGGAGCATCGTGCTCGTCGGCGGCGGCGACCCGACCATCAGCGCACTGCCCGCGGGCGTCGAGAGCTTCTATCGGGGCGCCCCCAAGATGAGCGACCTCGCGGCGCAGACCGTGGCGAAGTGGAACGAGACGCACGAGGAGGACGATCCGATCACCTCCGTCATCCTCGACGCCACCTACTGGAACCCCGCGGACAAGTGGGATCCGACCTGGGAGCGCAGTGAGCAGACGACCGGATACCAGTCGGAGGTCACGGCGCTCATGGTCGACGGCGACCGCGCCAACCCCCAGGCGGGGACCAGTCCTCGTGGCACGGACCCCATCGGCCGTGCCGGCGCCGCCTTCATCAGCGCGCTGAACCTGGGGCATCCGGTCGATGTCAGCACGGGATCGGCCCTCGCCGGCAAGCCGCTGCTCGCCGAAGTGCGATCCCAGCCGATCAAGGTCCTCATCGGGCAGATGCTCCTCACCTCGGACAACACGCTCGCCGAGATGATCGCCCGCGTCGTCTCGAAGGAGTCGGGCGCCGGCGGTACGGCGGCATCCCTCGCCACCGTCATCCCGGGGTCCCTCGCCGAGTACGGGCTCGAGCCGGTCGGCGTGGTCGTCCGTGATGGGTCTGGCCTGAGCGCGAACACCTCCGTCGCACCGCTGTTCGTCGCCCAGCTCATGGCGAAGGTGTACACGGGCGGACAGGGTCTCGACGTCATCAAGGCGGGGCTGCCCGTCGC
>JBIQHP010000148.1:0-3146 GCA_044508495.1 Clavibacter sp.
CAGGGAGGCATCCGTGAACATCGACAAGGATCTCGTCGCCGCGATGGCGACGCCGCTCGTGCTCGCGATCCTCGCTGAGGGCGAGAGCTACGGCTATGCGATCCTCAAGCGCGTGCGTGAGCTCTCCGGCGGCGACCTCGAGTGGACCGACGGCATGCTGTACCCGCTGCTCCACCGGCTCGAACGCCTCGGTCACATCCGCGCCGAGTGGGGGGTGTCGCCCGAGGGCCGGCGGCGGCGCAACTACCGGATCACCGCATCCGGGCGCACCCAGCTCGCCGAGCAGCGCCGGCAGTGGGACACGGCCAACCGCACCCTTGACAACCTCTGGCACTTCGCGCAGCCGGCGACGGGAGTATGAACGTGGAATCACCGGACTCACTGGAGACCCGCATCGGCGAGTGGCGCACCGCGGTCCTGCGCGGCCGCGCCGTCGACGAGGGCGACGCCGACGAGCTCGAGGGCCACCTGCGCGAGCAGGTCGCCGACCTCGAGACCGCGGGGCTCACGGGCGACGAGGCCTTCCTCATCGCGGTGCGACGGCTCGGCCAGGTCGACCAGCTCACGGCCGAGTTCGCTCGCGAGCACGGTGACCGGCTGTGGAAGCAGCTGTCGTTCGCCCCCGAGAACGACGCCCGCCAGCCCTCGCTGCTCGTCATGCTCGGATTCGCGGTGCTCGCCGCAGTGATCCTCCAGGTCGCCAGGGTGACCGCGGAGTCGACCGGCGGAATGTTCACCTGGTTCCTCCGGGACACGGGCCTCTTCGTGCTGCCGGTGCTCGCCGCCTACTTCGCATTCTCGCGGCGGATGCCGTGGCGCCGCGTCGTCGCACTCGCCGCGATCGTCGCGGCCTTCGCGGTCGCGGTCAACCTCTACCCGTTCGCCGAGGGCGCGACCACCGACCTTCTCGTCTGGATCCACCTGCCGATCGCGCTCTGGTTCGCCGTGGGGGTCGCCTACGTCGTCGGCAGGCTCCGTTCATCCGCTCGCCGCATGGACTTCCTGCGCTTCAGCGGCGAGTGGGCGATCTACTACACGCTCATCGCGCTGGGCGGCATGGTGCTGACGAGCCTCACCCTCCTCGTGCTCACGCCGATCAGCCCCGAGGCGACGGATGTCGTGGGCAAGTGGATCGTGCCGTCCGGCGCGGCGGGGGCGGTCATCGTCGCGGCCTGGCTCGTCGAGGCGAAGAAGAGCATCATCGAGAACCTCGCGCCGGTGCTCACCGCGATCTTCACGCCGCTCTTCGCCCTCATGCTCGTCGTGTCGGCGATCGCCTACACGGTCTCCGGCGTCTGGCGCGACTTCGACCGGGAGCTCCTGGCCGGCTTCGACGCGCTCCTGCTCATCGTGGTGGCCCTCGTCGTCTACGGGATCTCGGCGCGCGACGCGGCCAAGGGCGTGGGAGCGATGGACGTCATCCGGTTGTGCGCCGTCGTCGCCGCGGTCATCCTCGACGCCCTCGTGCTCGCTTCGATGCTCTCCCGCGTGGGCGAGTTCGGGTTCACGGCCAACCGGGTCGCGGCGCTCGGGCTCAACATCATCCTGATCGTCAACCTCCTCGGAACGGCCTGGCTCCTGGTGCGCCAGGTGGCGGGGCGTGCACCGGCCGTGCGCCTCGAGCGCTGGCAGACCGGCTACCTCCCGGTGTTCGCCGCCTGGGTCGTCTTCGTCGTGATCGCGCTGCCACCGGTCTTCGGCTTCGCCTGAGCCCGGTCAGCCGTGGCCCGCCGCGGCCTGTGGAGAACTTCCGACGGCCTCTCTCCGCATCGAAGATACTGGCCCGATGCTGCGCTCTCGACTCATTCCTGCCCTTGCGGACGACCGCGGTGACGTCCCGGGTTGGGTTCTGATCACGTTAATGACGGCGGGGCTCGTCATCATCATCTGGGCGCTCGCCGGCCCGGCGCTGAGCGAGGTCTTCCAGCAGGCGATCGACCGCGTGACGGGGTTCTAGCGGTGCGGATGCCCGCACGGCTCGCGCGCGAGGAGTCCGGCTCCGCGGTCGCCGAGTTCGTCATGGTCGGAGCCCTGCTCACCGTCCTGACGCTCTCGGTCATCCAGCTCGGCCTGGCGCTCCTCATCCGCAACACCGTGCTCGATGCGGCGAGCGAGGGCGCCCGCTTCGCCGCGCTCGCCGACAACGGCCTCGCCGACGGCGTCGAGCGCGCGCGGCAGCTCGTGACCGTCGCGCTCGGACCTGGCTATGCGCAGGACGTGACCGCCGCCTACGGCAGCTACCTCGGGCACCCCGCCGCGATCGTGACGGTCCGGGCGCCGCTGCCCCTCATCGGACTCGTCGGCATCGACCACGGGCTGGAGGTGGAGGGGCATGCCGCGGTGGAGACGCTGGATCGCTAGCGGCCCGGCCGGTGAACGCGGCTCGGCCTCGCTCGAGTTCATCACGGTCGGGCTCATCCTGCTGCTGCCCCTCGTCTATCTCGTGCTCACGGTCGCGGCGATCCAGTCGGCGGCGTTCGCGGTCGAGGGCGCCGCACGACAGGCGGTCCGCGTGTACGTGCAGTCGGGGAGCGCCTCCGAGGCGGCCGCCCGCGCGGAGCGGGCCATCCGGTTCGCCCTCTCGGATGCCGGACTCGACGCGCTCGAACCTCGGGTCGCGGTGAACTGCTCACCGCATCCGGCCGACTGCCTCAGGAGGCTCGGCACCGTGACGATCTCGGTCGGGGTGACCGTGCCGATGCCGCTCGTCCCCCCGGTGCTGCAGCTCGATGTGCCGGTCGGCGTCCCGTTGCAGGCGACGGCGACCGAGCAGGTCTCGCGGTTCTGGAGCGCTGAAGGATGAAAGCGCCCCCGCCCCCTGAGGAGCGCGAAGCACGTCTCGAAGGGCGCCTACGCGACGACCGCGGCTCCACGCTCCCGCTCACGATCTTCTACGGCTTCCTGTGCCTCGTGCTCGTGCTGCTCGTCGTGGCCGCGACCTCCCTCTACCTCGAGCGCAAGCGCCTCTTCACGCTCGCCGACGGCGCGGCCCTCGTCGGCGCGGAGGCCTTCGACCTCGAGGACGTCGAGCTGTCGCCCGAGGGACCCCGGGTGATCCTCGAGACTCCGGATGTCGCTGCCGCGGTCGCCGGGTACCTCGCCGCCGTTCCGACCGCCGGCTTCGAATCGCTCAGCCTCGACCGCGC
>JBIQHP010000018.1:0-20578 GCA_044508495.1 Clavibacter sp.
GCGGCGCGACCAGGAGAATTCGCCTAGTGGCCTATGGCGCACGCTTGGAAAGCGTGTTGGGTGCAAGCCCTCGGGGGTTCGAATCCCCCATTCTCCGCCATGGTGATGCGTCTGCTCAGGGGAGCTGGGCGTCCAGCTTGGCCCGGGCGGCGGCGGCATCCAGACCCCAGTCGGCGGCCACGAGCTCGACCAGCGTCTCGAACTCGTCACGGCAGGCGCCGCATCCGGCGAGGTGCGCGGCGAAGGCCTCCGGCAGGGGCAGCCCGCGGTCGAGCAGGTCGCCGAGCACCCCGTCGGAGCGCTCGAAGGACTCGTCGCACGACATCCACGGCTCGAACCTTCCGCTGACCTGCTCCAGAAGGGCGGCCGTCAATGAATCGCTCGTACTCATCGTTTCACCTCTTCTCGTGTCGACGGATCCAGGTAGCCCTGCATGACGAGGTACGCTCTCAACCTCTTGCGGGCATCGTGCAGTGTCTTGTAGACGGTGTTGCGGGTCGTGCCGAGCCGGTCGGCGATGACGTCGATGGGGACCCCGTTGACGGCCACCGCGACGAGCACCCGTCGCTGGTGCGCGGTGAGGCTCTCGTCGATGCCCCGTCGCAGCGCCTCCGCCAGCGCCGAGCCCTCCAGCCGACCGAGCGGATCGCTCTCGGGCGCGACGGGTTCGGGGATGGACGAGAGGTCCTCCTCCGTGTGCGCCCAGAGCTCGCGGCGCACGGCCGTCGCGGTGTGAAGGATTGCGAACTTGTAGGCCCAGGTCGTGAAGAGCGCCCTGCCCTCGAAGGTCGAGAGCCGCGAGAGGATCGCGACGACCGCGTCGTCGGCGCTCGTCTGCACGAGGGCCTCGGCACGCGCCTCCCCGAGCCGCTGCCTCTCTCCCATCCGGGCGAGCTGGAACCGTGAGGCTCGCACCATGAGGACGTGAAGCCGACGGATCGCCGCATCCCGGGCCGGCCCGTGTTCCGAGAGCGACCCGACCCAGTCGAAGTCCTGATCCGCGATCACGGGCGCGGCCACGTCGAGGACTGAGCCGCCGACGCGGTCCTCGGCGGGATCGTCCCGCTCGAGCAGCCCATCGGCGAAGTTGTCCATACCAGGTTTGTATCACCGCGGCGCGAGTTCTTACCGAAGAACTCGGAAAACCTTCCCGCGGGTAAGACGCCATGCGCTCGCGCCACTGATCGGTGAATGCACTACGCGAAACCGAGAGAGAAAGGCACACGATCATGAACATCACAACTCGCCGCCCCAGGATGGTGTCGGCCGCCGTGGGGGTCGCCGTGCTCACGGCGCTGACGATGGTCGGCATCGCCGGATGCACCGCGCTCGCGGGCGGATCGGGAGCCGACACGAGCGCCATCGCCGACGACGCGCACCAGCACGGCGCCGCGGCATCCGATTCGAAGCGAATCGGCCTCTACTCGGCCATGTCGAACCTGTGGGCCGAGCACATGGAGTGGACCTATGCGACGGTCGTCGCCTTCGTCGAGGAGTCGCCGGCGCTCGAGCCGACGCTCGACCGCCTCCTGCAGAACCAGAAGGACATCGGCGCCGCGATCGAGCCCTTCTACGGTGCGGATGCCGCCGGCCAGCTCACGGCACTCCTGACTGAGCACATCCAGGATGCCGTCCCGGTGCTCACCGCCGCGAAGGCCGGGGACTCGGCCGCGCTGGAGACCGCGGTCAATGCGTGGTACGCCAACGCGGAGGAGATCGGCAGATTCCTCGCGGGGGCGAACCCGAACTGGCCCGAGGCGGACATGGTGGAGATGATGCGCATGCACATCGCCCAGACCGTCGCCTACGCGACCGACGCGCTCACCGGCGACTACGTCAAGGCCGTCGCCGACTACGGTCTCGCCGAGAAGCACATGCAGCAGATGGCGAACGACCTCAGCGCCGGCCTCGTCGCGCAGTTCCCGGACATGTTCCGCTGAGCTGAGCCGCCGCGTCGAGTGATGCCGCTTCGGACGGATGAGGGCGCCGCGGCGGCATCACTCGTCCGTTCGGGCATCACTCGGCGGATGTGGAGGACCGGAACCGTGTGACGTCGTGTGACGACGAGTTATCCACAGGCTCGTTTCGCAGGATTCCCGCCCGGTAGTATCCGACGGTGCCCTCGCTGAACAGGACCGCCCGCGCCCTCGGCGCCCCCTCACGACCCCGCTCGCGGAAGGCGGCCGGACTGCGACGCGAGGCGGCGCTGCGAGGCTTCGGATACCTTCCGACCCTCGACGGACCGGGGCTGCCCGGCCTCCTGTTCCGCGCCGGATCCCGCGTCCGTGCCTCCGACCTCGTCGACGCGCGTGCGTCGGCGACGCCGTTCCTCGCCGGATCCGTCATCGGACAGTACGCGGACGACAGCTCGATCCCGCGCACGATCGCCGGCTCGTTCGTCGCGATTCCGCTGCCGAGCGACGTGCCCAACATCGTGCTCCTCGGCAAGGGGCTCGGCATCCTGCGCCAGGCCGGAGTGAGCCTCGCCGGGCACCAGCGCCTCTCGCTCGAGGGGGACTTCGACCGGAGCTTCACGCTCCACTGCCCGGCCGGGTACGAGCGCGACGCGCTCTACATCTTCGCGCCCGACCTCATGCAGCTTCTCGTCGACACCACGGCGCGCTGCGATGTCGAGCTCGTCGACGGCTGGATGTTCGTCTACAGCGCGCCGGGCCGGTATCGCGACGCCGGGGCGATCGACGGCCTGGTGCGCACGACCGAGCGGGTGCAGGACAAGCTCCGGCGCCAGACGAGCCGCTACTCGGACGACCGCTCCGCTCGGCTCGCGCCCGCCACAGGAGCGGCACCCCGCACGGTCTCCCCCGAGGAGCACGCCGCGCACGCGGGCTCCGTCGCAGCAGGGGGACGGCGGCTGCGGACGCGTGCCTCGCTCGTGCAGAGGCTCGTGACCCTCGCCTCATGGGCTCTGCTCGTCTTCGCGGCGGTCTACCTCGCCGTCGCCTGGCTGCCCGCCCTGCTCGCCCGCTGACCCCCCACCTCGCATCACACCCCCACAAGGAAGCACCACCCCTCACAGAAAGGCACTACCCCCGCCATGCCCACGACCGACGACCTCGTCCAGCGTTTCTCCGACCCCAGCGGCTTCAAGAAGTACTTCGGGTTCCTGAGCGGCGGCCGCGCCAGGCGCGCCCACGAGCTCTTCACGACCTCGGAGGAGAGCGGCGTCACCCGCGCCTACACCCTCGACCGCCGCGAGCACGACGGCAGCGTCTACTTCATCAAGGCGGTCGCCACTCGCGGCGACCTCGACGAGAACACCCTGGCCGAGCTCGCGAGCCGGGCCGCTCTCGTTCCCCTCGGCAGTCTCCGCTACACCGGCATGATGGCGGCGACCCTCCCCAAGGCCATCGGATCCGACGACGAGGGGGCCGCGGTGCACGACCTCAGCCGCCTCGACGAGGGGATCATCGTCTACCCGGTGTCGATCATGTCGACGAAGGCCGAGGCGACCTACGCCGCCTGGGTGCGCAAGGGGAGCGAGTACTTCGTGCTGCCGCTCGAGGACAAGAAGCTCTAGCCTCTCCTCAAAGCTCCCGGATGCCCCAGGCCTGGCCGTAGCCGCCCTCGGCCTCCGGGAGCGCCATGAGGTCGAGGAACGGCTTGGCGTCGAAGGCCTCCGGCCCGAGCACCCCCGCGCCCGACCAGGTCCCGGATGCGAGCAGCTCGAGCGCGATGACCGGATTCAACGCGGTCTGCCACACGACGCACTGGCTCTCGTACTCGGCCATCGTCCACTCGTTGTCGCTCACGTGGTAGAGGTAGCTCGAGCGCGGCGCGCCGTCGACGCCTGTGCCGGTCACCCACACGCCCGCGCAGGTCTTGCCGGTCATCCGGGGGCCGATCGTCGCGGGGTCGGGAAGCCCGGCGGCCACGACGTCGCGCGGCGCGACCATGACGGGGCCGTCGGCCGACCGCACTCGCACCGGCTGGGTCCTGTCGAGGCCGAGCTGGTTCAGGGTCTTGAGGATGCCGATGAACTCGTCGCCGAGCCCGTACTTGAAGGTGACCCGCTTCGCCGGCAGCCAGCGGGGCATGAGGAGCACCTCCTCGTGCTCGACGTTGACGCACTCCACCGGGCCGATACCCTCCGGGAAGTCGAAGACCTCGGGCTCGCTGAAGGGGGCGGTGGTGTACCAGCCCCGGTCCTTCTCCCAGACGACCGGAGGGTTGAGGCACTCCTCGATCGTCGTCCAGATGCTGAAGGACGGCGCGAAGATCTCGTTGCCCGCCTCGTCGCGCACGACGAGGTTCGCCCCGTCGCGCACGCCCAGCTCCTCGACCTCGCTGAAGAGGTGGTCGACGGCGTAGCGCGCGAAGACATCCGAGAGTCCCGGCTCGACGCCGATGCCGACGAGCGCGAGCCGGCCGGCCTTCTCCCAGTCGGAAGCCTGCGCGAACTGGTCGTCGCCGAGCTTGACCCCGGTCTCCTCGTAGGGGTTCGTCGGATGCGGCTCGGAGAGGCTCATCGCCATGTCGAGGTAGTCCGCCCCGGCGGCGAGCGCCCCCGCGAAGATCGTCGGCACGAACTTCGGCTCGACCGCGTTCATGACGTGCGTGGCGCCGTGCTCCCTCGCGACGGCCGCGACATCGTCCGGGTTCGAGGCGTCGATGCGGGCGGCGACGAACCGGCCGGCGGCATCCGGACTTGCGCTGAGCCCCGTCGAAGCGTGCCGTTCGGCGATCCAGGCGACGGTCGCCTCGGCGCGGGCGAGGTCGTAGTCGCTCACGATCATGGTCTCGAAGAAGGAGCGGCGGGCGGCGATCTTCGCGATCGCGTTGCCGACGCCGCCTGCGCCGACGAGGAGGATTCTCATGGGATTCGACCGTCCTTTACCTTGCCAGCCCGGGTTTGCCTTCTGGCTGAGTAGTCAATCGGATGCCTCGCGTCCTGTCCAGTTCGAGAGGACCGCCCTCGAAGACCGTGAGGGCCTGATGCCCCGGCTCGATCGTGACGGTGGCGAGCGTCGACCATCGCTGACCGAACACGGCGCCCTCCGCCGGATGGCAGCACACGTCGGCTCCGTCCGGCGCATGCGCACCGAGGCAGTCGAGGAGGTCCCCCGCGGTGGACGGCGCGCTCCGCCCGATCCGGTCGCTCAGCAGAGCCAGCCGCTGCTGAGAATCCGGTTCGTACAGCGCACGATTCTCTCCCTCGCGCAGCCGTGAGGCCAGGAAGTGGTTGGTATGGATCCGCGTCGGCAGCTCCTGCTCCACGATCGCCGCACCCAGTGGGCTCAGCTCGACGGTGGCCGACTCGGTCGCCGTCAGCACCGTGATCGCGCTCGAGGTCGTCGTCGGGGCGCCGAGAAGGAGGTCCAGGGCATCCGAGAGGGACGACGCCTCGGCGAGGATCCGGGCGCAGACGAGATGAACCGGCACTCCGAACGGCCGGTCCTCACGATGTCCGAGGATGTTCAGCATGACTCCCACCCCGGCACTGTTGAGGCCGATCTTGGCGAGGATCCCGAACTCGGTCAGACCGACATAGTCGTGCCTCGTGCCCCGGACCCGCTGCAGGTGCCAGCAGTCGTCGAGCTCTTCGTGCCAGTCCCAGGTCTGGGCGCCGACGACGCCGTCGACCGCGGAGGTGATCGTCGAGCACTCTCCGGGCCGCGTCCCCGTGGCCCGCGAGAGGATCTCGGTCCTCGCGTTGACCGCTACGACCCTCCATGGCTCCACCCGAGCCCCGGATGCGACTCCCGCGAGCTCCGCTCCGAGCCCCGGAGACCACTCGGCGATCGACGCCGAGATCGACTCGACGTCGTCGCGCACGACCTCCTCCCGGATCCCGACCACCCCGAACAGGTCGAAGTAGCGCTCGATCGTGCGACGGATCCCGTCGTCGGCCCCGGCGCCTCGCGACCGCCCCCGCTCGAAGGGGTCTTCGCCGACGACGTCCACGATGCCTCTGGCGTCGGATTGCCTCATGGTCATGCCTGTGCCTCCAGGGCGGTCGATTCGACGAGACTGCGACGGGGAACCCATCCCGGTCTGGGCACGCAGTCCCGCAGCAGCCGGGTGTAAGGATGGCGGGGTTCGTCGATCACGGCGGCGGCGAGCCCGCTCTCCACGATCCGGCCTTGCCGCATGACGACGATGTCGTCCGCCATCTGGCGCACGACCGACAGGTCATGGCTGATGAAGAGGAAGCTGAGGCCCTCGCTGCGCTTGAGCTCCGAGAGCAGGTTGAGTACCTGGGCCTGCACCGAGACATCGAGGGCTGCGACCGCTTCGTCGAGCACGAGGATCGACGCGCCCGCGGCGAGGGCACGGGCGATCGCGACCCTCTGCCGTTGTCCTCCGGAGAGCTCGGCGGGCGCGGCCTCGAGGAGTGCGGGCGAGAGGCCGACCCGCTCGAAGAGCTCGGCGCAGCGGAGGGCCCGCTGACCGGCCGACAGCGAGAGGTGGGCGCGGATCACCTCCTCCACCGCCGCCCGCACCGGAAGACGTCTGTTGAGCGCTCCCTGAGGATCCTGGAAGACCATCTGCACGTCCCGTGCCCTGCGATGCCGCTCGGCCCGATTCGCGCGTGCGGTGACCGGGCGTCCGAGAAGCTCGACCGTGCCGGAGTCGGCGCGCTCCAGCCCGACGACGATCCGCGCCAGCGTGGACTTCCCCGAACCGGACTCGCCGACGACGGCCAGGCATCGGCCCGCCTCGACCGTGAGGCTCACGCCGTCGAGCGCGTCGACGGTGAAGCGGTTCCTGCCGCGCCCGGAGGAGAAGCTCCTGCGCAGGTCGCGGACGAGGATGGGCGGCGCGGCGGCGCGGTCGGGGATCGCGATCATCGGTGCACTCCCCCGGCCAGTTCGGAGCGCAGTTCCTCCGACCTCAGGCACCGCACGAGTCTGCCCGCGGCAGCCGCCCGAGCCCCGTCCGGTGCACGCAGCGGGATCCTCCCGACGCGGCACCGGTCCTCCGCCCACGGGCACCGCGGCGCGAAGCGGCAACCCTCCGGCACCTCGGATGCCGAGACCGGGTTGCCCGGGATCACGGGCAGCAGGTCGACGGATGCCTCCAGCTGCGGCCGGGAATCCATGAGGAGCCTGGTGTAGGGGTGGAGCGGTTCTGCGCGCAGTCGCTCGGGGGTGCCGATCTCCACGATCTCGCCCGCGGACATCACCGCGATCCGGTCGCAGACCGCGGCAGCGAGATCGAGGTCGTGGGTGACGAACACCATCGTGAGTCCGCGCGCCCGGCGCAGATCGTCGAGGATCGCGACGACCTCGGCCTGCGTCGTCACGTCGAGTGCGGTCGTGGGCTCGTCGGCGAGCAGGAGCCTGGGCTCGCCGGCCAGGGCGCCGGCGATGACCACCCGCTGGAGCATCCCGCCCGAGAGCTGGTGCGGGAACGACGCGAGAACACGCTCGGGGTCGTCGATGCCGACCTCGCGCAGCAGCCGGCGGGCACGATCGCGCGCAGCCTCCTTCGGGATCCCCTGGGCGTCGCACATGCCCTCGGCGAGGTAGCGGCCGATCTGCAGCACCGGGTTGACGACCGCCTGGGGGTTCTGGGCGATCGCCGCGACCGTGTTCGCGCGCAGCTCCCGCAGCCCGGCGTGCGAGAGGGAGCGGACGGGCCGGCCGTCGATCATGACCTTCCCGGTCACGCTCGTCCCGGCCGGTTCGGCGGCCAGGATCGCCCGCAGCGTCATCGACTTCCCGCTCCCGGACTCGCCGATGATGCCGAATGCCTCGCCCTCGTCCACGGCGAAGGACACGTCGCTGATGATCGGCTTGTCGCCTGACGCCGAATGCACTGTCATCGTCACGCCCTCGAGGGTCAGCATCATGACCGGCCTCCCGCGGCGCGCCCGCCCAGGCGCTCGCTGACGTAGCCGAGGGCCGCGACCGTGACGACGATGAAGCCTCCCGCGAAGAGGCTCTGCTCAGGATGCCCCTGCAGCAGTGACTGCTGGCCGTTGGAGACCATGAGGCCCCAGTCGGCACCGGGCAGTTGCACGCCCAGGCCGAGGAAGGAGAGGGCCGCGAGCTCGATCATCGCGTACCCGAAGTTGATGGTGGCGCCCGTGACGATGAGCGGTGCGACGTTCGGGAGGATGTGCCGCACCGCGATCACGACCCCCCGGATGCCCTGAAGCTCGGCCGAGCGCACGTAGGGCATGGCCCGTTCCCGCAGCGCGGCACTGCGGATGACCCGCGCCGTGTAGGGGATGTAGGCCACGGAGAGCGCGAGCGCGGCGGTCACGATCCCCGGCCCGAAGAGGGCGATGACCAGGATCGCGAGGAGCAGGTTGGGGAAGGCGAAGAGCAGGTCGAGGATCCGGCTCACGACGGCATCCACGAGCCCGCCCCACCATACTGCGAGGAGGGCGAGGGCGGTCCCGATGACCCCGGTGATCGAGACGACCATGAGCGGGCCGATCAGGCTCGACCGTGCGCCCCAGAGGACGCGGGAGAGGATGTCCCGTCCCGCCTGGTCGGTGCCGAAGGGGTGCTCGAGACTCATCGGGAGATGCCGGGAGAGCACCGATCCGACCGTGGGGTCGTAGGGGGTGAGCCAGGGCGCCAGGATCGCGGCGACACCCACGCACGCCACGATCGCCAGCGCGACCCGGTTCATGCGCGCACCGCCTGCCGCACCCGCGGATCGATCACGCCGTAGAGCAGGTCGACGACGATGTTCACGAGGCCGAAGGCGACGACGAGGAGCATCGCCACCGCCTGGACGACCGCGAAGTCCTTCTGCTGCACCGAGGCGACGAGGAGCCGGCCGACCCCATCGAGGGTGAACGCGTATTCGACGACGAACGCCCCGGCGACGAGGCCGGCGATGTGCACCCCGACGACCGTCGTGACCGGGAGCAGGGAGTTGCGCACGACGTGCCGCCGGAGCACGATGCGCCGGGGGATGCCGCGCAGGGTGGCCGCGATCGCGTGCTCGCTGTTCCTCTCCTCGCGGACCGCCGTCCTCGTGATCCTCGCGACCACCGCGGTCGACGGCAGGGCGAGGGCGACCGCCGGCAGGGTGAGATGCCAGATCCGGTCGAGGATGCCGTCTCCGGACCCGAAGACGGGGAACCAGCCGAGAACGACCCCGAAGACGCTCATGAGGAGAAGCGCGGCGAAGAAGGTCGGCACCGCGAAGCCCAGATTGGAGGCGAGGAGGACGGCGCGCTCGAAGCCGCCCTGCCGGATGCCGGCGACCACGCCGATGCCGACCCCCACGACGACGATGATGAGGGAGGCGTAGACGCACAGCTGTATCGTCGTCGGCAGCCGGCTGGCGATGATGTCACCGACATCCTGCCGGTTGACGAGCGATTGCCCGAAGTCGCCGGTGAGCAGGCCCGTGAGCCAGTTCCAGTAGCGGACCGGGAAGGGATCGTCGAGAGAGTACTGGCGGCGGATGGCCGCCAGCACCTCCGGAGGAAGGGTCCGCCCCTGCACGAGGAAGGTCTCGGGGTTCCCTGGTGCGGCGTACAGCGCTGCGAAGACGAGGAAGCTCGACACAGCGAGGACGCCGACCAGGGACACGAGCCTGCGCAGAACGTACATCATCCTGAATCCGGGCTCTCTCCGATGTCGCGGCTACTTGCCCGAGGCGCCCAGATCGGATGCCCAGGGGTAGTACAGGTACACGAACGAGGCCGGCACTCCGGTGACCCGGTCGTTCAGGAACAGCCTGACCGAGGGGTCGACGACGGGCAACCACGGAACGCTCTGCATGACGATCGACTCGACCTCGGCCATCTTCTGCGCGCGGACGGTCTCGTCGACGGCGGCGGCCGCGTCCTTGAGCAGAGACTCGACCCTCGCATCCGAATATCCGGAGTAGTTCTGCGAACCGCCCTCGGCCACGATGGTCCTGAGGAAGGCGAGCGGGTCGGGAACCGACATGTAGTTATTGGTCATGAAGGCGTCGCTGCCCTCGCGCGCCGCGGGATCGGAGAAGTACGCGCCGTACTGCGCGCTCGGCACGCCGACCGGCTCGACCTTGAGGCCGAGTGCCGTCGCGGCGTTCGAGATCTCGGAGATGATGTCCGCGTAGTAGGTACGCTCCGAGGGGTAGGCGATCCTGATCGTCTGGGACAGATCGGCCTTCGCGCCCTCGAGCACCTTCTTGGCGCCTTCGATGTCCGCGGCCGGAGATCCGAGCGCGGTGCGCGCCGCACTGAAGATGTCATCGCCGTACGACCACCCGTGGTTGGGAAGGATCGACATCGAGGCCTGACCGGTTCCCTCGAACACCGTTGCCGCGATGGCCTCGCGGTCGGTCGCCATCATGAGCGCCCTGCTCACGGCGGGATCGGCGAACGCGCCGTTCCCGGTGCCGATCACGGCCACGATCTGGAGAGACCGCCCGAGATACAGCTTCCCGTTCTTCGCGTTCCTGAGCGACTCGATCGCACCGAGCGGCACGTCGTAGGAGCCGTCGATGGCGCCCGTGCTGATCGCGCTCGTGATGGCGGCGGAGTCGACGATGAAGTTGATCTCGATCGACGCCGTCTTGGCGCGGTGCGCGGTGTTCCAGTAGTCGTCGTTCCGCGTGAGCGTGATCGACTGCCCCTTGTCCCACTCGCCGACGGAGAACGGACCGGTGCACAGCACGCCGCCGTCCGGCGTGCCGAAGGCGGCTCCGGCATCCTCACGGTACTTCTGCTGCACGATCGTGCCGAGAGGCGTGACCATGTAGCTGTTGAAGGTCGCGTCGGGCGCCTTGAGCTTGACCGTGACCTCCCAGTCGCCGGTCTTCGTCACCGACGCCATGTTGCGTGTCACGGAGCCTGCCCAATAGCTGCCCTCTTCAGCGTCGAGGCTCCGTGACAGGCTGAAGACGACATCCTCGATGGTCATCGGGGAGCCGTCCCAGAACCTCACGTCAGGTCGGATCTGGTAGATGTACGTCGAGGCGTCCGGGCTCGTGACCTTCTCCGCGAGGTTGGGCTCGACCGAGAAGTCCGGCTGGAGCTGCATGAGCCCCTCGCACAGGTTCGCCACGACCGTGTTCTCCGGGTAGTTGAACGCCTTGATCGGGTCGAGGGAAGCGGGTTCCCCGAAGGGGAGGTTCCAGGTCGCCGAGGCGAGCTCTCCGACGGCGGCGGGAGTGGTGATGAGGAGCTCGTCGCCGGAATCGGGCAGAGCGGGTCCATCGGGTGATGCCGAACAGCCGCTGAGTGCGACGGCGAGGATGCCGACGACGGCTGCAAATCTCTTCTTCATGGTTCTCTCCTAGACATCATTGTGCGGAAGGTGTTCCAATGACCGGTCAGGGGAGACGGTAATGACCCAAAACGTTTTGGACAAGAGCGGGAGGAGAATTCGCAAAACGTTTTGGAATCGACCGGATCCTCCCTACGCTGAATCCATGACTCCGACCGCCCCGCGAAGGACCGTCAGGCCGGCATCCATCCACGACGTCGCCAGGGCCGCCGAGGTGTCGATCACGACGGTGTCCCATGCCCTCAACGGCAAGGGAGTGGTCGCCGAGGCGACACGCCGGCGGGTCGTGGATGCCGCAGCCCGGCTCGGCTACCAGGCCGACGCCCTGGCACGAGGGTTGCGCAACAACCGGATCGGCGCGATCGGGCTCGTCATGAGGCCGCTCGACGCGCTCGGGTCCTATCGGCCAGAGGGCGTGGACTACTTCATCCGTTTCGCCGGCGCCGCCGCCGTCGAGTCGCTGGACAGGGGCCAGTGCCTCATGCTCATCCGGGACCTCACCTCAGGGTCGATCCCCGCGATCGCGTTCGCGGTCGACGGGTACGTCGTGGCCGATCCGATCGCCAACGATCCGGTCCTCGACCTGCTGCTCGGTCGGGGGATCCCCGTCGTCTCCGTGGGGCGCGACATCGGACGCAACGACTTCGTCGACTGGGTCGGCGCCGATGAGCGGGTGGAGTCGCGCATGGTGCTCGACCATCTTCGAGGCCAGGGCGCCCGGCGGATCGCGCTCGTGGTCGGGACCGACCTCAACGCCTGGAACCTGGACACCGAGGCGCACTACCGCCGCTGGGCGCAGGAGAACCGCATGGAGACCTGCATCATCCGTCGTGACGAGTCGTCGGGTGAGGAGGGAGGCCGGAGCGCGGCGCGTGAGCTGCTCGCGCTCGAGGATGCCGCCCCCGACGCGGTCTACTGCCTCACCGGCCGCCATGCCGCCGGGCTCCTCACCGCCCTCCAGTCCGCCGGACGGCGAACGCCCGAGGACGTCATGGTGGTCGCCGGGTCGGACTCGGAGCAGACCAGGAACAGCACGCCCCCGATCACCTCGGTCGACCTGCGGCCGGAGCTCGTGGCGCAGGCGGCCATCGAACTCATCACCGGGAAGCTCGGCGACCCGGCGGTATCGGGACCGATCCTCATCCAGAGCGAACTGCTCGTGAGGGGCACGACCCGGCGCTCGCCGGCTCCCCTCCCCTGACCACCTCGGTCGTCAGCGCACGAGCGGCGGCACCGTCCACGGGCGCACGACGAACCAGAGGGACAGCACCGAGAGCCCTGCGGTCACCGCCATGACCCCGCCCATCGGCACGGCGGAATCGATCCCGAGCACGCCGACGATGGGCGAGATCGCGCCGGCGAGCCCGAAGTTGAGAGCGCCGAGCACGGAGGCCGCGGTCCCGGCCTCCTTGGGATGGTTCTGGAGGGCGAGCACCTGGACCATGGGGAACCCGAACCCGCACGCGGTGATGAAGCACCACAGCGGAATCAGGATCGCGAGGAGGCCGAGGTGGGCGAGATCGACCACGACGATCGCGACGGCCGAGAGGAGGAGCACCGCGGTCGAGACGCTGAGGATCCACTGCGGCCCGTAGTACTTCGCGAGCAGCGAGCTCACCTGCACACCGGCGACGACGCCGATCGAGTTCGCGGCGAACAGGATGCCGAACTCCTGCGGACTCAGCCCGTAGACCTGCTGGAACAGGAACGACGAGGCCGAGAGGTAGGCGAAGAGCCCCGAGAAGGTCATGCCCGAGATGACCGCGACTCCCACGAAGACGCGGTCGGAGAGGATCGCCCGATACCTCTCCCGCACCGTCCTGTGGCCCGCGTCCACGCGCCGGGCGGGCGGCAGCGTCTCGACGATGAACAGGGCGGTCGCGATCACGACGAGGATGCCGTAGGCGGCGAGGAACCAGAAGATCCCCCTCCAGTCGAGGATGCGCAGGAGCTGCGAGCCGATGACGGGGGCGAGGATCGGTGCGAGGCCGTTGACGAGCGAGAGGCGGGAGAGCATCCGGACGAGGGGGAGCCCGCCGAACAGATCGCGCACCATGGCCATCGCGACGACGCCGCCCGCGGCGGCGCCGATGCCCTGCAGGACGCGGAACAGGGTGAGCAGCGCAATGTCGGGAGCGATCGCGACGGCGAGACTCGCCGCGACGTGCAGGGCGGTCGCGAGGATGAGCGGCAGTCGGCGGCCGACCCGGTCGCTCCACGGCCCGACGAGCAGCTGACCGACTCCGAAGCCGACCGCCGTCGCGGTGAGGGTGAGCTGGATGAGCGCGCTCGAGACGGCCAGCTCGTGCTCGAGCGCGGGGAACGCCGGCAGATACAGATCGACGGTGAACGGTCCGAGCGCGGTGAGCGCCCCGAGCACGAGCACGTAGACGAGGCGCTGGCGGCCCGAGAGCGAGTCGCCGGGGTGGACGACGGTGGTCACAGGACGGCTTCCCCAAAGGTCGTCGGATCCGCCAGAAGCCCCGCGAAGGCGAGCTCGGCCGCGCCGACCATGAGGATGTCGCCCCCGAGCTCGGCGGGCACGACCTCCACCGACTCGCGGCTCGCGGCCAGCGGCTGGGCCGCGATCGACCGCTCGAGCTCCTCGGGAGCGACCGCGTACAGCGCAGCCAGGAACCCGCCGAGCACGATCCGCCGAGGATTGAGCGTGTTGATCGCGTTGCGCACGGTCACGCCGAGATAGCCGAGCTGACGCTCGACCTCCGCCCGTACGGCATCCGAGTCCGAGGCAAGCAGCGCGGCACCGAGCTCGTCGCTCCTGGCGTCGTCGAGGCCGACGAGCTCGAGGAGCGGCGCGCGGCGCACCTCGGTCTCGAGGCATCCGGTCGCGCCGCAGTGGCATCGGGCGCCGCCGCTGTTCACGAGGGTGTGGCCGAGCTCCCCCGCGTAGCCGGCCGCACCCGTGAGGGGCCGACCCCCCGCGACGATCCCGCCGCCGATGCCGCTCGCCCCGCCGTTGAGGTAGACGAGGTCCGCGATGCCGCGACCCGCCCCGAAGGTGCCCTCGGCGAGCACGCCCAGAGTTGCGTCGTTGCCCGCGGATGCCGGAAGGTCGAGAGCAGCGGAGAGGAGCGCGGTGAAGGGCTCATCGACCCAGCCGAAGTGCGGGGCCAGTCGCACGAGGCCGTCTTCGGTGCGAACGAGACCGGGCACGGCGATGCCGATGCCGATGAGCTCGTGCTCGCGGTCCAGCCCGGCCAGGAGGGCGCGCGCGGCGGTCGCGGTCAGCCCGACCGCATCCGGGACTCCGAGGTCGGCGGAGGCGGCGACCCGGTGCCGGGAGATCACGCGCCCGCCGAGCCCGACGACGGCGAGCTGGATCGCGTCGATCTCCGGGTTGACGGCGAGCGCGACGGCGCGACGGGTGGCGGTGACGATGGGGCTCGGCCGTCCGACCCTGCTGCGCGAGACCGGCTCGGACTCGGCGACGAGCCCCCGCGCGACGAGCTCGCCCACGAGCGCGGCGATCGTCGACCGGTTCATCCCGGTGAGGGCGGTGAGCGCGGACCGGGACCGGCCCTCACCGCCGCTGCGGTGCACGAGCCGGAGCACCGTGGCGAGGTTGTCGCGCCTCAGGGAGTCGTTGCCGAAGCCGCGCGCTGGCGTCGCGGTCGTGTTCACAGGTTCACCCTATCTTCGTCCTCCGAGGGGAATCGGGTATTTGTTGCCCTTGACCCCAAATGCCTCAAGCTCTATGATCCAATCACCTAATCACTTTCGACGCATACGTCGAAACTTTCGAGAGGTTCGATGATGAACAGACGCAGCATCAAGAGAATCGTCGCCGTGGGCGCCGCTGCGGCGCTCACGGTCGGCGGGCTCGCCGCCTGCAGTCCGGGCGGCGACTCCGGCGACGGCGAGGTCACGATCACCTGGTGGCACAACGCCACCTCCGACCCCCTCAAGGGCCTCTGGGAGGATGTCGCCCACGAGTTCGAGGAGGCTCACCCCGGGGTCAAGGTCGAGGTCACCGGATACCAGAACGAGGACCTTCAGCGCACCCTCATCCCCAACGCGCTCCAGTCCGGCGACGCCCCCGACCTCTTCATGGTGTGGCCGGGCGGCGAGGTCCGCTCGCAGGCCGAGGCCGGCTACCTGAAGGATCTCACCGACGTCGCCTCCGACACGATCGCCGCACTCGGCGGCGTGGTCAAGCCCTGGGAGGTCGACGGCAAGCAGTACGCGCTTCCGTACACCTTCGGGGCGACCGGCATCTGGTACAACAAGGATCTGTTCGACCAGGCCGGCATCAGCGGAACTCCCACGACCCTGCCCGAGCTCGAGGCTGCCGTGGCCAAGCTCAAGGCCATCGACGTCACGCCGATCGCCGTCGGCGCCGGCGACCTGTGGCCGGCCGGTCACTGGTGGTACCAGTTCGCCGTCGCGGCCTGCTCGACGGACACGCTCCAGAGCGCGATCCCGGCGCGCGACTTCTCCGACCCGTGCTGGATCAAGGCCGGCGAGCTGCTCCAGGACTTCCTGAAGACCAACCCCTTCAACGAGGGCTTCCTCGCCACCCCGGCCCAGACCGGCGCCGACAGCTCGGCGGGTCTCGTCGCCAACGGCAACGCGGCCATGGAGTTCATGGGCCCGTGGGACTCGGGCACGATCGGCTCGCTCACGCCCGACGAGAAGGTTCCGTCCTGGCTCGGCTGGTTCCCCTTCCCGAGCGTTCCGGGCACCGCGGGCGACCCGACCGCCGTCATGGGCGGCGGTGACGGCTTCGGCGTGAGCGCCGGCGCACCGCCCGAGACGGTCGAGCTGCTCAAGTACATCCTCAGCGCGGATGTCCAGACCCGGTTCGCCAAGACCGGCGCCGGAATCGCGACCCTCCCGGCCGCGAGCGCCGGCCTGACCGACCCGAACCTCGTGGCGAGCTCGAACGCGCTCGCCAAGGCATCCTACGTGCAGCTGTGGATCGACAGTGCGCTCGGGCCGAACTTCGGCAACCCGCTCAACCAGGCGATCGTCAACATCTTCGCCGGGCAGGGAACGCCCGAGGATGTCGTCAAGGCACTGAACGACACCGCGGCAGCGGAGTAGAACGGTCCCGAACAACGAGAGAACGGGGCCCGCCGTGCGACGGCGGGCCCCGCTACCGTGAGAGACACGCAGATGACCACGACGACCGAAGCCGCAGCCGGCGCGCGGGCGCACACGGACGCCGCCACGGCATCCGGGCGCAGCCGCGACCGCGGGGCGACCCGGAAGCGACTCGAGATCGCGCTCTTCGCCGGTCCCGCGCTCGTGGTCTTCCTGACCTTCGTCATCCTGCCGGTCGTGCTGGCCGCGGTCTACAGCCTCTACAACTGGAACGGCCTCGGGCCGCTCGAGCGCTTCATCGGCATCGACAACTACGTCCGCGCGCTGAACGACCCCGTCTTCCTGCGCGCGATCGGCAACAACTTCTTCATCCTCGGCGCCTCCCTCCTCATCCAGGGACCGCTCGCCATCGGCATCGCGCTCCTGCTCAGCCGGAAGCTGCGCGGCCGCACGGTCTTCCGCGCGCTCATCTTCGTGCCCTACGTGCTCGCGGAGGTCATCGCCGGCCTGTCCTGGAAGCTCCTGCTCTCCCCGCGCGGCGGCGTCAACGCCCTCCTCGAGGCGATCGGGCTCGGCGACCTCACCCAGCCGTGGCTCGCGAACCCGGACATCGCGCTCTGGGTCATGTTCGGCATCCTGAGCTGGAAGTACCTGGGCTTCGCGATCCTTCTCATGCTCGCCGGCCTGCAAGGGGTGCCGGAGGAGCTGCACGAGGCGGCGGCGATCGACGGCGCGAACTGGTGGCAGATCCAGTGGCGCATCACGCTGCCGCTGCTCGGCCCCACCATCCGGATCTGGGCCTTCCTCTCCATGATCGGATCGCTGCAGCTCTTCGACATGGTCTGGGTGACCACGAAGGGCGGCCCGGTCGGCTCGACCAACATGATGGCGGTCTACATGCTCCAGAACGGGCAGGGGGCGCCGGGCTACGGCAGCTCGATCGCCGTCATCCTCTTCGTCATCTCGCTCGCCGTAGCCCTGGGCTTCCAGCGCTTCGTCCTGCGCCGCGACACCGAGGGCGCCATCACGGGAGGGGTGCGCTGACATGACCGCGAACCCACAGGCGACCGTGCCGCACCGCCGGAAGGCGGTCAACTGGGCCCAGCCCTGGGTCTACCTCGTCGCGATCGTCGTCTCGGCCGTCTCCGTCGTCCCGGTCGCCTACATCTGGCTGAACGGATTCCGCACGACGCCGGACATCAACGCCGACCCGGCCGGATGGCCCAACCCCTGGTCGGTCGAGAGCTACCTGCGCGTCCTCACCTCGACCCGGTTCTGGGGGTCGGTATTCTCCTCCTCCCTCGTCGGGCTCGGCACGACGCTCGGCGTCGTCGTGCTCGGGATCATGGCCGCGTTCGTCATCGCCCGGTACCGGTTCAAGGGTCGCAACGGCCTCTACCTGCTCTTCGCCTCCGGGCTCATGTTCCCGCTCACCGTCGCGGCACTCCCGCTCAGCATCCTGCTGCGCAACCTCGGCCTCAACGGCACCTTCCTCGGCCTCATCATCCCGCAGATCGCCTTCGCCCTCCCGACGACGATCATCATCCTGGTCCCGTTCCTGCGCGCGATCCCGACCGAGCTCGAGGAGGCCGCGGCGATCGACGGCGCGAGCCGGGTGGGCTTCTTCTGGCGCATCATGGTGCCGCTCTCCGGCCCCGGCATCGTCACGGTCGGCGTGCTCGCCTTCATCGGCAGCTGGAACGCCTATCTGCTGCCGCTGCTCGTCCTGGCCGCGGGCGGAATGCCGCAGGATCTCTGGACGCTGCCGCTCGGCGTGCAGCAGTTCTCCACCCAGTACTCGGCCGACACGGGCGCCGTGCTCGCCTACACCTCGCTCTCGATGCTGCCCGCCCTCGCGTTCTTCCTGTTCGCCGAGAAGCGGATCGTCGGCGGCCTGACCGGGGCGGTGAAGGGGTGAGCCTGGACCGCGCGCTGGAGCCGGACGTCGTGACCGGGCCCTGGAGCGACCCCTCCCTCCCCGTCGCCGAGCGGGTCGAGGCGCTCGTCGAGGTCATGACGATCGAGGAGAAGGTCGCCCAGCTCTACGGCGTGTGGGTCGGCGCTGCGGGCGACGGCGGGGAGGTGGCCCCGCACCAGCACGAGATGACCGACGACGTCGACCTCGACGAGCTGCTGCCCCGGGGGCTCGGCCAGCTCACGAGGCCGTTCGGCACGGCGCCCGTCGACCCCGCCCTCGGCGCGATCTCGCTCGCGAGGACCCAGGAGCGCATCGTCGCGAGCAGCCGCCTCGGCATTCCCGCCATGGCCCACGAGGAGTGCCTCGCCGGCTTCGCCGCCTGGGGGGCGACGGCGTATCCGGTTCCCCTCTCCTGGGGTGCGAGCTTCGATCCCGAGCTCGTCGAGCGGATGTCGCGGCGCATCGGCGCGGACCTGCGCTCGGTCGGCATCCACCAGGGTCTCGCCCCGGTGCTCGACGTCGTGCGCGACGCCCGCTGGGGCCGGGTCGAGGAGACGATCGGCGAGGATCCGTACCTCGTCGGCACGATCGGCAGCGCCTACGTGCGCGGACTCGAGTCGGCGGGCATCGTCGCGACGCTCAAGCACTTCGTCGGCTACTCGGCCTCGCACGGGAGCCGCAACCTCGCCCCCGTCTCGATCGGTCCGAGGGAGCTCGCGGATGTGCTCCTCCCGCCCTTCGAGATGGCCCTGCGCGAAGGCGGCGCCCGCTCGGTCATGAACGCCTACACCGACCTCGACGGCATCCCCTCCGCGGCCGACCCGAGCCTGCTGACCGGGCTGCTGCGCGAGACCTGGGGGTTCACAGGCACCGTCGTCGCCGACTATTTCGCCATCGGCTTCCTCAAGACGCTCCACGGCGTCGCCGGAACCTGGGGCGAAGCAGCCGTGGCCGCCCTGCGCGCCGGGATCGACGTCGAGCTCCCCACCCTGAGGGCCTTCGGCGCTCCCCTGCTCGAGGCCGTCGCCGACGGCGAAGTCGAGGAGGGGCTCATCGACCGAGCGCTGCGCCGGGTCCTCACCCAGAAGATCGAGCTCGGTCTGCTCGACCCGGAGTGGTCGCCCATCCCCGCAGCACTCTCCGGACTCGGCGTCGACCTCGTGGATGCGGGTCCGACTGGGACGGACGGATTCCGCGGGGGCGGCATCCGGGGCTCGGTCGACCTCGACAGCGCGGAGAATCGCGCGCTCGCGAGGGACCTGGCCGAGCGGGCGGTCGTGCTGCTGCGCAACGACGGGGTCCTCCCCCTCGTCGCTCCCGGTCGCATCGCCGTCATCGGGCCCAACTCCGACGATCCCTACGCCGTGCTCGGCTGCTACTCCTTCCCGAGTCACGTGGGGGCGCTGCATCCGGACGTCCCTCTCGGCATCGAGCTCCCGACCCTTCTCGAGGCGCTTCGCGAGGAGTTCCCGGGCAGCGAGCTCGTGCACGAGCGGGGCACGAGCGTGGACGGCGACGAGCGCGAGGGCATTCCCGCCGCGGTCGAGGCGGCCAGGGGCGCCGACGTCGTCGTGCTCGCCCTCGGCGACCGTGCCGGCCTGTTCGGCCGAGGCACGAGCGGCGAGGGCTGCGACGCCCCCTCGCTCGAGCTCCCGGGCACCCAGCAGGAGCTCCTCGACGCCGTGCTCGCGACGGGAACCCCGACCGTCGTGACACTGCTCGCCGGACGCCCGTACGCACTCGGTGCGGCGGTCACCGAGGCGGCCGCGATCCTCCAGGCCTTCTTCCCCGGCGAGGAGGGCACGCACGCGATCTCCGGCGTGCTGAGCGGACGGGTCAACCCGAGCGGCCGTCTCCCGGTGAGCGTCCCGGCGAGTCCGAGCGCGCAGCCGACGAGCTACCTGGCCTCGCCCCTGGGGCAGCGATCCGGCGTCTCGAACATCGACCCGACCCCCGCCTTCTGGTTCGGGCACGGCCTCGGCTATTCGACCTTCGAGTGGACGGATCTCACCGCGAGCGAGGAGACCTTCGAGGACGAGCTCGAGCTGTCCCTCGCCGTGACGAACACCGGGGAGAGGGCGGGGGCGGATGTCGTGCAGCTGTACCTGCACGACCCGGTCGCGTCGGTCGTGCGCCCGGTCCGCCGGCTCGTGGCCTTCTCGCGCGTGGAGCTCGAGGCCGGAGAGTCGGCAAAGGTCGTGTTCCGAGTTCCCGCCGACCTCGCGTCGTTCACCGAGCGCGACGGCCGCAGGATCGTCGAGCCGGGAGAGCTCGTCTTCCAGCTCGGGCGCTCGGCGGGCGAGATCGTGCTCGAGCGGCACGCCGTGCTCACCGGCCCGACGCGCGAGGTCGACCACACCCGCCGCCTGCACGCGGGGGTCGAGATCGTCCG
>JBIQHP010000018.1:20678-25544 GCA_044508495.1 Clavibacter sp.
CGACGCGCGAGGTCGACCACACCCGCCGCCTGCACGCGGGGGTCGAGATCGTCCGCCCGTGAGCTCGGGAGTCGCGAGCTCGAGAGTCAGCGGGCCGGAGCGCCCCGCGGCAGGGTGAACTCCAGTCCCGCAGCGAGACTCTCCTCGACGACGATCCGCACGGCCTCGACGGAGGAACCTCGATCGCCTCCCCCGTCGTGCACGAGCACGAGCTCGCCCGGCCTCATCGCGGCGCGGAGGTTCGCCGCGAGCGCCGCCGGATCCGACTCGCGCCAGTCGTCGATCGTGTTGGCGACCGCGAGCGGCTGCATCCCGAGAGAGACGGCGACCTCCGCCGTCACGCCCCAGTCGCCGTTCGGAGCGCGGAAGAACGGGACCGGCGCCTGACGGTCGCCCAGGGCGTCGCGGATGATGCCGAGGTTCTCCAGCATCCGCCGCCTCGCCGCCGCGGCACCGAGCGCGCCGAGGGAGCGGAAGTCGGTCGAGTGGTTCCCGAGCAGGTGGCCTTCGGCCACCGTCCTGCGCAGCAGCGCCGCCCCACCCGGGGCGCGGATGCTCTCGCCGACGACGCAGAACACCGCTCGGATCCCGTGCCCCGCGAGGAGGTCGAGCAACGCGCTCGTGTCCTCGCCGTTCGGGCCGTCGTCGAAGGTGAGCGCGATGCCTCCGCCCTCCGCCTCGAGCACGGGGCTCGGGACCGGATTGACGGCACCACCCGGTTCGGGACTCATCCGCCGGCGGGAGGGGGCGCCGTGCTCTCGCGGACGATGAGACTCGTCGCCAGATCCATCCGCGGGACGACCTCGAGCGGGGCCTTGCTCATCCTGAGCACGAGGCGCGAGGCCTCCTCGGCCATCCGCCTCAGCGGCTGCCGCACCGTCGTGAGACGGGGGCTCACCCACTTCGCGAGGGGGATGTCGTCGTAGCCGACGACCGAGAGCTCCTCGGGCACGCGCAGACCGGAGCCGCGCAGGCTCAGGCCCCGCACCGCCTCGAGCACGCCGAGGGCCTGGAGGTCGCTCCCGGCGAAGATGGCCGTAGGCCGGTCGGTGCCCTCGAGCAGCTCCCTGCCGTGCTGCTCGCCGCCGGAGGTGTGGAAGTTGCCGTAGCGCACCCACTCGGGACGGATCGGGATGCCGGCCGAGCCCATCGCCGACCGGAAGCCGTCGAGCCTCGCGTGGGAGCACATCATGTCGTCCGGGCCGGTGATCGCCGCGATCCTCGTGTGGCCGAGCTCGATGAGGTGGCGGGTGGCCATGAGGCCGCCCGACCAGTTCGCCGAGCCGACGGAGGGAACGTCCGGGGAGGGGTCGCCGGCGGGGTCGATGATGACGAACGGGATCGTCCGGCGCTTGAGCATCTCGCGGTACTCGCGCGGCAGGTCGGAGAAGACGAGAACCACCCCGACCGGGCGACGGCGCAGCGCCCCCTCGATCCAGTCGGGCGCGGGGGCATGCCTGCTCCCGCTCTCGGTGAGGACGACGCTCATGCCGTTCTCCGCCGCGACGTTCTCGACGCCGCGGATAATCTCCATCGACCAGGCGCTCTCGAGCTCGTGGAAGACGAGCTCGATGAGCCCGCTGCCGGATTTCTCGCTCGTGCGGCGGAGATAGCCGTTGCTCGCGAGGATCCGCTCGACGCGAGCGCGCGTGCCCGCGGAGACGTCGGGCCGGCCGTTGAGCACCTTGGAGATCGTCGAGAGGGAGACGCCGGCCTCGTGCGCCACGTCCGCGAGGGTCACCCGGGCCGTACTCGAACCTGCCATGCGCGTCCTTTCTCGCGCGGCAAGTCTAATGATACGAGCACGATTTTCCGAAACTATCGGGGCGAGTTCGAGGTGCCGGAGCCTGTATTGCGTGGCATCGCTCGGAGAAAATCGCTTTACGGGAAGCGAGGACTGCGATAAGTTGGATGCCACAACATTTACGTCAGGACGCAGGAGTCACCATGGCCATCCCCGCACCCACCGCCGCCGACCGGTTCAGCTTCGGGCTGTGGACCATCGGCTACAACGGCACCGACCCCTTCGGCGGACCGACGAGGCCGCCGCTCGACGTCGTCGAGGCGGTCACCCGCCTCACCGAGCTCGGCGCCTGGGGCCTCACCTTCCACGACGACGACCTGTTCGCCTTCGGGTCGACGGATGCCGAGCGCCAGAAGCAGATCGACCGCCTCAAGCAGGCTCTCGCCGACACCGGGCTCGCGGTCCCGATGATCACCACGAACCTGTTCAGCGCGCCCGTGTTCAAGGACGGCGGCTTCACCTCCAACGACCGCGCGGTGCGGCGGTTCGCGCTGCGCAAGGTCCTGCGCAACCTCGACCTCGCGGCCGAGCTCGGAGCCAGGACCTTCGTCATGTGGGGTGGCCGCGAGGGCGCAGAATATGACGCGGCCAAGGACATCCGCAGCGCCCTCGAACGCTATCGCGAGGCCGTCAACCTGCTCGGCGACTACGTCACGGACAAGGGCTACGACATCCGCTTCGCGATCGAGCCCAAGCCCAACGAGCCGCGGGGCGACATCCTGCTGCCGACGGTCGGGCATGCGCTCGCCTTCATCGAGAGCCTCGAGCGGCCCGAGCTCGTCGGCGTCAATCCCGAGGTCGGACACGAGCAGATGGCCGGGCTCAACTTCGCCGCCGGGATCGCGCAGGCGCTCTACCACGGCAAGCTCTTCCACATCGACCTCAACGGGCAGCGCGGCATCAAGTACGACCAGGATCTCGTCTTCGCGCACGGCGACCTGTACAACGCCTTCGCGCTCGTCGACCTGCTCGAGAACGGCGGCCCGGCCGGCGGGCCGAGCTACGAGGGGCCGCGGCACTTCGACTACAAGCCTTCGCGCACTGAGGACGCCGAGGGCGTGTGGACCTCGGCCGCCGCGAACATGCGCAACTATCTGCTGCTCAAGGAGCGGGCGGCGGCCTTCCGAGCGGACCCCGAGGTGCAGGAGGCGCTCGCCGCCGCCCGCGTGCCGGAGCTCGCCGTGCCGACGCTCGCCGAAGGCGAGAGCTACGACGACCTGCTCGCCGATCGCAGCGCCTTCGAGGACTTCGACGCCGGAGCCTACTTCGGCGGCCGCGGCTTCGGCTTCGTGCGACTGCAGCAGCTCGCGACCGAGCACCTCCTGGGCGCCCGCTGACCCCTGCGGCAGCAACCAAAACGAAGGAGAATGGCCCGGATGCGACCACTTCGCGCCCTTTCCGGTCGATTCCGGTCGGATCTCCTTCGTTTTCGTTCGGCCGCGCGGGAGGCGGGATGACACTCGTCGCGGGCGTCGACTCCTCGACCCAGAGCTGCAAGGTCGTCGTGCGGGAGTTCGCGACGGGTGCGATCGTGCGCAGCGGGCGGGCGCCACATCCGGAAGGCACCGAGGTCGACCCCGAGGAGTGGTGGCGGGCGCTGCTCGCGGCGGTGGCGGATGCCGGCGGGCTCGACGACGTGGCCGCGATCTCGATCGGCGGCCAGCAGCACGGCATGGTGGCGCTGGATGCCGCGGGCCGCGTCATCCGCCCGGCCCTGCTCTGGAACGACACCCGCTCGGCGCAGGCGGCCTCCGATCTCATCGACGAAGTCGGGGCGGCCGAGCTCGCACGCCGCACCGGGTCGGTTCCCGTCGCGTCCTTCACCCTCACCAAGCTGCGGTGGCTCGCCGACGCCGAGCCGGAGAACGCCGCGCGCCTCGCCGCCGTCGCGCTTCCCCACGACTGGCTGACCTGGCGACTGCGCGGCTTCGGCCCCGCCGGCGACAGCCCGCTCGGCCCGGAACTCGGCGAACTCGTGACCGATCGCTCCGACGCGAGCGGCACGAGCTACTTCGACCCTGCGACGAACTCCTACGACCGCGACCTCATCGTCCGCGCCCTTCGCCGATCGCTGGACGAAAATGAAGGAGTAATCCTCCCGACCGTGATGGATCCAGCCGGTGCGCGGCGCGTCGCGGCCGATTCTCCTTCGTTTTCGACAGGACTCGTGGTGGGGGCGGGAGCGGGCGACAACGCCGCGGCCGCGCTCGGGCTCGGCGCGACCACGGGCGACGTCGTCGTCTCGATCGGCACGAGCGGCACGGTCTTCGCCGTGACCGACCGGCCGGTGCGCGACGAGTCCGGCACGATCGCGGGGTTCGCGGATGCCGCGGGCGGCTTCCTCCCGCTCGTCGCGACCCTCAACGCCGCACGTACGCTCACCGCGATCGCGGACCTGCTCGGCACGGACCACGACGAGCTCGGCAGGCTTGCCCTCGCGGCGGAGCCGGGCGCCCGCGGACTCGTCCTCACTCCCTACTTCGAGGGCGAGCGCACCCCGAACCTGCCCGACGCGACCGCGCGGCTCACCGGCATGACCCTCGCCTCGACGACACGCGAGAACCTCGCACGCGCCGCGATCGAGGGCATGCTGTGCGGGCTCGCCGACGGCCTGGACGCGCTGCGCGCCTGCGGCATCCGAGCCGAGCGCATCCTGCTCATCGGCGGGGCCGCCCAGAACCAGGCCGTCCAGGCGATCGCGGCGCAGGTCTTCGACCTCCCGGTCGTCGTCCCCGCGCCCGGCGAATACGTCGCTGCGGGGGCCGCCGTGCAGGCCGGCTGGGCGCTCACCGGGGAACGGCCGGACTGGCTCGTCGAGCTCGCCGCACAGCCGAAGCCGGACCACCGGCCCGTCATCAGGGAGCAGTACGCCGCTCGCTAGACCCGCGCGAAGGCGCGCACCGGAAAGGTGCCGAAGCCCTCGACCCGGGGCGGAACTGCGGTGAAACGGCTCCCGCTCGACGGCAACTCCCCGAGGTTCGTGAGGTGCTCGACGACGTGGATGCCCGCCGCGAGCAGCGCGGAGTGCGCCGGCCGCTCGCCCCCGCTCTCGGTGTCGTCGA
>JBIQHP010000149.1:0-3131 GCA_044508495.1 Clavibacter sp.
GATCACGAGGCGGCCGTAGCGGGCGACGGTCTCCCGGATGTCGACGGTCACCGACTGCGGAACCGGGAAGCGCGACCAGCGCTCGAGCACGGCGATCATGTCCTCGGCGTCGTGGCCGGCCGCGCGCGCGTTCCACAGGCCGAGCCGGGTCACCCTGTAGGTGTGGATGTGCTCCGGAGCCCGCTCGAGCTCGGCGAAGACGGCGAGGTCGTGGCGGGCGTCCTCGGCATCCGGATGCGCGACCTCGAGCAGCACGGTGCGATCGCTCTGCACGATGAGGGGGCCGTCAGACATAACATTCCAGTCTACGTCCCGCCCGGCGAGACGGCGGCGATGCTCGAGAGGGGGAGCGTGCGCTCGATCTCGGAGAGCGGGTCGCGCGCTCGCAGCCGCCCGCCGGCGACGCTCGCCGGCTCGAGGCGGTAGTCGACGATCGTGCCGTTCGGCATCCGCACGCTCACGGTCACGGTCTCCTTCGACCGGATGGCCGCCTCGAGCTGCCGGTACAGCCAGGCCTGGCCCGGGTCGGCGGGGGCGCCGGCATCGGCGAGGCGCAGCCGCTCCACGAGCTGGCGGACCGGGTCGGGGGTCGAGGCGGCGCTCACGCGCGCCGTCGTGGGCCTGCGCAGCTGCACGATCCGGCCGCGGGCGTCCTCGGCGGCCACCGGGTAGCGCGCGTCGGCGAGCGCCCAGTACACCTGTGCCCGGTCGCGCCGGCTGACGATCCGGTTCATGTCGCTGGCCCTGAGGGCGAGAGCGCCCAGGCTCCGGTCGACGTGTACGGTGCCGAGCAGCGCCGAGTCCTCCGACCGCACGTAGCTCACCGCCTCCGGGTCGCCCGGTGGCAACGAGCCGACGCGCAGCAGCCCGTGGCGCGCGGCGCTCTCCTCAATGAGGTATTCGAGAGGCTGGGGAACACCGGTGAGCGACACCTCGGCGAGGAACGCGCGCAGCGACTCCGCCGTCTCGCCGCCGGCGATCGCCCGCCTGAGGCTCTCGGCCGTGAACCGGAACCGCGAGGCGATCGCACGCCCCTCGACCTCGGCCATCGACCGCAGTCGCGCGTCGACGGCGGGCTCGAGCGGTCCGGGGGCGACGGCCGAGAGGTCCTGTTGCAGGTAGACCCTGTCGACGGCCGGCGGCAGCAGCGCGGCGAGAAGCGCTTCGGCGCGCTCGGAGTCCCCCGCGAGCAGCGCCGCGCCGGGAGCGCTCAGGATCTCGTCCGCCGTGATGCCGAGCCGCTCGGTCTCCGCGAGCCGCACGTCGACGCGCTCGGGGAGCCACTCGCCGCCGGCCGGGTAGAGCCAGGCCAGCCAGTCGCGAAGGCCCGGCCCCCAGAGCGTGTCCGAGTGCTCGGCGATGCGAGACCGGATGTCGCCCGGCAGGCCGACGGCCCAGGCCTCCGCGAGCGCGACCCAGCGGCCGCTCACGGGTCGGGCGAGCCATCCGGCCCCTCCGTCGCCGGGCACGAGCTCGGAGCCGTCCCGACGCAGGAGTCCGGCCTGCTCGGCGACGGCGACGAGCGTCGCGACCGCGGGCTCTTCGACCGCCAGCGCCTGGGCCAGGCGCCGGGTCTCGGGCTGGCCGAGGCCGCCGCGGGCGAGCAGACGCGCCGGCTCCCGCTCGAGCGCGAAGAGCAGCTCGGCGGTCGCCGTCGCCGCGGCGAAGGCGTGCTCGGCGGCGGCCCGGTCGGCGGCGATCCGGTCCGCCGTGGCGACCGTGTCGTGCTCGGGTGGCGGGGAGTCGTCCAGGGGGTCGGGGAGGCCGAGCGATGGCCAGCGCCGGAGCTGTCCCGTCGCCTCGGCCCAGGTGGCGACGCCCTCCGCGTTCTCGTCGAGGAGGAGGTGCTCGTGCAGTCGGGCGAGGGCCGGGAGGTCGAGCCCGAGAGCGGCGGCGGCATCGCGTGCCGGCATCCGCTTCTCGCCGAGCGCCGCGAGGCCGGCCAGGGCGTGCCGGTCGAGCCGGCGGAGGCAGGCCTGGAGCGAGGCCGGCTCGAGGAGCGCGTCGGCGAGGTCGAAGAAGTCCCGGATGCCCGCGACCGCGACTCCGCGCCTCGCGAGCACGGCGACGAGCTCATCGTCGTCCATGGCCCGCAATCGGGCGGCGAGTGCAGTCGTGCTCGTCATAGACCCCGGTCGTGCGCGCGATCGCGCGGTGCCCTGACCGCCCTCGAGCGGCGGAGGCCGTTGGAGACGATCACGATGACGATGAGCACGAAGGCGAGGGGAAGACCGAGGTAGGGAACGAAGAACACGGCGGGCCAGATCCCCTGGCTGAAGCCGTCATCCTTGCCGACGCCCAGGTAGGTGGCGGCGATGACGGCGACGAAGCACACGAGGGCGAGGGCGACGATCGCGACGATCATGATGGCGAGGGTCCGCTCGAGGCGGTTGATCCCGGGACGCGGGGCAGCAGAGGCGATGTTCTTGCTCACAGTCACAAGGATACGCACCACGGGATTGCCCGTAGGCTTGGTGCAGGAGATCGTCCGCGCCCACCGGCGCAGCGACCGAGGAAGAGGTAGTGACATGCCCACCGGCAAGGTCAAGTTCTATGACGAGGACAAGGGCTTCGGCTTCATCAGCTCCGATGACGGCCAGGAGGTCTTCCTGCACGCCTCTGCGGTTCCGGCCGGGGTGACGATCAAGAGCGGGATGAAGCTCGAGTTCGGCATCGCCGACGGCAAGCGCGGGGCGCAGGCGCTCTCGGTGCGCGTGCTCGAGTCGCCGCCGAGCCTCGCGAAGCTCACCCGCAAGCCGGCGGACGACATGGCCGTCATCGTGGAGGATCTCGTGAAGGTGCTCGACGGCATCGGCTCGAACCTCAAGCGCGGGCGCTACCCGGAGTCGAGCCACTCCCGCAAGATCGCCGCCATGCTGCGCAAGGTCGCGGACGACCTGGATGCCTGACTCGCGCGCGGCGGCGCCGACCGAGCAGGATGTCGCGCTCGCCCGGGCCGCGCTCCTCGACATCACGACGGCGGGCACGATCGGGGACCCGGCCGGATCGGTGACCGGCGAGGACGGCGTTCTCACGATCTACTTCGACACCACCATGGCCGGTTACCCTGGCTGGCGGTGGACGGTGAGTGTCGCGCACGTCGACGACGGAGAGGCCTCGGTGCTCGAGAC
>JBIQHP010000019.1:0-25306 GCA_044508495.1 Clavibacter sp.
TCGTCCGCGCCTTCCTCGGCGAGCTCGGCGTCCGGCTGCTCAGCCACACCCTCTCGATCGGCACGGTGCGGGTGCCCGACGATGCACCGCTGCCGACGCCCGACGACGTCGCCCGCCTCGACGCCGACCCGCTCCGGTGCGCGGATGCCGCCACGAGCGAGCGCATGGTCGCCGAGGTCGACGCGGCGCAGAAGGACGGCGACACGCTCGGCGGCGTCGTCGAGGTGCTCGCCTACGGGCTTCCACCGGGGCTCGGCTCCTACGCGCACTGGGACCGCCGCCTCGACGCGCGCCTGGCCGCCGCGCTCATGGGCATCCAGGCGATCAAGGGCGTCGAGGTCGGGGACGGCTTCCGCACGGCTGCGCGCCGCGGCTCGGCGGCGCACGACGAGCTCTTCGCGACCGAGGCCGGGATCGCGCGCGCGACCGATCGGGCCGGCGGCACGGAGGGCGGGATGAGCACGGGCGGGATGCTCCGCGTGAGCGCGGCCATGAAGCCCATCTCGACCGTGCCGCACGCGCTGCGGACGGTGGATGTCGCACAGGGCGGCGCGGCGGAGGCGCATCATCAGCGCTCCGACGTGTGCGCCGTGCCCGCGGCGGGGATCGTCGCCGAGGCCATGGTCGCCCTCGTGCTCGCGGACGCCATGATCGAGAAGTTCGGAGGCGACTCCCTCGCCGAGACGCGTCGCAACCTCGAGGGCTATCTCGCCGCGATCCCGCAGAACCTCCGTACCGACTCCGCGCTGCACGAGCCGGGCTGATGGAGGAGCGGCCCCTGCTCATCGTGATCGGCCCGCCCGGCGCGGGCAAGAGCGTGCTCGGCAAGCAGGTCGCGCGACTGCTGCGGGTCCCCTTCGTCGACACCGACCGACGGATCGTCGCCCAGCACGGCCCGATCGCGACGATCTTCAGCGAGCGCGGGGAGGAATGGTTCCGCGCGGCGGAGCGCCTCGAGGTCTCCCGCGCGCTCGGCGAGCGGGCCGTCGTCTCGCTCGGCGGAGGGGCGATCCTGAACCGGGACACGAGGGACGACCTCGCGGGGCAGCGCGTGCTGCTGGTGACCGTGAGCCCCGAGGCGGTGCAGAGGCGGCTGGGCGGTACGGCACGTCCGCTGCTGAGGGACGGCATGGAGTCGTGGAAGCGGATCGTGGAGGAGCGGCGCGAGGTCTACGAGCAGCTCGCGACGCGCACGATCGACAGCTCGCACCGCACCGCGGGCTCGATGGCGCACGAGCTGGCCGAGTGGGTCCAGCGGGAGGAGCAGGGATGACGACGATCTCCGTCGGGGGGGCGACCCCGTACGACGTCCATGTGGGCCAGGGCGTCCTCGACGACCTCGCCGGGCAGCTCGGCCCGGAGGTCAGGAAGGTGCTCGTCGTGCACCAGCCGTCGCTCGCGGTCATCGCGGGCGAGCTCAGGGATCGGCTCTCGGGCGACTACGAGGTGCTCCTGGCCGAGATCCCGGATGGCGAGGCCGCCAAACGCGTCGAGGTCGCGGCGTTCTGCTGGCAGATCCTCGGCACCGCCGACTTCACGAGGTCGGATGCCGTGGTCGGCTTCGGGGGAGGGGCGGCGACCGACCTCGCCGGCTTCGTCGCCGCGACCTGGCTGCGCGGCGTCAGGCTCGTGCAGGTCCCGACGACCGTGCTCGGCATGGTCGACGCGGCCGTCGGCGGCAAGACCGGTATCAACACCTCCGAGGGGAAGAACCTCGTGGGGGCGTTCTACGCGCCTGCGGCGGTCATCGCCGACCTCGACATCCTCGCCGGCCTCCCGCGCAACGACCTGCTCGCCGGCTTCGCGGAGATCGTCAAGTGCGGTTTCATCGCCGAGCCCGAGATCCTCGAGCTCGTCGAGAGGGATGCCGCGGTCGCGACCGACCCCGGGACCGAGGAGTTCCGCCGGGCGGTCGAGCTGGCGATCGGGGTCAAGGCGCGCGTCGTCGGCGAGGACTTCCGCGAGTCCGGCCTGCGCGAGATCCTCAACTACGGGCACACGCTCGGGCACGCGATCGAGTATGCCGAGCGGTTCCAGTGGCGTCACGGCGCGGCCGTCTCGATCGGCATGATGTACGCGGCCGAGCTCGCGCGGCTCGCCGGCCGGCTCTCCGATACGGTCGTCGACCGGCACCGCAGCATCCTGGAGTCGCTCGAGCTGCCGGTGAGCTACCCTGCCGGCCGCTGGAAGACCCTGCTGAGCGTCATGAAGCGCGACAAGAAGGCCAGGGGCGACCTGCTGCGGTTCATCATCCTCGACGATGTCGCCCGCCCGACGGTGCTCGCCGGGCCCGATCAGTCGCTCCTCTTCGCGGCTTACCAGGAGATCGGAAGTTAGAGTGTCAGCCATGACCCGCGTGCTCGTGCTCAACGGACCCAACCTCGGCCGGCTCGGGAGCAGGGAGCCCGAGGTCTACGGCGCGCTCACGCTCGACGACCTCCGCGCGGAGCTCGAGGCGGCATCCGGCGATCTCGCGGTCGAGGTGCGGCAGACCGACTCGGAGTCCGAGCTCGTCTCGTGGCTGCACGAGGCCGTCGACACCGGCTCCCACGTCATCCTCAACCCGGCCGCCTTCACGCACTACTCCTACGCGCTGCGGGACGCCGTGGCCCTCGTGACGGATGCCGGCCTGCTGCTCGTCGAGGTGCACATCTCGAACCCGCACGCGCGGGAGGAGTTCCGGCACACGAGCGTGATCTCCGGCGTCGCGACGGGAGTCATCGCCGGGTTCGGCTTCGACTCGTATCTGCTCGCCCTCGAGCTGGTTCGCCGCCGCTCCGGCTGACCCCGTAAACTCGGGGGATGGCCTCAACCGCAGACATTCGCAACGGCGTCGTGCTCAACATGGACGGGGGGCTGTGGACCGTCATCGAGTTCCAGCACGTCAAGCCCGGCAAGGGCGGCGCCTTCGTGCGCACCAAGGTCAAGAACGTGCGCACCGGCAAGACCGTCGACCGCACCTTCAACGCCGGGGCGAAGATCGAGACCGAGACGGTCGACCGCAGCGACTTCCAGTACCTGTACAAGGACGGCGACGGCTTCGTGTTCATGAACACCTCCGACTACGACCAGATCACCCTCTCCGAGGAGCAGGTCGGCGACGCGCCCAACTTCATGCTCGAGAACCAGGAGGTGACGATCGCGCTGCACGACGGCGAGCCGCTCTACGTCGAGCTCCCGGCCTCCGTCGTGCTCGAGATCACCCACACCGAGCCCGGCCTCCAGGGCGACCGGTCGACCGGGGGGACGAAGCCCGCGACGGTCGAGACGGGCTACCAGATCCAGGTGCCGCTCTTCCTCGAGCAGGGCACGCGGGTCAAGGTCGACACGCGCACCGGGGACTACCTCGGCCGCGTCAACGACTGAGCGCGAGCACCCCCACCATGAGCGCGCGCACCAAGGCCCGCAAGCGTGCCCTCGACCTGCTGTACGGCGCGGACCTCCGGTCGGAGCCGATCGGCGCCGCCGTGGCGACCGAGGCGGCGCGGGCGGCGCACGAGCCGAAGCGGGAGTCGTCGTGGGGCTACGCCCGGCAGCTCGCCGAGGGCGTCGAGGAGCATCTCGTCGAGATCGATGAGCTCATCGAGACCTACGCGCAGGGCTGGACGATCGCCCGCATGCCGGCCATCGACCGGGCGATCGTGCGGATGGGCATCTGGGAGCTCATGTTCAACCCGCAAGTCCCGGATGGCGTGGCGATCGCCGAGGCCGTCGCCGCGGCCCGCACCTACAGCACGGAGGACTCGGCGGGCTTCGTCAACGGCCTGCTCGGCCGCATCGCGCAGGTGTCGGGCCAGCGAGGCCTATAGTGGAGTCACCAGACATCCTTTAAAGTCCGTCCCGAGAGGCGGGGAAGGAGGTCGGAATGACTGCACGCACGGTGCTGCAGCACTCTGATATCTCACGCGCGCTCACCCGCATCTCCCACGAGATCCTCGAGTCCAATCGCGGCGGCTCGGATCTCGTCCTCCTCGGCATCCCGACGCGCGGAGTCGTGCTCGCCGAGCGCATCGGCGCCGCCCTCGAGTCGATCGAGCCGGGCAGCGGCACGGTCGGGACGCTCGACGTGACGATGCACCGCGACGACCTCTCCCGCAACCGCACCCGGACGCCGCGACCGACCCGCATCCCGCCGGGCGGCATCGACGGCAAGACCGTCGTGCTCGTCGACGACGTGCTCTTCTCCGGGCGCACCATCAGGGCCGCCCTCGACGCCTTGACCGACCTCGGCCGGCCGAAGGCGGTGCGCCTCGCGGTCCTCGTGGATCGCGGTCATCGCGAGCTGCCGATCAGGGCGGACTTCGTCGGCAAGAACCTCCCGAGCTCGCTCGCCGAGCGCATCAACGTGCGGCTCGAGGAGATCGACGGGCTCGAGGAGGTGACGATCGAGCCATGAGGCACCTGCTGAGCACGAGGGACCTCGGCCGCGAGGAGGCCATCGAGATCCTCGACGTCGCCGAGGACATGGCCGAGGTCGCCGGGCGCGAGGTCCCCCGGCTGCCCGCGCTCCGCGGCCGCACGGTCGTCAACCTCTTCTACGAGGACTCGACCCGCACGCGCATCTCCTTCGAGGCGGCGGCGAAGCGCCTGAGCGCGGACGTTATCAACTTCAGCGCGAAGGGTTCGAGCGTCTCGAAGGGGGAGAGCCTCAAGGACACCGCCCAGACGCTCGCCGCGATGGGAGCGGACGCCGTCGTCGTGCGGCACGCCGCATCCGGGGCGCCCGAGGTGCTCGCCGCGAGCGGCTGGATCGACGCCGGCATCGTCAACGCGGGCGACGGCACCCACGAGCATCCCACCCAGGCGCTCCTCGACGCCTACACGATCCGCAAGCGGCTCCACGGCGAGGATGTGCGCGGCCGCGGCCTCGACGGGACGCGGGTCGTGATCGTCGGGGACATCCTGCACTCCCGCGTCGCCCGCTCGAACGTCTGGCTGCTCGCGAGCCTCGGGGCGAGCGTCGACCTCGTCGCGCCGGCGACCCTCATGCCGGTGGCGATCGACGGCTGGCCGGCGACCCAGGGCTACGACCTCGACCGGGCGATCGACGAGGCACCCGACGTCGTCATGATGCTGCGCATCCAGGAGGAGCGGATGCACGACGCCTTCTTCCCGAACGCCCGCGAGTACTCCCGCCAGTGGGGTCTCGACGACGAGCGGATGGCGCGGCTCCCGGCGGCTAGCATGGTCATGCACCCCGGTCCGATGAACCGCGGTCTCGAGATCTCCGCCAGCGCCGCCGACTCGACGCGGTCCACGGTGCGCGAACAGGTCGCCAACGGGGTCTCGGTGAGGATGGCCGTGCTGTATCTGCTGCTGTCAGGCTCTCGACAGGCCGACTCCCAGGAGGTCGGCGCATGAGCCGGATCCTCATCCGCGGCGCGGCGCTGCCCGACGGCGCCAGGACCGACATCCTCGTGGCCGACGGCGTCGTGGCCGAGCTCGGTGGCGGACTCTCCCACGGCAAGGCCAGGGTCGTCGACGCCGAGGGGCTCGTCGCGCTCCCGGGGCTCGTCGACCTCCACACCCACCTGCGCGAACCGGGCTTCGAGCACAGCGAGACGGTGCTCACCGGCTCCCGCGCGGCCGCGATGGGCGGATTCACCGCGGTGCACGCCATGGCGAACACCTCGCCCGTCGCCGACACGGCTGGCGTCGTCGAGCAGGTCATGTCGCTCGGGCAGGCTGCCGGCTACGTCACGGTGCGCCCGGTGGGGGCCGTGACGGTCGGGCTCGACGGCCAGACCCTCGCCGAGATCGGGGCGATGGCCGGGAGCCGGGCGCGCGTGCGCGTCTTCTCCGACGACGGGAAGTGCGTCTCGGACGCCCTGCTCATGCGCCGCGCGCTCGAGTACGTGAAGTCCTTCGGGGGCGTCATCGCCCAGCACGCCCAGGAGCCGAGGCTCACCGAGGGGGGCCAGCTCAACGAGGGCGCGCTCAGCAGCGAGCTCGGGCTCGGCGGCTGGCCCGCGGTCGCCGAGGAGGCGATCGTCGCGCGCGACGTGCTGCTCGCCGAGCACGTGGGCGCACGGCTCCACGTCTGCCACCTGTCGACGGCCGGCTCGGTCGAGGTCGTGCGCTGGGCGAAGGCCAGGGGGATCCGGGTGACCGCGGAGGTCACCCCGCACCATCTCCTGCTCACCGAGGACCTCGCGCGCGGCTACGACTCCCGGTTCAAGGTCAACCCGCCCCTGCGCAGGCAGGAGGACGTCGAAGCGCTTCGCGCGGGGCTCGCCGACGGCACGGTCGACGCGATCGCGACCGACCATGCACCGCATCCGCGCGAGGCCAAGGACTGCGAGTGGAGCACCGCCGCCTTCGGCATGGTCGGACTCGAGTCGGCCCTCTCCGTCGTCCAGGCCGCGCTCGTCGACACCGGTGTGCTCGGATGGGCGGAGATCGCGCGTGTCCTCTCGGCGACGCCCGCGGCGATCGGCGGGCTCGACGGCTACGACCGCGGAATTGCGGCCGGGGCGCCTGCCGAGCTCACCCTCGTCGACCCGAGCGCGAGCCGGGTCTTCTCGGCAGACGACCTGCGCGGCCGGTCGGTGAACTCGCCGTACCTGTCGACCACGCTCCCCGGGCGTGTCGTCGCGACGATCCACCGGGGCTACGAGACCGTGCGAGACGGAGAGCTCGTCGACGAGAACGAGGTCGCGCAGCGCGCGGCGGAACGGAGAGCGGAACAGCGTGGATAGGCTCCTGCCCAGTGTCATCGTCGGGGTCATCCTCGTCGCAGCCCTCGTCGGGATGTTCGCCGGGTGGCGCGCACGCCAGCGACGGCAGGCGAACCTCCCGAGCCCGGCGAGCGTCCCCGCGGACACCGGCAGGGTCCTCGCGGCCGCCGGAGGCCTCTACGTCGCGACGACGCGAGCGGGGGAGCCGCTCGAGCGCATCGCCGTGCACGGGCTCGGCTACCGGTCGAGGATGGTCGTCACGGTCGCCGAGCACGGCGTCGTCCTCGAGCTCACCGGAGCCGCCCCGGCGTTCATCCCGGCCGCGAGCCTGCGCTCCGCGACCCGCGCGACCTGGGCGATCGACAAGGGGGTCGAGCCGGGAGGGCTCGTCCTGCTCGGCTGGCGCCTGGGCGAGCTCGACGTCGACAGCTACCTCCGCATCGACGGCGATGCGCAGCCCCTGCTCGACGCCGCGGCGGGCGTCGCACGATGACGCCGGTCGACGCCGCCGTCCTCGTGCTGGAGGACGGCACCCGGTACGCGGGGTCGGCGTACGGGGCGCGCGGGAGGACTGTCGGCGAGGCGGTGTTCTCCACCGGGATGACCGGATATCAGGAGACCATCACCGACCCCTCCTATGCCGGCCAGATCGTGCTCATGACCGCTCCGCACATCGGCAATACCGGGGTCAACGACGAGGATCCGGAGTCCGGGCGCATCTGGGTCGCCGGTCTCGTCGTGCGCGACCCCTCGCGCACCGTGTCGAGCTTCCGGGCGACGGGCAGTCTCGACGAGGAGCTGACCGCTCAGGGCGTCGTCGGCATGAGCGGGATCGACACGCGTGCCGTCACACGCCGGCTCCGCTCGGTCGGCGTCATGCGCGCCGGCGTCTTCTCGGGGCCGGATGCCGCGCTCGAGCCGGCGGAACAGCTCGCGCTCGTGCTCGCGGGCGAGGAGATGGTCGGCCTCAACCTCTCGGCGCGCGTCTCGACGCCGGAGCCCTACCGGATGCCTGCCGAGGGCGGGCGGATCGGGTCGGTCGCCGTGCTCGATCTCGGGGTCAAGGCCTCGACGCTGCGCTACCTCACGGCGCGCGGGTTCGAGGTCATCGTCGTCCCGGAGGCGACTCCCGCCGAGGAGCTCTTCGCGCTCGCCCCGGATGCCGTCTTCTTCTCGAACGGACCGGGCGACCCCGGCGCCTCCGACCGGCACGTCGAGCTGCTCCAGGAGGTACTGCGGCGCGGCCTGCCGTTCTTCGGCATCTGCTTCGGCAACCAGCTCCTCGGCCGCGCGCTCGGCTACGGCACCTACAAGCTCCCCTTCGGGCATCGCGGCATCAACCAGCCCGTCGTCGACCGCGCGACCGGGCGCACCGAGATCACCGCCCACAACCACGGCTTCGCGGTCGAGGCCCCCACCGAGGGAGTGTCCGAGTCGCCGGCCGGCTTCGGCCGCGTCGAGGTCAGCCATGTGAACCTCAACGACGGCGTCGTCGAGGGATTGCGCGCGCTCGACCTCCCCGCGTTCTCGGTGCAGTACCACCCGGAGGCGGCGGCCGGGCCCCATGACGCGAACTACCTCTTCGACCGGTTCCGGGAGCTCGTGATCTCCAGGAAGGACGTCCGCTGATATGCCCAGGCGCGACGACATCCGCTCTGTGCTCGTGATCGGCTCCGGCCCGATCGTCATCGGCCAGGCCTGCGAGTTCGACTACTCCGGCACCCAGGCCTGCCGCGTCCTGCGCGAGGAGGGCGTGCGCGTCATCCTCATCAACTCGAACCCGGCGACGATCATGACCGATCCCGACTTCGCCGACGCGACCTACGTCGAGCCCATCACCTGGGAGGTCATCGAGACGATCATCGCCAAGGAGCGGCCGGATGCCATCCTGCCGACGCTCGGCGGCCAGACGGCCCTCAACGCCGCGATCGAGCTGCACGAGCACGGCGTGCTCGAGAAGTACGGGGTCGAGCTCATCGGCGCGAATCTCGAGGCGATCCAAAAGGGCGAGGACCGGCAGCTCTTCAAGGAGCTCGTCATCCAGGCCGGCGCCGAGGTCGCGCGCTCGCACATCGCGCACACCGTCGAGGAAGCGGTCGGCTTCGCGGAGGATCTGGGCTACCCGCTCGTCATCCGCCCCTCCTTCACGATGGGCGGGCTCGGCAGCGGCTTCGCCTACACGCGCGAGGAGCTCGAGCGCATGGTCGCCGACGGGCTCCACCAGAGCCCGACGACCGAGGTGCTGCTCGAGGAGTCGATCCTCGGCTGGAAGGAGTACGAGCTCGAGCTCATGCGCGACACCTCGGACAACACCGTCGTCGTATGCTCGATCGAGAACGTCGACCCGGTCGGCGTGCACACCGGCGACTCCATCACCGTCGCGCCGGCGCTCACGCTGACCGATCGCGAGTTCCAGAGGCTGCGCGACATCGGGATCGAGATCATCCGCCTCGTCGGCGTCGACACCGGGGGGTGCAACATCCAGTTCGCGGTCGACCCGGCGAACGGCCGCGTCATCGTCATCGAGATGAACCCGAGGGTCTCCCGCTCGAGCGCGCTCGCGAGCAAGGCGACCGGCTTCCCGATCGCGAAGATCGCGGCGAAGCTCGCGATCGGCTACCGGCTCGACGAGATCCCCAACGACATCACGAGGGTCACCCCGGCGAGCTTCGAGCCGACCCTCGACTACGTCGTCGTCAAGGTCCCGCGGTTCGCCTTCGAGAAGTTCCCCGCCGCCGATCCCCGGCTCACGACGACCATGAAGTCGGTCGGCGAGGCCATGGCGATCGGCCGCAACTACACGACGGCGCTCCAGAAGGCGCTGCGCTCGCTCGAGAAGCGCGGGTCGAGCTTCCACTGGGACGGCGAGCCGGGCGACAAGGCCGAGCTGCTCGCCCTCGCGAGCGTCCCGACCGACGGTCGCATCGTGACGGTGCAGCAGGCGCTGCGGGCCGGCCCCGGCGTCCAGGAGGTCTTCGCGGCGACCGGGATCGACCCGTGGTTCGTCGACCAGATCGTGGCTCTCAACGAGGTGGCCGACGAGGTGCGCGCGGCGACGGCGCTGGATGCCGACCTGCTGCGGCTCGCCAAGAACCACGGATTCTCGGATGCCCAGCTTGCGCAGCTGCGCGGCGTGCGCGAGGAGGAGGTGCGCGCGCTCCGGCACGGGCTGGGGGTGCGTCCGGTCTTCAAGACCGTCGACACCTGCGCGGGGGAGTTCCCGGCGCTCACGCCGTACCACTACTCGAGCTACGACCTCGAGACCGAGGTCGTCCCGAGCGATCGCCGCAAGGTCGTCATCCTGGGCTCCGGCCCGAATCGCATCGGGCAGGGCGTCGAGTTCGACTACTCCTGCGTGCACGCGGCCTTCGCCCTCTCGGATGCCGGCTTCGAGACGATCATGGTCAACTGCAACCCCGAGACGGTCTCGACCGACTACGACACGAGCGACCGGCTGTACTTCGAGCCGCTCACTCTCGAGGACGTGCTCGAGGTCATCGACGCCGAGAGTGCGAGCGGGGAGCTCGTCGGCGTCATCGTCCAGCTCGGCGGCCAGACCGCGCTCGGGCTCGCCAAGGGCCTCGAGGCGGCGGGAGTGCCCATCCTCGGCACCTCGCCCGCGGCGATCGACCTCGCCGAGGAGCGCGGCCTGTTCTCCGGCATCCTCGACGCCGCGGGACTCCTCGCACCGCGCAACGGCACGGCGACCGACCTCGCGAGCGCGGTCGCGGTCGCCGAGGAGATCGGCTACCCGGTGCTCGTGCGCCCCTCCTACGTGCTCGGCGGCCGCGGCATGGAGATCGTCTACGACACCGAGTCCCTCGGCGGCTACTTCGACCGCGTCGCCGACCAGGCGATCATCGCACCGGGCCTCCCGCTGCTCGTCGACCGGTTCCTCGACGACGCGATCGAGATCGACGTCGACGCGCTCTACGACGGAAGCGAGCTCTACATCGGCGGCGTCATGGAGCACCTCGAGGAAGCCGGCATTCACTCGGGGGACTCCTCCTGCACGCTTCCCCCGGTCACCCTCGGCCGGGACGTCATCGACCGGGTGCGCGACGCGACCGAGGCGATCGCGCGCGGCGTCGGCGTGCGAGGGCTCCTCAACGTGCAGTTCGCGATCGGCCAGGGCGTGCTCTACGTGCTCGAGGCGAATCCGCGGGCCTCGCGCACCGTGCCCTTCGTCTCCAAGGCGCTCGGCATCCCGCTCGCCAAGGCGGCCGCGCTCGTCATGGTGGGCTCGAGCATCCGGGACCTCGTCGCGAGCGGCCTGCTTCCCGCGGTCGACGGCCTGCACAGCCCCATGGACTCTCCCGTCGCCGTCAAGGAGGCCGTGCTGCCGTTCAAGCGGTTCCGCACTCGCGAGGGCAGGATCGTCGACTCGATCCTCGGGCCCGAGATGCGCTCGACGGGCGAGGTCATGGGCATCGACTCGAACTTCCCCAGGGCCTTCGCCAAGAGCCAGGCCGCGGCCTACGGAGGGCTCCCGGGGAGCGGGACGGTCTTCGTCTCGGTCGCCGACCGCGACAAGCGCGCGATCGTGCTCCCCGTGCTGCGGCTGCAGCAGCTCGGCTTCGGCATCCTCGCGACCCAGGGCACCGCCGAGGTGCTCGCACGGAACGGCATCGACGCGCGCATCGTGCGCAAGCACTCGGATGCCGCGCCGGTCTCGGGCGACGCGAGGACGATCGTCGAGCTCATCAGCGCGGGGGAGGTCGACATCGTCATCAACACCCCGAGCGGCAGGACGGCCCGCGCCGACGGCTACGAGATCCGCACAGCGACGGTCGCGGCGGACAAGGCGCTCTTCACGACGATCGCGCAGCTCGGCGCCGCCGTCTCCTCGGTCGAGGCGATCCGCGAGGGGTTCAGCGTACGCTCGCTCCAGGAGTACGAGCACGATCGGGCCGAAAGGCGGTCCCATGCCTGAGACGAGCTTCGGGTCGCGCCTCGCCGAGGTCTTCGCCGAGCGAGGACAGCTCTGCGTGGGCATCGACCCGCACCCCTTCCTGCTCGGCGAATGGGGGCTCCCCGACGACGCCGACGGCCTCCGCGAGTTCGGCCTGCGGGTCGTCGAGGCCGTGCACGGGCGCGGAGGGCTCGTCAAGGCCCAGGTCGCCTTCTTCGAGCGGCACGGCTCCGCCGGCCTCGCCGCGCTCGAGAGCGTGTTCTCGGCGGCGCGGGCGGCGGGGCTCCTCGTTCTCGCAGACGCCAAGCGCGGCGACGTCGGCAGCACGGTCGACGCCTACGGGCAGGCCTGGCTCACGCCGGGGAGCCCGCTCGAGGCCGATGCGATGACCGTGAGCGCCTTCCAGGGCGTCGGCTCCCTCTCCGGGCCGATCGCGCTCGCGCGCGAGGCCGGCAAGGGCCTCATCGTGCTCGCCGCGACCTCGAACCCGGAGTCGGTGCAGCCGCAGACCGCCGTCATCGCCTCGGGCGACCGCGCGGGCAAGACGGTCGCCGCGGGTATCGTCGAGGAGGTGATCGCTCTCAACGGCGCCGGGACCCAGGGACCGGGGGCTTCCGCCCTCGGCTCCTTCGGCGTCGTGATCGGCGCCACCGTGGATCCCGTACGGTTCGGCATCCCGCTCGAGGCCATGGCCGCGGCCCCCGCGACGCCCGTCCTCGCCCCGGGGTTCGGCTACCAGGGCGCCGCCTTCGCGCAGTTGGCCGACCACTACGGACCCGTCGCGCCCTTCGTGATCGCCGCGACCTCGCGCAGCGTGCTCGTCTCGGGACCGTCCGGGATCGCCGAGGCCATCGCGCGGGAGGCCGGGGAGCTCGCAGAATGCCTCGGGTAGACCCGCCGGAGGTGGATCGTGTCGCCGCGTCGCGGGCGGCCGTCGCGGCGCGGAGGGCGCGTGCGGCGATCAAGCACGCCGTCGCCGAGCGGACCAGGAGCCCGCTCGACGTGCTCGAAGCGGGCTGGGCGGCATCCGGCGGTGCGGAGTCAGGCAGCGCAGAGGCCGGTCTGCGGGTCCGGGAGCTGCTCTCGAGCGTTCCGGGGCTCGGCCCGGTGCGCACCGCGAAGGTCATGGCCGAGCTCGGCATCGCCGAGTCGAAGCGCGTGGGCGGTCTCGGCGTCCGGCAGCGCGACATCCTGCACGACTGGCTCTCCCGGCGCGAGCACCGGCCGCCGAGCCGCGGGCGCTCCGGCTCGTCACGGCTCGTCGTGCTCGCCGGGCCGACCGCCGTCGGCAAGGGGGCGGTCTCCGGCTACATCCGGGAGAACTACCCCGAGGTGCTGCTCTCGGTGTCGGCGACGACCCGGAAGCCGCGCCCCGGCGAGGTCGACGGGGTCAACTACTACTTCGTGAGCGAGGAGGAGTTCGATCGGCTCGAGGCCTCCGGCGAGATGCTCGAGACCGCGACGGTGCACAACGCCTACCGCTACGGCACCCCGCGCGCCCCCATCGACGCCGCGATCGCCGAGGGCAGGAGCGTGCTGCTGGAGATCGACCTGCAGGGCGCGCGGTCGGTGCGCAGGGCGATGCCGGATGCCGTGCTCGTCTTCCTCCTGCCGCCCAGCTGGGAGGAGCTCGTGCGACGGCTCCTCGGCCGGGGCACCGAGGATCCGGCCGAGCAGGCCCGGCGCCTGGAGACCGCCAAGACCGAGCTCGCCGCCCAGGACGAGTTCGACTACCGGGTCATCAACGCCGACGTCGGCCAGGCCGCGCGCGAGGTCGTAGACTTGATGGGGTTCCCCACACACTGACGAGGCCGCGCCGCGGCCGGACACAAGGAGTTCTCTCATGGTCGAACGCGCCAAGGGCATCATCGATCCGCCCATCGACGAGCTCCTCACCAAGGTCGACTCCAAGTACGCCCTCGTGATCTTCGCCTCGCGGCGCGCCCGCCAGATCAACGACTACTACGCCGACCTGCACGAGGGCAGCCTCTTCGACAACGTCGGCCCGCTCGTCGACTCGACGATCGACGACAAGCCGCTCTCGGTCGCGATGCACGAGATCAACGAGGGAAAGCTCGTCGTCAAGCAGCTCGCGGAGCAGTAGCGCCGTCCCCATGAACGTCGTCGTCGGCATCACCGGCGGGATCGCCGCGTACAAGGCGGTCGGCGTCGTGCGCGCCCTGGTCCTCGCCGGCCACGACGTCCACGTCGTGGCGACGGATGCCGCGCTGCGCTTCGTCGGGATGCCGACCCTCGAGGCGATCAGCCGCAACCCGGTGCACCACGAGCTGTACGAGGGCGTCGCCGAGGTGCGCCACGTCGCGATCGGCCAGGCCGCCGACGTCATCGTCGTGGCGCCCGCGACCGCCAACACGATCGCCAGGCTCGCCGCCGGTCTCGCCGACGACCTGCTCGGCACGACGATCCTCGCGAGCACGGCGCCGCTCGTGATCGCGCCGGCCATGCACACCGAGATGTGGCAGAACCCGGCCACCGTGCACAACGTCGAGACCCTGCGCGCGCGCGGCGTCACGATCGTCGGCCCGGCCAGCGGCCGGCTCACCGGCTCCGACAGCGGGCCAGGGCGGATGGCGGAGCCCGACGACATCGTGGCCGCCGTGGTCGCCGTCGGCGAGGCCAGGCGCCCGCAGGACCTCGCGGGCAGGCGCTTCGTCGTGACCGCCGGCGGCACGCGGGAGCCCATCGACCCCGTGCGGTTCATCGGCAACCGCTCGAGCGGCAAGCAGGGGGTCGCGATCGCTGCCGCGGCGGCCGCGCGGGGAGCGGAGGTCGTGCTCATCGGGGCGAACCTCGAGGTGCCGCCCCCGGCATCCGTGCGGTTCGAGGCGGCCGGCTCGGCCGAGGAGCTCGCGGCGGCGACCAGGGCGGCAGCCGCGGATGCCGACGTCGTCATCATGGCGGCGGCGGTCGCGGACTACCGGCCGGAGACGGTCGCCGGGGAGAAGATCAAGAAGGAGCGGCAGGGAGACTCGCTGACCCTGGCGCTCGTGAGGAACCCGGACATCCTCGTCTCGCTCGTCGAGAGCCGGCCGGCCGGGCAGCTCGTCGTCGGCTTCGCGGCGGAGACCGAGCGGGACGAGGCGAGGCTCCTGGAGCTCGGGAGGGCGAAGCTCGCGCGGAAGGGCTGCGACCTCCTCGTGCTCAACAGGGTCGGCTGGGATGAGGGTTTCGCCGTGGACGGTAACACGGTCACGGTCCTCGACAGGGCCGGCGATATAGTGTTGGAGACGTCGGGATCGAAGTCGTCGGTGGCGGGTCGTATCCTCGACCTGCTGAGTTGATCCTCGACCCGTTCATCCGGTCCTCGACCCGTTAGGCACATCTTGGGCACTGCTTTCCGCCTGTTCACGAGCGAGTCGGTCACCGAGGGGCACCCCGACAAGGTGTGCGACCAGGTCTCCGACGGAATCCTCGATGCGCTCCTGACGGTCGACCGCAGCAGCCGCGTCGCGGTGGAGACGATGGTCACGACGGGGCTCGTGCACATCGCGGGCGAGGTCACCTGCTCCGGGTACGTCGAGATCCCGCAGCTCGTGCGGGACATCGTGAGCGGGATCGGCTACACCTCCTCGTCGGTCGGCTTCGACGGCGCCTCCTGCGGCGTCGCGGTGTCGATCGGCAGCCAGTCCCCGGACATCGCGATCGGCGTCGACGTGGCCCTCGAGGCGCGCGAGGGCTCCGACGGCGACGCGCTCGACCGGCAGGGCGCGGGCGACCAGGGGATCATGTTCGGCTACGCGACGACCGAGACGCCCCAGTACATGCCCGTGCCGATCTGGCTCGCGCACCGCCTCTCCGAGCGGCTCGCCGAGGTGCGCAAGAACGGTACGCTCGACTACCTGCGACCGGACGGGAAGACCCAGGTCACGATCGGCTACGAGGGCGACGCGCCGCGCACCGTCGACACGGTCGTGCTCTCGACCCAGCATGCTCCCGGGGTGGGGAATGCGCAGCTCTTCGCGGAGGTCGAGGAGGTCGTGATCCGGCCGGTGCTCGACTCGGCCGAGCTCGACGCCGAGGGCGTGCGGATCCTCGTCAACCCGACCGGCCGCTTCGAGATCGGCGGGCCGCAATCGGATGCCGGGCTCACCGGGCGCAAGATCATCGTCGACACCTACGGCGGGGCGAGCCGCCACGGCGGAGGGGCGTTCAGCGGCAAGGACCCGTCGAAGGTCGACCGGTCGGCCGCCTACGCCCTGCGCTGGGTCGCCAAGAACGCCGTCGCCGCAGGCCTCGCGGATCGCCTCGAGGTGCAGGTCGCCTACGCGATCGGCAAGGCGGCGCCGGTCGGGCTCTACGTCGAGACCTTCGGGACGGCCAGGGTCGAGGAGGCGAAGATCAACGCGGCCATCCGGGACGTCTTCGACCTCCGGCCGGCCGCGATCATCCGCGACCTCGACCTGCTGCGGCCCATCTACCGGCCGACCGCGACCTACGGGCACTTCGGCCGCGAGCTCCCCGACTTCACCTGGGAGCGGCTCGACCGGGTCGACGAGCTCCGCAGCGCGGTCGGGTTGTAGCCATGTCGCCGGCATCCATCGCGCGGGTGCTGATCGACTCTCCGCTGCCCCAGCTCGACCGCCTGTTCGACTACCGGGTTCCCGGGGGGATGCTCCCGGATGCCGCACCGGGCGTGCGCGTGCGCGTCCCGCTGCGCTCGGCCGGCCGCATCGCCGAGGGCTACCTCGTCGAGCTCGTCGAGAGCGTCGACTACCAGGGAGTGCTGAGCGAGCTCGACGCCGTGGTCTCTCCCGTCCCCGTGCTCACCGAGCAGGTCTACGCGCTCGCCCGCCGCGTCGCGGATCGCGCGGCGGGGAGCGCGAGCGACATCCTCCGGCTCGCCATCCCCAAGCGCCAGGTGCGGATCGAGAAGGCCTGGCTCGCGGCAGGTTCGCCCGAGCCCTCGCCCTTCGACCCCGCGGCCGTGGCCGACTACGGGACCGCCGCGATCGACGAGGCGATCGGCGCGTCCCTCCGGCTCGCGGTGGACGCCGTCCCGCAGGTCGCGGAGGCGGGCGGGCGCTGGATCGGCCACTGGGCGGTCACGCTCGCCGCGATCGCCTCGCGCGCGCTGCAGGCCGGATCGGTCATCCTCGCCGTCCCCGACTATCGCGACCTCGACCAGCTCACGACCGCGCTCGAGGCGATCCTGCCCGCCGACCGCGTCGTGCGCCTCGACGCGCGGCAGTCGAACGCGGACCGCTACCGCGCCCACCTGGCCTGTCTCGACGGCGTGCCCCGGGTCATCGTCGGCAATCGTTCGGCGGTCTACGCGCCGGCCCGGAAGCTCGCGCTCATCGCCCTGTGGGACGACGGGGATCCGCTGCACGGCGAGCCGCTCAGCCCCTACGTCCACAGTCGCGACGTCGCGCTGCTGCGCCAGGAGCTCGAAGGCGGGGCGCTCGTCTTCCTGGGGCATGCTCGGACGGTCGAGGTCGAGAGGCTCGTCCAGCTCGGCTGGGTCGAGGCGCTCGCGCCCGCGAGGAGCTATCTTCCGCGGGTCGTCCCCACCGCGCAGCAGCCCTCGGAGGATCGGCTCGCCGCTCAGGCGCGCATCCCGTCGAGCGCCTGGCGGGAGGCGAGGGCGGCGCTCGAGAACGGGCCCGTGCTCGTCCAGGTCGCGCGGCCCGGTTACGCGCCGCGGCTCCTGTGCGAGACCTGCCGGCAGGTCGCCCGCTGCGCGCGCTGCAGCGGACCGCTCGGCCTGAGGACCGCGCGATCGGCCCCGTCCTGCGCGTGGTGCGGCGCGATCGCGGCCGAATGGCGCTGCGCTCACTGCTCCGGCCGGAGCTATCGGCTCCAGGGCCAGGGGGCCACGAGAACCGCCGAGGACCTCGGGCGAGCGTTCCCCGGCGTTCCGGTCGTCGTCGCGGATGGGGAGCGTCCCGTGCTCGAGGTCGGTGCGAGGCCCGCGCTCGTCATCGCGACGCGCGGGGCGGAGCCGATCGCCGCCGGGGGCTACCGGGCCGTCCTGCTGCTCGACGGAGAGCGGATGCTCGCGCGGGAGAGCCTTCGAGTGGGCGAGGACTGCCTGCGTTGGTGGGCCAACGCGATCGCCCTCGCGGCGGTCGGCGCGCCGAGTGTGCTCGTCGGGGTCGGCGGCGCTCTCGCCGGCGCTCTCGCGACCTGGCAGCTCGCCGACTACGCGCGCTCCGAGCTCGCCGACCGTCGCAGGCTCCGGTTCCCTCCCGCGGTGCGCGTGGCGACCGTGACCGGCGACGCCGCATCGGTATCCCGGGCGACGGATGCCGTCGACACGATTCCCGGGGTGGACGTCCTCGGCCCGGTCGAGGCGGACGGCGGCGCGCTCCGGGCGATCGTCCGCCTCGACTACGCACAGGGAACCGTCGTGGCGAACGCGCTCCGGGCGGAGATCATCCGGAACGCGACGACGCGCCGCAAGCGGGTCCCGGCCGGAGCCGCCCCGCCGCCACTGCCTACACTGAGAGTCCGGTTCGACGATCTCGAGCCCTTCGAGCAGGTGTGAGGAGCGAGCGGGTGCGCATCATCTTCGCGGGGAGCCCCGCCGCCGCGGTTCCGAGCCTGCGGGCGGTGGCCGCGAGCGGGCACGAGCTCGTCGCCGTGCTCACGCGCGAGGACTCGCCGTTCGGCCGCAAGCGCGTGCTGACACCCACGCCCGTCGCCCGGGCCGCCGAGGAGCTGAGCCTTCCGGTCGTCAAGGCTGACCGGCTCGGCCCGGTGGCCACGGAGCTCTCCGCGCTCGACGCCGACCTGGGAGTCATCGTCGCCTACGGAGGCCTCGTGCGCGAGCCGCTGCTCTCGGCGCCGAGGCACGGCTGGATCAACCTGCACTTCTCCCTGCTGCCGCGCTGGCGCGGCGCGGCCCCCGTGCAGCGGGCGATCATGGCCGGCGACGACGTCACCGGGGCGAGCGTCTTCCAGCTCGTCGAGGAGCTCGACGCCGGGCCGGTCTACGGGAGGCTCACCCAGTCGATCGGGCGCAACGAGACGGCCGGACATCTGCTCGACTCCCTCGCGGAGGCCGGAGCCGGGCTCCTCACCGGAGTGGTCGACGCGATCGCGGAGGGCACGGCCCGTGCCGAGGGTCAGGTGGGCGAGGCGACGCTCGCGCCCAAGCTCGCGATCGAGGACGGCCGGATCGACTGGAGCACGACGGCCGATGCCGTCGATCGCCGCATCCGGGGCACGACGCCCGAGCCCGGCGCGTTCACGACGGTCGACGGCGTCCGCCTCAAGGTCCTCGACGCGAGGATCGCCCGCGATCGCCCTCCGCTGCCGCCCGGCAGGCTGGGCTTCGACGACGGGGTCCTCGTCGGAACCGGAACCGCTCCCGTCGAGCTCGTCACCGTCCAGCCCGCGGGGAGGAGGCCGATGCCCGCAGCCGACTGGTGGCGCGGCCGCCCGCGGTCGGCCGGGGTCGCGGCCGAATGAGGGTGCAGCCGGCGCGTCGCGTCGCCTACGAGGTCGTGAGGGCGGTCTCCGAGTCCGACGCCTACGCCAATCTGCTGCTCCCGGTCAAGCTCGAACGGGCGCGGCTCGCGGGGCCGGATGCCGCCCTCGCGACGGAGCTCGCCTACGGCACGCTGCGCCGGCGCGGCTACTACGACAGCGTCATCGAGGAGGCCGCTGGGCGCCCCATCGCGCAGCTCGACGCCCCGATCCTCGACGTGCTCAGGCTCGCGGTGCACCAGCTGCTGTCCCTGCGCGTCGCGCAGCACGCCGCGGTTGACGAGGCGGTGTCCCTCGCACGCGAGGTGGGATCGCGTTCGGCGACCGGATTCGTCAACGGCGTCCTGCGCACGGTCGCCCGCACGAGCCCGGAGGAGTGGCGCTCGAGGGTCGTCGGCGAGGCGAGGACCGAGGACGACCGTCTGGCGGCCGAGCACGCGCATCCACTCTGGATCGTGCGCGCCTTCCGCGCGGCGCTCGCGGCGGAGGGACGCGAGGACGAGCTCGCCGAGCTCCTCGAGGCCGACAACCGCGCACCACGGGTGAGCCTCGTGGCGCTCCCGGGACTGGCGGAGGCCGGGGAGCTCCCGGGCGGCGTGCCCGGCGCGTACTCCCCGTTCGCCGTCACGAGCGAGGGCGGAGACCCCTCCAGGTGGGCGGCGGTGCGCGAGGGTCGGGCGCGGGTACAGGACGAGGGCTCCCAGCTCGCCGCACTCGCGCTCAGTCGGGCCAGGCCGGTCGGGGCGGGGGAGCGCTGGCTCGACCTGTGCGCGGGTCCGGGAGGCAAGGCCGCGCTTCTCGCGGCGGAGGCGCTCGCCGGCGGGGCCGTCCTCGTGGCGAACGAGATCGTCCCGGCGAGGGCGCGGCTCGTGCGCCAGGCCCTCGCCGCCTTCGAGAATCCGCCGCAGGTGCTCGTGCAGGACGGCAGGGAGTTCGGGGACCGCTTCGCCGGGCAGTTCGACCGCATCCTGCTCGACGCGCCATGCACGGGGCTCGGCGCGCTGAGACGGCGCCCCGAGGCGCGCTGGCGCAAGCAGCCGAAGGACGTGCCGGAGCTCACGGCGCTACAGGTCGAGCTCGTCGACTCGGCCGCGAAGGCGCTGCGGCCGGGCGGCATCCTCGCCTACGTCACGTGCTCGCCGCATCTCGCCGAGACGCGCGTCGTCGTCGCGCACGCGATCGAGCGCTGCGGGCTCTCCGCGATCGACGCCCGGGAAGCGCTCGAGTCGGTCGCCGCGACGCCGCTCGGCCTCGGCGACGCGCTCCAGGCGCAGCTGTGGCCGCACCGGCAGGGGACCGACGCGATGTTCATCGCGCTCCTCGAGAGACCCGGCAAGTAGGCTGGCGGCATGCCGGTCCGCATCAACCCCAGCATCCTCTCGGCCGACTTCGTGAACCTCGAGCGCGACGTGGCGCGCATCGCTTCCGCCGATCTCGTGCACGTCGACGTCATGGACAACCACTTCGTGCCGAACCTGACCTTCGGGCCGCAGATGGTCTCCCGGATCCAGGACGTCTCGCCCATCCCGCTCGACGTGCACCTCATGATCGACGAGCCGGACCGCTGGGCCCCGGGTTACGCCGAGCTCGGCGTCTTCTCGGTGACCTTCCACGCCGAGCCGGCGGCCGATGTCGTCCGCCTGGCGCGGCGACTGCGCGAGATCGGCGCTCGTGCGGGCCTCGCGGTGAAGCCCGGGACTCCCGTCGAGCCGTACCTCGAGCTCCTCCCCGAGTTCGACCAGGTGCTCGTCATGACGGTGGAGCCGGGGTTCGGCGGGCAGAGCTTCATCGAGTCGGTCATGCCGAAGCTCACGGCGATCTCGGATGCCGTGGGCCGGCTCGGCCTCGACGTCTGGCTGCAGGTCGACGGCGGGGTCGACGAGCGGACGATCGCGATCGCCGCCGAGGCGGGAGCCGACACCTTCGTCGCGGGCTCGAGCGTCTACAACGCGGGGGACCCGGCCGAGAACATCGCGCTCCTGCGCGCCGCCGCCGAGCGTCACGTCCACTGACCTGCTTTGATGGACCGATGAGCGGATTCAACAGGACCAAGCCGGAGATCGACTTCTACGAGGGCGAGCCCCCCGAGGTGCTCGTGACGAAGGACCTCGAGGTCGGGACGGGCGCGGAGGCGACCCCCGGCGCGACGGTCGAGGTGCACTACCTCGGCGTGGACCTCGAGACGGGGGAGGAGTTCGACTCGAGCTGGAGCCGCGGGGAGTCGATCGAGTTCCCGCTGCGCGGCCTCATCGCCGGCTGGCAGGAGGGCATCCCCGGCATGCGGGTCGGAGGCCGCCGTGAGCTCGTGATCCCTCCGCACCTCGCCTACGGGCCGGCCGGCGGTGGCCACGCCCTCTCGGGGCGCACGCTCATCTTCGTCATCGACCTGCTGGGCGTTGCGTAGCGGAGGTTTCACAGCGGGTAGCCTTGAGCGCGTGAAGACCTTCGACGAGCTGTTCTCCGAGCTGAGCGAGAAGGCCGCGACCCGGCCCGCCGGCTCCGGAACGGTCGAGCGCCTCGACGCCGGAGTGCACTCGATCGGCAAGAAGCTCGTCGAGGAGGCCGCGGAGTCCTGGATGGCCGCCGAGCACGAGAGCGCCGACCGCACGGCGGAGGAGCTCTCCCAGCTGCTCTACCACGTGCAGGTGCTCATGCTCGCCAAGGGCCTCACGACCGCCGATGTCTACCGACATCTCTGAACGCCGCCTCCGCCTCCGAACGTCCATGCCGACGCCGCGCTGAACGACCAGCCGGCGAGTGAAGAGAACCAGCATGCTCAGAATCGCCGTCCCCAACAAGGGGATGCTCGCCGACACCGCGATCCAGATGCTCTCGGAGGCCGGCTACGTCATCCGGCGCGACCCCAAGGAGCTCATCGTCTTCGACCCGGCGAACGACGTCGAGTTCTTCTACCTGCGCCCCCGCGACATCGCGACCTACGTCGGGTCGGGAGCGCTCGACGTGGGGATCACCGGCCGCGACCTGCTCCTCGACTCCGGATCGGGCGCGACCGAGATCGTCGGCCTCGACTTCGGGGAGTCGACCTTCCGGTTCGCCGGACCGGCCGGACGATTCTCGGCTCTCGCCGACCTCCGCGGCGTCCGCGTGGCCACGAGCTACCCGGGTCTCGTGGGCGCCTATCTCGAGCGCGAGGGCGTCGCCGCGGAGCTCGTCGCACTCGACGGCGCGGTCGAGTCGGCGGTGCGCCTGGGGGTCGCGGATGCCGTCGCCGACGTCGTCTCGACCGGAACGACCCTGCGTCAGCAGGGGCTCGAGGTCTTCGGCCCGGTCATCCTCGAGTCGACGGCCGTGCTCGTGAGCTCGGGAGCCGAGCTCTCCGGCCTTCCGACGTTCCAGCGCCGCATCCAGGGTGTTCTCGTCGCCCGGCAGTACGTGCTCATGGACTACGACCTTCCCGCCTCCCTCGTCGAGGCGGCCTCGAGGATCACGCCCGGCCTCGAGTCCCCGACCATCTCGCCCCTGCGCGACGCCGAGTGGGTCGCCGTCCGCGTCATGGTCCCGCGGGCGCGGATGAACGCGATCATGGACGAGCTCTACGAGCTCGGGGCGCGCGCGATCCTGGTCAGCTCCATCCACGCGGCGCGCATCTGAGAGGGGGATCCGACATGACGGTCGCGGTACGGGTCATCCCCTGCCTGGACGTCGCGGAGGGGAGGGTCGTCAAGGGAGTCAACTTCCTCGACCTCCGCGACGCGGGGGATCCGGTCGAGCTCTCCCGCCGCTACTACGAACAGGGCGCCGACGAGCTCACCTTCCTCGACGTGACCGCGACGGTCGACGGCCGGGCCACGACCCTCGAGCTCGTGACGCGCACGGCCGAGCAGGTCTTCATCCCGCTCACGGTCGGAGGCGGCATCCGGAGCGCGGAGGACGTCGCCCGGCTGCTGGGCGCCGGCGCCGACAAGGTGGGCGTCAACAGCGCCGCGATCGCGCGCCCCGCCCTCCTCGACGAGATCGCCGACCGCTTCGGCGCCCAGGTGCTCGTGCTCTCGCTCGACGTCAGGCGTGCGGGCGGGCGGTTCGTCGTCACGACGCACGGCGGGCGCACCGAGACCGGCCTCGACGCGCTCGACTGGGCGAGCGAGGCGATCGACCGGGGAGCGGGCGAGCTGCTCGTCAACTCGATCGACGCCGACGGCACGAAGACAGGTTTCGACCTCGAGCTCGTCGCCGCCATGCGGGAGCTCAGCAGCGTGCCCGTGATCGCCTCCGGCGGGGCGGGGGCGCTCGAGCACTTCGCCCCCGCGGTGCGCGCCGGGGCGGATGCGGTGCTCGCGGCCTCGGTGTTCCACAATGGAGAGCTCACGGTCGGCGAAATCAAGGACGCGCTGGCCGCCCAGGGCATCGTGGTGAGGGAGGCGAGGCGATGACACCCCAGGAGATCGAGTCGGTCGTTGGCAGGGCCGCGTTCGACGCGGCCGGGCTGCTGCCCGCGATCGTGCAGGAGGACGGGTCGCGCGAGGTGCTCATGCTCGCCTGGATGGACGCCGAGGCGCTCCGGCGCACGCTCTCCGAGGGCGTCGTGACCTTCTGGTCCCGGTCCCGGAAGGAGTACTGGCGCAAGGGCGACACCTCGGGCAACCGGCTCGCGCTGCTGACCGCCGCCCTCGACTGCGATGCGGATGCCCTGCTCGTGACGGTCGAGCCGGTCGCCGCCGCCTGCCACACCGGCGCGCACTCCTGCTTCGAGGCGGAGCCTGCCGCATGACCTCGACGACGCGCGAGCAGTTCGACGCCCTCCTCGCCGACCATCGGGTCGTCCCCGTCATCCGGGAGCTCTTCGCGGACGGCGAGACCCCGGTCGGGATCTACCGCAAGCTCGCGAAGGGGGCGCCGGGCACGTTCCTGCTCGAGTCGGCGGAGCAGGGCGGCATCTGGTCGCGCTACTCCTTCATCGGGGTGTCGAGCTTCGGCGTCCTGACCCAGGACGAAGGACAGGCGCTCTGGCTCGACTACGGCCTCCCGGCGGAGCGCGCGCTCGGCGCCGGCGCGCCGACCGGACCCCTCGAGGCGATCAGCGCGCTGCACTCCCGCTGGGCCACCCCGCGCATCCCGGGCCAGCCGCCGCTCACCGGCGGTCTCATCGGCTTCATCGGCTGGGAGGCGATCCGCCAGATCGAGAGCCTTCCGGATGCCCCTCCCGCCGACTACCCGATCCCCGGGCAGGCCCTCGGCTTCGTGCGCGAGCTCGTCGTCGTCGACCACCGGACCGGGATGGTCCTGCTCATCGCGACGGCGCTCAACGACGGCGTGGACGGCCCCGACACGCTCTGGGCCGCGGCGACCGACTCGCTCGACTCCCTCGCCTCGCGACTCGCGGAGCCGACCGAGGCCTGGCTGGCCGAGGCGGACCTCCGCCGGGAGCCGGCTGCGCGGCATCGTGTCGGCGAAGCCGACTTCGCCGCCTCGGTCGAGTCCGGCAAGCGGTACATCCGGGAGGGCGACGTCTTCCAGGTCGTCCTCTCCCAGCGCTTCGACCACGAGGTGACGGCCGAGCCCATCGACGTGTACCGGGTGCTGCGCACCCTCAACCCGAGCCCCTACATGTACCTGCTCTCGCTCGCCGACCCGGCCGGAGAGCCCTACTGGGTCGTCGGGTCCTCGCCCGAGGCACTCGTCAAGGCCGACCACGGCCGGGTCTACATGCATCCGATCGCCGGCTCGCGGCCGCGCGGCGACTCGCCGGAGCGCGATCTCGAGCTCGCGAACGAGCTCCTCGCCGACGAGAAGGAGCGCGCGGAGCACCTCATGCTCGTCGACCTCGCCCGCAACGACCTGCTCAAGGTCTGCGCGCCCGCGAGCGTCGAGGTCACCGAGTTCATGCAGGTCGAGCGCTTCAGCCACATCATGCACCTCGTCTCCTCGGTCGAGGGCGATCTGCGGCCCGAGGCGAAGCCCATCGACGTCTTCCGGGCGACCTTTCCCGCCGGCACCCTCTCCGGGGCGCCCAAGCCGCGCGCGCTCGAGATCATCGACGAGCTCGAACCGGCCCAACGGGGCCTCTACGGTGGGGTGGTCGGCTACTTCGGGTTCTCGGGCGACCTCGACCTCGCGATCGCCATCCGCACCGCGACGATCGCGGGCGGCGTCGCGCGCGTGCAGGCGGGTGCCGGGATCGTGGCGGACTCCGATCCGGCCTCCGAGTTCCAGGAGTCCCGGAACAAGGCCGCCGCGCCCCTCCAGGCGGTCGCCGCGGCGAACGCGATGCGGAGGATCGGGAGATGACGGCGCGGGAGACGACGGC
>JBIQHP010000020.1:0-25157 GCA_044508495.1 Clavibacter sp.
CGACCCGGCGATCCCCCCGCACGAGCACTCCGGATGCGGCACGTGGGTCCGTCTCTCGATCGCGCCGGTCACGGCGTCGATCGTGATGCTCGAGGAGGCGGGAGAGGGCGCCGAGACCGGCGTCGGCAGCCCGGCGAGGCGGTTGAGCGCGATCCTCGCCGCGGCGGTCGCGGCCTCGCTCGCGAGGAACGGGGTCTCCGCGGTGCTGCGCAGGCCCCAGAGCTGGGCGGCGATCGCGGGCCAGGCCGGGTCGGCATCCGCGCGGTGCCGCTCCAGGCAGTGGAGGCAGGGGCCGGAGCCCGGCTCGACGAGCGGGCCGATGCGCACCGAGGTGTCTCCGTACACGACGGGCAGGTGCGGCACGTCGCGTCGCAGCCACAGCCCGCTGAACGCGGGGTCGAGCACGTAGTGACCGACGACGACGGCGAGCGGGGCCTCGCCCAGCGCGGGTGCGGCGACGGCGTCATCCGGGCTCTCGCCCGTCGGCCGCGGGTCGAGCCCGCCCTCCCGGAGGCGCCAGACGAGCCGGTCGGCGGTCGGCCCGCTGCCGGACACGACGACCGTGCGCCGTGCCGTGGACACGGGCTCCTCGGTCAGGAGCGCGGGGCGGACGGCGGTGTGGAACCGTGCGACCTGGGTCTTCGTGAGCCCAGAGTTCGCGCCGATGACGCCGAGGCCGGCGCTCGTGGCCCCCACCGTCAGGGCGGCGAGCATGCGCTCCTCGGCGATCGTGACGTTCCCGAATCGGGCCGGTGGGGCGTCCACGCCGAGCTGAAGGCTCGTGGGGCTCCGCCACAGGAGCGGGTAGCGGGGGTCGAGTCTCAGGGTCGGATGGGTCGGGCTGTGAGGGCTCGGTGTCATCCCGGCATCATGGCGCGTGCGCGGCAAGGCCGTCGGGAGTTGTCCACAGACGAACGGAGTTACTCGGTCGGCCGGTCCTCGCCGCCCTCGTCGTTGAGCAGGTCCTCGATCGCCCTGTCCACGTCGTCGGGCTCGGGTTCGGGGTCCGTCATCCTCGCGATGAGCGCGGAGGGGTCGTCGATGTCCTCGCTCACGGGGACGAGGTCGGGATGCGACCAGAGGGCGTCCCTGCGCTCGGCGCCCACGGCATCCGTGACCTGCTGCCACATCGCGGCGGCCTCGCGAAGACGGCGCGGCCGCAGCTCGAGCCCGACGAGGGTGGAGAACGCGGACTCGGCCGGCCCGCCGGATGCGCGGCGCCGGCGCACCGTCTCGGCGATGGCCCCCGACTTCGGCAGGCGGCTCGTCGCCTCGGCCGTTACGACGTCGACCCAGCCCTCGATGAGAGCGAGGGTCGTCTCGAGCCGGGTCAGGGCGGCGATCTGCGACTCGTTCTTGGGCGCGAGCAGCTCGCCGGCGGAGACCGCGTGCTGCAGCGACTCCGGGTTGGCCGGGTCGAAGCTCTCGGCGAGCTCCTCGAGCCGGCCCGTGTTGATCGTGATGCCGCGGGCGATCTCCCCGATCGCGGTGAGCAGCTGGAGCCGCAGCCAGCGCGCGTGACGGAACAGGCGGGCGTGGGCGAGTTCGCGCACCGCGAGATACAGGCGGATCTGCTCCTGGTCGATGTCGAGCCCGGCGCCGAAGGCCGCGAGGTTCTGCGGGATGATCGCGGCCTGCACGGCGGTGTCCTCCGCGGTGCCGTTCTCCGCGGTGCCGTTCTCCCCGGCGCCGTTCTCCCCCGTGCCGAACAGCGGGATGCCGACGTCGCCCCCCGAGACGACCTCGGTGGAGAGCTGGCCGACGACCTGGCCGAGCTGCATGGCGAAGAGCGTGCCGCCGACATTGCGCATGAGCCTGCTCGCGCCGGCGATCATGTCGCTCAGGTCCTCGGGGGACTGCTCGTGCAGCACGCGGGTGAGGGCGTCGGCGATGCTCGTGGCCACCGGCTCGGCGAGCTGCGTCCAGATCGGCATGGTCATCGTGACCCACTCGGTGCGGCTGATGAGCCGGGGGGTCGCGGTGAGCCCGGCGACGAAGGTGGCCTCGTCGAGCCAGAGGGCGGCGACGTGGAAGGCCTGCTCGAGAGCCGAGCGCTCGGCCGGGAGGGACGGCTGGCGATCCCGGCCGGCGACCGCCTTCGCCTGTTCGAGGGCGAGGCCCCAGTTGATGCCTTCCCCGCTGTTCTGGAGGGCCTCCTGCAGCCTGCTCATGAGCTGGGCGACGAGCGCGGGGTCGTTAGGGAGCCCCGCGGCGCTCGCGAGGCGGCCCGGGTCGAGCTCGGAGTTGCCGGACAGGAACTCGCGGAGGAGGTCGCGGAACTCGTCCTCCGGGTGGTCGGCGTCCTGGCCGTCATGGTCCGGATTGTCAGGCATGAAAACTACGCTAGCCGCTGCGCTGCGGGCGCGGCTGGGTTTTCACCTAGGCTTGAACCTTCCACAGTGCGCCTGTGGCGAACAGGAGATCTCGAGAGGACGAGCGTGGCCCTTTTCGATGTCGACGACACCGGCCCGGCCCCGCAGCGCATCCGGGGCAGGAGGGTCGGCGGCTGGCTCCTCGCGATCGCGGTGATCGGCGTGTGCCTCTTCGGTCTCGTCCCCTCCCCGTACGTCATCGAGGTTCCCGGTCCGGTCTTCGACACGCTCGGGACCGTGACGATCGACGGGAAGAAGGTCTCGCTCATCGAGATCCCGGATGAGGCGACCTTTCCGACGGACGGCTCGCTCGACCTGCTCACCGTGAGCACCGTGGGCAGCCGCGGGGACACCCCGACCTGGTTCGAGGTGGCCGCCGCCTGGTTCGACCCCTCGAAGGCCATCCTGCCGCTCGACGACGTGTATCCACCCGGCTACTCCGTCGAGCAGTCCAACGAGGACGGCCGCATCATGATGGCCAACTCCCAGAAGGACGCGATCGCCGCCGCCCTCACCGAGCTCGGCCACGACATCCCCCGCATCGTGACCGTCGGCTCGCTCACCGAGGACTCGCCCTCGAAGGGGATCCTCGAGCCCGGCGACGTCATCCGCTCGGTGAACGGGGAGGCCGTGACGGATGTCGAGAGCATGCGGGCGGTCATCGCCGCCGGCGGGGCGGGGAACCCCATCCCGATCGAGATCGTGAGGAACGGCGTGCAGCAGACCGTCTCGGTCACGCCGAGGCTGAGCGACGAGAACCCCCCGGCGCCCATCGTCGGCGTCTACCCGTCGATCGAGTACGAGTTCCCCTTCGAGGTGACGATCCAGCTCCAGAACGTGGGAGGACCCAGCGGCGGCCAGATGTTCGCCCTGGGCATCATCGACAAGCTGACCCCGGGCGAGCTCAACGGCGGCGAGCAGGTCGCCGGGACCGGGACGATCGACGCGGCGGGCAACGTCGGGGCGATCGGCGGCATCCGCCAGAAGCTCTATGGCGCGCTGCGGGCCGGCGCCACCTGGTTCCTCACCCCGAGGTCGAACTGCGACGAGGTCGTCGGGCACATCCCCGACGGCCTTCGGGTCATCGCCGTCTCGACCCTCCAGGACTCGCTCTCCGCGCTCAGCATCATCGAGTCGGGGACGGGCACGCAGGCGCTTCCCGGTTGCACGACCGGCTGACGGCGGGGCGGCGGAGCGCGTCACCGGTTACGATGGACTGATCCCCGTCACCTCACGCCAGGAGTGGTTCCTTGACCTCAACACAAGCTGAGCGCCAACCGGTCCGTCGCTCCCGCACGCCGCTCGTCGTCGCGGTCGCCGTCATCGGCGCCCTCGTCGTCGGGTTCTTCGTCTTCGCCGGCCTCTACGCCGACTGGCTCTGGTACGAGCAGCTCGGCTTCCTCAACGTCCTCACGACGCAGTGGGTTGCGAGCGCCGTGATGTTCGGCATCGGCTTCCTCGCCATGGCGATCCCGGTCTGGATCAGCATCGAGGTCGCGTTCCGCTGGCGACCGGTCTACGCGAAGCTCAGCTCGCAGCTCGACCGCTACCAGCAGGTCATCGAGCCCCTTCGCCGTCTCGCGATGTACGGCATCCCGGCGGTTCTCGGCCTCTTCGCCGGGGTCGCGACGAGCTCCAGCTGGAAGCCTGCCCTCGAGTGGCTCAACCGCACGCCGGCCGGCATCACCGAGCCGCAGTTCGGCCTCGACGTCTCCTTCTACCTCTTCGAGCTGCCCTTCTACCGCGCGATCCTCGCCTTCGCCTCGGCCGTCGTGCTCATCTCGATCCTCGCGGCGCTCGCGACGAGCTACCTGTACGGGGCGCTGCGCTTCAACGGCCGCGAGGTGCGGATCTCGCGCTCGGCGCGCATCCAGCTCGCCGTCATGGGCGCCGTCTACCTCGCGCTGCAGGCCGTGAGCATCTGGCTCGACCAGTACGCGACCCTGGCGACGAGCACCTCGACCGATCTCATCACGGGCGCGGGCTTCGCCGATGTCACCGCGGTGATCCCGGGCCGCGCGATCCTCGCCGGCATCGCGGCGGTCGTCGCCGTGCTCTTCATCGTCACGGCGATCATCGGCCGCTGGCGGCTGCCGATCGTCGGGACCGCCCTGCTCATCGTGAGCGCCATCCTCATCGGCGGGGTCTACCCGTGGATCGTGCAGCGCTTCCAGGTCGACCCGAGCGCCCGGACCGTCGAGGCCGAGTACATCCAGCGCAACATCGAGGCGACCCGTGCGGCCTACGGGGTGTCGGATGTCGTCGAGACCCCTTACCGCGCCCACACCGACACCGAGCCGGGTGCGCTGCGCAACGACGCCGAGACGACGGCGAACATCCGGATCCTGGACCCCGCGCTCGTGACCGACGCCTTCGCCCAGCTCGAGCAGATCAAGCAGTACTACCAGTTCGCGCCGCACCTCGACGTCGACCGCTACACGATCGACGGCAAGTCGCAGGACACCGTGATCGCGGTGCGCGAGCTCAACCAGGCCGGGATCGGCAGCTCGAGCAACTGGGTCAACGACCACATCGTCTACACGCACGGCTTCGGCATCGTCGCCGCCTACGGCAACCAGCGCACGGTCGACGGCCTCCCCGAGTTCATCGAGCACGGCATCCCGAGCACGGGCGATCTGGGCGACTTCCAGCCGCGCGTGTACTTCGGCGAGACCTCCCCCGACTACTCGATCGTCGGCGCTCCGGAGGGCGCGTCGCCGGCGGAGCTCGACTACCCCTCGGGGACCGAGGAGAGCAGCCAGAACGCGCAGTTCACCTACGACGGCGACGGCGGGCCCAAGCTCGACGACATCTTCAAGAAGCTCATCTTCGCGATCAAGTTCCAGTCGGAGCAGATCCTGCTCTCGAGCGACGTGAACGACAAGTCGCAGATCCTCTACGATCGCGACCCCCTCACCCGGGTGCAGAAGGTCGCGCCGTACCTCACGCTCGACACCGACCCGTATCCCGCGATCGTCGACGGGAAGATCGTCTGGATCGTCGACGGCTACACGACGAGCGACCAGTATCCGTACTCGAGGGTCGAGCAGCTCTCGAACGCGATCGCCGACACCTACACGCCGACGCCGCTCTTCGCCGTCGACGACATCAACTACATCCGCAACTCGGTCAAGGCCACGGTCGACGCCTACACGGGCGAGGTCACGCTCTACGCCTGGGACGACACGGATCCGATCCTCAAGACCTGGCAGAAGATCTTCCCGACCACGATCGTGCCGATGAGCGCGATGAGCCCGGAGCTCATGAGCCACGTGCGCTACCCCTCCGACCTCTTCAAGGTGCAGCGGGCGATCCTCGGCACCTACCACGTGACCGATCCGGGCTCGTGGTTCCAGAGCGACGACGCGTGGATCACGCCTCCGGATCCGACGCAGTCCGCGGCGAGCGCGAGGCTCCAGCCGCCGTACTACCTGACCATGAAGGTGCCCGGGGCGTCGTCGTCGGCGTTCACCCTCTACACCACCTACATCCCGAAGGAGTCCGGAGACAACGCGCGCAGCATCCTCACCGGCTACCTCGCGGTCAACGCGGACGCCGGCTCGACGCCGGGGACGATCTCGCCCGACTACGGCAAGTTCACCCTGCTGACTCTGCCCAAGGCGGAGACCGTGCCGGGACCGGGCCAGGTGCAGAACAACTTCAACTCCGACCCGATCGTGTCGACCGAGCTCAACCTGCTCAGCCAGGGCTCGACGAACGTCATCAAGGGCAACCTGCTGACCTTGCCCGTCGGCGGCGGCCTGCTCTACGTGCAGCCGGTGTACATCCAGTCGACGGGGGAGACCAGCTACCCGCTGCTCAAGAAGATCCTCGTCGCGTTCGGCGACAAGATCGCCTTCGAGTCGACCCTGGATGCCGCCCTCGACTCGATCTTCGGCGGCGACTCCGGAGCATCGGCAGGCGACAACGAGACGCCCGAGGAACCGGGGACCGAGGAGCCGGGAGCCGAGGAGCCGAGCGGGCCGACCGAGAACGCCGCGCTCGAGGCGGCCCTCAAGGATGCCGCTGCCGCGCTCAAGGAGCGTGAGGCCGCCTACGCGGCCAACGACCTCGTCGCGGCGGCCCAGGCCGACAAGAAGCTGCAGGACGCGCTCGAACGGGCGCTCGCTGCGAGCGGGATCACCGCCGCGCCCTGACCACCTCACCGCTGGTTGAGTAACGGCTCGCGAAGTGAGCCGTGTATCGAAACCTGCCGTCAGCCACTGTGCTAGAGTTGTCCTTCGTGCCGCGGGGTGGAGCAGTTCGGTAGCTCGCCGGGCTCATAACCCGGAGGTCAGAGGTTCAAATCCTCTCCCCGCAACCACGGAAGGCCCGGAAGTCTCGACTTCCGGGCCTTCATCTATGAGGCGATCGGGGCGTTCCTGCATGCTGTCGACGATCGGTCGGCGTCCTCCGTCGCCGGAGCTCGCCGCCGTCTCCAGGAGGCTCGACGCCTCGGGAGGCGGGCGCTCTTGACAATTGTCGAACGGTGATCCTATCCTCGACTCAATGCGCACAATCGTTTTCGCAAAAAGGAGTAGATGAATGTCGGCACTGGACCTACGAGGCGTCGTCACCGCCGTGGTCACCCCGTTCAAGGATGACGAGAGCCTCGACCTCCCGGCACTGCAGAGCTATGTGGACTACGTCGTGGGCGTTCCGGGTGTGAACGGCATCCTCACCTGCGGCTACTCCGGAGAGGTGACGAGCCTCAATCGCGAAGAGCAGTTGAGCGTCGTGCGCACGGTCGCGGAGACGGTCGGCGGCCGGATTCCGGTCATCAGCAGCATCGAGCCCACCTCCACCAGGGACACGATCGCATTCGGCAATCAGCTGAAGGCCGCCGGAGCCGACGTTCTCCAGGTCAACTCGCCGTTCTACAACATCCTGCGCCGCGGCTTCATCCACAACGAGGACGTCGTCGTGAAGTTCTTCAAGGATCTGGCCAGTGGCGTCGGTCTGCCCATGACGGTCTTCCAGTACCCGGTCACGTCGGGCGTCAACTACGCGCCGAGCACGATCGCGCGCCTCGCCGAGATCGACGAGGTCGTGGGGATCAAGGAGGCGACATCGATGGAGACCTATGAGGCCGACTACAAGGCGGTGGCGGGGAAGACCGCGCTCTTCGCCGACAACAACACCTACACGCTGATCGGCATGCTCCTCTATGGCTCCCAGGGTTCCATGGTGGGCATCGGGAACGTCGGGGTTCCGCTGTGGACCGAGCTCTACCGGCTGGTGGACTCCGGTGCGCACACGGCCGCCGTGGCCCATGCCAATGAGAAGATCGTGCCCCTCATCAACACCTTCAGCCGGGATCTCGGGCAGACGAAGTTCTCCTTCATCGCGCGCGTCAAGGAGGCTCTCGTCCAGATGGGGCACATTCCAGGCGGGACCGCGCGCGCGCCGGAGCCCGCCGTGACGATCGAGGACAAGGAGGAGATCCGCGCAACCCTTACCCAAGTCGGTCTGCTGGACTGACTCCTGTCTCGTCGTCGAACGGCGGGATGGGGACCACACGATCACGCCCGAGAGGCCCGGCGAGGGGCCACGGGAATCGGACCTACACAAGGATGTGATGAGATTGATCAGAAGGAAACACAGCACCGCCATCGGAGTTCTCGCGGCTGCAGCGCTCGCGCTGACCGCCTGCTCGGGAACGACTCCCGGGGACACGGACGGCTCCGGCGAGATCGGTGAGCATACTCTGGTTTTCGCCTACATCACGGCGGAATCCTTCCCGTATCACGCGGGTGCCCAGAAGTTCAAGGAAGTGCTGGAGAAGGCCACGGATGGCAAGATGAAGGTCGAGCTCTACCCGGGCGGCCAGCTCGGCGGGGAGCGCGACATCAACGAGTCGATCCAGGAGGGCTCCGTCCACATCGGTATCGGTGCAGGCGCCCTGGCCACCCTCTCGCCCGTCATGAACCTCCTCGAGCTGCCGTTCATGATCCAGGATCAGGACCACATGAACCGGATCGTCGGCTCGCCGGTCGCCGACGAGCTCGCGAAGCGGATCAAGGACGAGGGCGACTTCCACGTGCTCGACTGGTTCAGCACGGGAGACAGCTCGATCCAGTCCAAGGGCGTTGCCATCCACACGCCGGCCGACATGGCCGGTCTGAAGCTCCGCTCGATCGAGAACCCGGCTCTGGCGGATGCCCTCCAGGCTCTGGGCGCGAATCCGACCCCCATGCCCTACGGCGAGGTCTATACGGGAGTGCAGACCGGCGTCATCGAGGGCGCGACGCTGGACTGGGGCTCGGTCAACTCGATGCGTCTCTTCGAGCTCATCGACCATGCGACCTCTCCGAACGCCGCCTTCCTCGCGGAACCGCGTCCGGTGATCGTCTCGGAGACCTTCTGGGCCTCCCTGAACGATGCCGAGCGTGACGCGATCGCCAGCGCGATGAAGGAGGCCGCGAGCTTCGAGAGGCAGTACTTCAAGGAGCTCCAGGGCGATGCGGTCGCGGCGATCGAAGCCGCCGGGGTCGAGATCACCGAGATCGACGAGCAGGCCTTCATCGACAAGCTCACCCCGGTCTGGGAGAAGTGGGCTGCCGACCTGAAGGCGGAGGACATCCTCCAGGCGATTCTGGACCTGCGCGAGTGACGAGTTCTCCTCTGCCCCAGGGCGCGGAGTTCGTGACGGACCTGCCCGGGTGGCTTCGGCCACTCGGGCGGTTCGTTCGCGCTCTGGATCGCGGTCTCGGCCGGGTCGATCGCTACCTCCTGGCCCTCTGCTGCCTGATCTTCGCCTCGATCGTAGTGGTCGTCCTGACCGCGGTCTTCTTCCGCTACGTGCTCAACTCCTCGTTGATGTGGGGCGAGGAGCTGTCGCGCTATCTCTCGATCTGGCTCGTCTTCCTCGGCCTGAGCTGCGCTCATCGCAGGAGCGAGCACGTCTCTCTCACCTCCCTCCTCGGGCGGATCCCCAGGATCAGCCCCCGGGCCGCAAGCGTCGTGGGTGAGCTCATCACCCTGGCCCTGTGCCTCGTCGTCACCTACTACGGAGCCCAGGCGACGGCATCCAACTTCGGCAGGCATCAGGTCAGCCCGGCGCTGCGGATCGAGATCGCCTGGATCTACCTGGCGATCCCCGTCGGGTTCGCGCTCCTCTCACTCCAGAGTTTCGTGCGGCTGTTCAAAGCGCCGCACGGCGAAGACGAAGAACGGAAAGACTGATGCCCGCGACCCTTCTCGGCAGCTTCGTCGGGCTGATGTCCCTCGGCGTCCCCCTGGCCGTCGTCATCATCGGCTCCGGCCTGCTCTACATCCTCATCGCCACCGACGTCCCGCTCACGATCGTCGCGCAGCGGCTGTTCGCGGGCATGGACGACTTCACCCTCATGGCCATCCCCCTCTTCATCCTGGCCGGCCACCTCATGAACGAGGTGGGGCTGACGGAGCGCCTGGTCGCCCTCGCGCGGGTCATGCTCAAGAAGGTCTACGGAGGGCTGGCTCAGGTGGCCGTCCTGGTCTCCATGCTGTTCGGGGGTGTGAGCGGCGCCGCGGCGGCGGATCTCGCCGCGGTCGGAATCACGATGATCCCCGAGATGGAGCGCGACGGCTACAAACGCGAGTTCTCGGTGTCGACCATCACCGCCGCCTCGCTCATGGGCGCCGTCATCCCCCCGAGCATTCCCTTCATCATCTACGGAGTGCAGAGCGAGACCTCGATCGGCGACCTGTTCCTCGCGGGGATCATCCCCGGCATCCTGATCGGCGTGACGGTCATGGTCACCAACCACCTCATCCTCAAGCGCCGCGGATTCGTCACCCCTCAGCTGAAGCCCGAGCAGGACCTCAAGGGCAAGGCGCTGGCGCTCTCGATCCGCGACGCCCTCATCGCGGTCATGATGCCCGTCGTCATCATCGGCGGGATCCTGGGAGGGATCTTCACTCCGACCGAGGCGGCAGCCGTGGCGGTCCTCTACGCGCTCATCGTCGGCATCTTTGTGTTCCGGACCCTGAGCGTGAAGAAGCTCGTCTCCGTGCTGAAGTCCTCCGTCATCATGACGGCCGCGATCATGATCATCGTCGTCGCCTCCGCCGTGCTCAACTGGGCTCTGGCGTTCTCGAAGCTGCCGGCGCTCGTCGCCTCGTTCCTGCTGTCGATCACCGACAGCCAGGTGGTCTTCCTGCTCATCGCCTTGATCGTGCTGCTCGTGGTCGGGATGCCGCTGGATCCGGTTCCGGCCATCATCGTCGTCACGCCGGTCCTGCTTCCCGCAGCCCTGAGCTACGGAGTCGACCCCGTTCACTTCGGAGTGGTGACGGTCCTCGCTCTGACCCTGGGACTGGCGACACCACCCGTGGGCGCGAGTCTCTTCGTGGCGATGTCGATCAGCAAGGTGCCGATGGCGCGGCTCTCGGTCGCGGTTCTCCCCTTCCTCGTCGCGCTCCTGGGCCTGACCATCCTCATCACCTTCGTGCCGGAGATCTACAACTGGATCATCCCGCTGCTGAAGTGACCTCGCGGTCCTCCCGCGGGGAGCCCGGGGCGCCGCCCCCGCCGGAGGACTCCCGCAGGACGAGCTCCGGGGTCATCATGACGGAATCGATCTCCTCGCCGTTGATGCGCCGGATGAGGAGGTCTACCGCGAGGCGGCCCATCTCGAGGAGCGGAACGCGCACGCTCGACAACGGGATCGGCAGAAGCGACGAGACATCGGAGTCGTTGTATCCGATGACGGCCACGTCGTCGGGAATGCGCAGGCCGTGCTTGCGCGCGACGGCCATCATCGCGAGTGCGCTCACGTCGTTGACCGCGAATACCGCCGTCGGCCGGTCGGGCAGTGAGACGAGCGCCTCGGCTGCCACCTGTGCGCTGTCCACGTCGAAGTCGCCCTTCGCGACGAGCGAGGGATCGAAGGGGATGCCCGCCTCCCGAAGGGCCTGCTTGTAGCCCTGGGCGCGGAACTTGCCGGTGCTCGAGTCCATGGGGCCGGAGATGTGCCCGATCCTCCGGTGGCCGGTCGCGATGAGATGGCGGGTCGCGAGATAGCCGCCCAGCCGATCGTCTCCGCACACCGAGGGGTAGTCGCGGGAGCTGCGGTTGAGCAGCACGAAGGGGACCCCGAGCCGCTCGATCTCCGGGAGGAAGGCGTCTCTCAGCGTCGCGGTGGCGAGAATGAGGCCGTCGACGCGGCGATCGATGAGGCCCTTGACCGCAGCTCCGTGCGAGCCCTCCGCCTCGGCGCTGACCGTGATCGTCTGGTAGCCGAAATCGCGAGCCCGCCACTGCGCGGCCTCGAACATCTGGGCGAGCACGACGTCCGTGAGGCGGGGGATGGCGAGGCCCACCATCATCGCGCGCTGCGTTCTGAGGCTCTGCGCCCAGGGGTTCGGCTCGTAGTTGAGCTCCCGGGCGGCCCGGTTGATGCGTTCGATCGTCGCCGCGGGGATCCGGGTTCCGGGTTTGCCCATGAGCGCGCGCGACACCGTCGACGGGTGCACCCCCGCCGCCTCGGCAATGCTCTTGAGGGTGGGCTTTCCTTCGAGTTCTTTCACCGGCGGTTCTCTCATCGTCGTCGTCGACAGGAATACACGTTAGTGCGAGGTTACCCGGCACCGGGACTTGACGCCGGAGGGCGTCCTCGATAGATTAGCGAAAACGATTGCGCAGATTCAGGGATCGCGATCGACCGCTCAGAAGGGTTTGGTATGCCATACGTCGTCGGCGTGGACATCGGGGGGACGTTCACGGATGTCTCGGTCATCGACAGGAGCACCGGCCGCGAGGTCATCGCCAAGTCTCCGACGACCCCCGACGACCTCATCGAGGGGCTTCTCGACGGAGTGCGTCGCGCCGCCGCCGAGCTCGGGATCACACTGGGAGAGCTCCTCGCCGAGAGCGAGCGCTTCTCTCATGCGACGACGCAGACGACGAACGTGATGTTCACCTGGCAGCAGGGCGCGGTCGTCGGCCTGTTCGCGACCCGGGGCTTCGGCGACGAGATCCTGATCATGCGAGCGCGCGGCCGGGTGGCGGGGCTCGGGCTCACCGAGCGCCGGCATCTGCGCAGCACCGACAAGCCGCCTCAGATCGTGCCGAAGGAGCGCATCGTCGAGCTCGGGGAGCGGATCGATCGCTCGGGCCGCGTGCTCGAGGAGCTGGCCGAGGACGAGATCGAGCGTGGCGTCGCCGACCTCCTCGCGGCAGGTGCGACCTCCTTCGCCGTCGCGCTGCTCTGGAGCCATCAGAACCCGGTCCACGAGAGGCGGGTCCGCGAGGTGATCCAGCGCCTGGCACCCGGGGCGCACGTGTCGCTGTCCAGCGAGATCGCGCCCGTGACGGGTGAGTACGAGCGCACCTCGACGACCGTCGTCAACGCCTTCGTCGCCCCGACCCTGGAGCGGTACTTCGAGCGTCTGGAGAAGCGCCTCACGGGCGAAGGACTGCGGGTCCCGATCCTCATCTTCCAGGCCGAGGGCGGCGTCAACGACATCCCCTCGGTCCTGCCCGTGAGCACGATCGAGTCCGGGCCGGCCGCGGGCATGGTGGCGGTGCAGAAGCTCGCCGCCGAGGCCGGCCGGCCGAGGGTCATCGCGACCGACGTCGGCGGGACGACCTTCAAGGTCGGGCTCATCGTGGACGGACGGTGGTCGATGGCGCCCGAGACGGTGATCAATCAGTACACGCTGCTCTCCCCGATGATCGACATCGTCTCGATCGGCGCCGGCGGCGGGAGCATCGCATGGGCGGATGCGGGGCGTCTGCGGATCGGCCCCGAGTCGGCCGGTGCCGCGCCCGGTCCGGCGTGCTACGGATGGGGAGGGACGCGACCGACGGTCACGGACGCCGACGCCCTGCTGGGCTTCCTCAATCCGGAGCGATTCCTGGACGGACGCATCCGTCTCCGCACGGATCTCGCGAGCGATGCCATGAAGGAGCACATCGCCGATCCGCTGTTCGGCGGGGACGTCATCGCCGCCGCAGCAGGCGTGCGTCAGGTGGTCGACTCCCAGATGGGCGACCTCATCCGCAAGGCCACCCTGGAGCGCGGTTTCGACCCGCGAGGGTTCATCCTCGCCGCCTACGGCGGTGCGGGCCCGGTGCATGCCGCCTCCTACGCGCGCGCGGCGGGCGTCCGGCAGATCATGGTCCCGCTGAGCGCCACGGCGTTCTCCGCCTACGGGGTCGTCATCTCCGACACGGTCAGGAGCATCCAGAGGTCGATCAGCCCCGAGGCCGGGCGCGAAGACGATGCCCTCGGCCAGGGCTTCGAGCAGATCTCGAAGGAGGCGGTCGCCGCCCTCGTCCGGCAGGGGGTCCCGGAGGACGCCGTTCGGCTCGTTCGATGGGCGGACATGCGCTACGAGCGCCAGCTTCACGACGTCCGAGTGCACCTCCTGGACGACGCGGGCGGCGGGTCCCTCGTCGAGGGCTTCTCGCGAGCGTTCGCCGCACGATACGAGCTGCTCTTCGGGAGGACCGCCCGGCTGAAGGACGCCACGCCGCGCATCCTGCGGATCGGCGTCGACGCGACCGCCTCCAGTGGGATCTCCGTCGAGGAGGGCCCCGCGACGGAGCAGCAGGACTCGGGCGACCCCTCATCGCGAGAGGTCTACTGGCCGGACAGCGGGGCGTGGGTCACCACCTCGGTCATCGCCGGCGCCCATCTCGCGGCCGGTCACACGATCACGGGTCCGGCCATCGTGGAGCAACCGGGCACGAGCGTCGCGATACCACCCGGAGCCACGGCCGAAGTCGACCGGCTTCGCAACCTCATCATCACCCTCGCCGACGAAATGGAGCCCATCGATGGATGACGCAATCGACCCCGTGCTGTTCGAGGTGGTCTGGCACCGGCTCCTCGACATCACCGAGGAGATGGGCATCAAGTACATGCGGACGTCGGGATCCCCCATCCTGGTAGGGGCCTACGACGCGAGCACCGGGATCACGCTGCCCGACGGCAGGCTCGTGGCGATGGGGCCTTACATCACCACCCAGGCTCACGTGCTGCGGCTCATCATCGAGTCCGTCATCCGCGAGCGCGCCGGCGGCATCGGTGTCAACGACGGCGACATGTTCATCTGCAACGATCCGTATCTCGGGGCGACCCATCAGCCCGACGTCGCGACGGTCGCCCCGGTGCACCACTCGGGAGAGCTCCGCGCCTGGGTCGGATCGTCGGGGCACTGGCTCGACATCGGCGGGAGCGAGCCAGGGGGCTTCAACATGAACGCCGAGTCGGTCTTCGACGAGGGGCTGCGCCTGCCTCCGACCAAGATCGTGGAGGGTCACGACATCCGCGAGGACATCGTCGAGCTGATCATGGCTCAGGTGCGGGAACCGCTGGCCGAGCTGGATCTTCGCGGGCAGCTCGTCGCCAACGAGGTCGGGCGCACGCGGCTGCTCGAGGTGGCCGACGAGGTCGGCCCGAGCGTGCTCGATCGGGTCATGCGTCGCGGCATCGATCACGTGGCGGAGGGGATGCGGCGACGGCTGCGCTCGCTTCCCGACGGAGTATGGCGGGAGGTCCAGTACCTCGACCACGACGGTCACAAGCACAATGTGCGCAAGATCGTCTGCACCCTCACCAAGTCCGGCGATCGGATGACGCTCGACTTCACGGGCTCCGACCCGCAGGTCGCCGGATTCGCCAACTGCGCCTTCGGCGGCCTTCGCGCCGCGGTGCTGTCGGGAGTCTGCATCGCACTCGGCTACGACCTGACCTGGAACGACGGGGTGTCGGAGTGCGTCGAGATCAAGGCGCCCCGAGGGACGATCGTCACGGCCGAGTATCCGACGCCGGTGTCCATGTCCACCATCTCCGCCATCATCGTCACGCTCAATCTCGTCCTGGTGGTCCTGTCGAGGATGCTGCTGGCCAGCCCCCGGCATCACGAGCAGGCGATGGCGAGCTGGTGCGGAACCTCGCTCGGCGTCTCCATGGTCGGAGTGAACCGGGACGGACTCCTGACCGTGGCCCCGGAGGCCAGCCACTTCGCCGCCGGGTGCGGCGCGCGCTCCTATGCCGACGGTGTCGACACCGGGGGCATCATCATCAACACGACCGCGAACATCCCGTCGATCGAGGCGACGGAGGACGCCTATCCGCTCCTCTATCTGTTCCGGCGGCAGCTCACCGACTCCGGCGGCGCAGGACGGTATCGAGGCGGCGTGTCGGGCGAGGTCGCCATCGTCCCCTATGAGAGCCCCGAACCCCTGTCGACCTCCTTTGCCGGGGTCGGTTCGGTGACCCCCAACGCGATCGGAGTGGCCGGCGGGCTCCCGGGGGCCACGGTCCGCTATCTCAGGTTCGAGGAGGCCGTGGACGGCTCCGACCTGTCGTCGAAGCCCTTCGCCGGCGATCTGGCCGGGATCGGGGGCGCGCGGCGGGCCGCCGAGATCAACACCTCGAAGATCGAGTTCGACCGCGACACCGCCGAGTATCACAACTGGCAGGGCGGCGGCGGATTCGGCGATCCGCTGGACCGTGACGCCGAGTCGGTGCGCGCGGATGTCGTGAAGGGGCTGGTCTCGGTCGACGAGGCGAAGAACACCTACGGCGTCGTCCTCGAGCCGGGTGGTGCGATCGCGCCCGACCTCGTCGCGACCTCGACGCTGAGAGCCCGGCTGCGTGTCGAACGTCTCGAGCGCGCCACGCCCTACCGCGAGAGCTATCCGCTCGATGCGGCGGCCTTCCCGCCGCACTCCACCACCAAGACCGACCCGGAGGGCTCGGTGAGGTACTGGGATGTCGTGGCTCTCGACTACGAGGCGGACACCGCGAGCTGCATCGCCTGCGGCACCGGGCTGGGATCGGCTCGCGCCGACTTCCGCTCCGGATGCGTCGCCGAGGAGATCCCCGCCTCGGCGGTCGGACCCGTCCACGGTGAGGACTATCTGGAGCCCGACAACACGACCATCGCGATCCGCCTGTTCTACTGCCCGGGATGCGGTCGTCAACTGGAGGCGGATCTCGTGGTGCCCGGCGGAATCGGGCCATCCTCCGTCGTTCTGCAGGGAGCGGCGTCATGACCGAGGCGAACCGGCTCGAACTGCGGGAATGGCTCGACTTCGGGACTCCCGCGATCTCCGACAGCAACGACAGGCAGGGGGTCATGGCTTCCCGCCTCCGCCCGCGCACCGGCGACCAGCTCGTCGGCCGCGCCTTCTGCGTCAGGGTCGTCGTGGGCGACAGCGGGAGCCTCCATCAGGCCCTCGAGGCGGCGCCCGAGGGCTCGGTGCTCGTCGTCGACGCAGGCGGGTATCCGGATCGGGCCGTCTGGGGAGAGGTGCTGACGGTCGTCGCCCAGAGACACGGTGTGATCGGCGCCGTGATCGACGGCGCGATCAGGGACGTCGCGGCCATCCGGCGTCGCGGGTTCACGATCTTCTCCGCGGCGATCTCCGCCGCGGGGCCGCACAAGGCCGCCGGAGGAACGTGGGGAGGGTCGGTCTCCTGCGGCGGGGTCATCGTTGCGACAGGCGATCTCGTGGTCGCGGATGAGGACGGGGTCGTCGTGGTGCCGTGGGAGAGTCGGGATGCCGTGGCGCAGGGCGCGAAGGCCGTTCTCGAGAAAGAGGTCTCACTCATGGCGAAGATCGCCGACGGGTTGAGCACAGCGGAGTACTTCGGCCTGGGCGAGTCCGGCCGGAAGTCGTCAGAGGAACGGAGAGCAAGATGAGAATCGCCAGACTGAAGAACGAAGGGGTGTCGGAGTTCGCCGTCTCGACGACGGGTGACGCCTGGGTGCCGCTGTCCCGGCTCGGGCTCGACCATCCGGACACCGCCGCCCTCATCGTCGATCGCGAGACGGTACGATCTGCGGCGGAGCGGTACTCAGGAGAGACCGTGTCGATCGCCGAGGACCGGCTGCTCTCGCCGATCGTGCGGCCGGGCAAGATCCTGGCCGTCGGGCTCAACTATGCGAGCCATGCGAAGGAGACGGGCGCCACCCCGCCGGAGCGGCCGCTGATCTTCGCGAAGTACACGAACTCCCTCAACAGCCCCTTCGGCGAGGTCGCGATCGGAAAGCACGTCACCGAGCAGGCCGACTACGAGGTCGAGCTGGGGGTCGTCATCGGAAAGACGGCCAAGGGAGTGACGGAGGACTCCGCTCTCGACCACGTGTTCGGCTATGTGGTCGCCAACGACGTCTCCGCGCGGGACTGGCAACGATCCGACAGCCAGTTCTCACGATCCAAGAGCGCTGACACCTTCTGCCCCGTGGGGCCCTGGATCACGACGGCGGACGAGATCCCGAATGCGGAGGCGCTCGAGTTGAGGTCGCGCGTGAACGGAGAAGATCGGCAGAGCGGGTCGACCGCGGACATGATGTTCGACGTCCCGGCCCTCATCGCCTATCTCTCGGCGACGATAACCCTCGAGCCGGGGGATCTCATCCTGACGGGAACGCCTCCCGGCGTCGGCCTGGGCTTCACACCGCCTCGGTTCCTCAAGCCGGGCGACATCGTCGAGTGCTCCATCGAGGGGCTCGGGTCGATCAGGAACCGTTTCGTCGACGCCTAGGGCAGGTGGGAGGGTCGAGGACCTCTTTCCCGGTCAGAGCCAGGACGTGCCGAAGCCGGCGTAGCTTCTGACCTGCTCACCGGTGGCGATGTCGACCACGAAGGTCGTGATGCTCGTCGCCTTCGCGTGCGGGTAGTAGCCGTCTGAGGTGCTCGATCCGACATCCGGTACGACGGCGATGGCGACGTACTGCCCGTTGGGCGAGACCGTGAAGCTGTCGATCGCCGCGAGCGCATCCGGCCGGAAGACGACCGTGGCAGTCGTCCCGTCGTCGAGCACGAGGCAATTCTGAAAGCTCTTGAAGTCCGTCGTGAGCACGACCGACTGGATCCGGATGCGGCCGTCGGGCATGAAGGCGGGAGCGGAGGAATACGGCTGCTCGCCGTCCACTGCTGAGGGCGTGAGTCTCGTCTCGGTCCCGTCGAGGAGCGAGACCATGAGGCTGCCGAACGTGTCCTTGACGAGGATCGCCGAGCCATCCGGCGAGACGTCGTCGAACTCGCCCCAGGTGCCGATCGGGATCGGCGTCGTCGGCGCCGCGGCATCCGCGAGCAGCAGGGTCTGGTCGTAGCTCTGCGCGACATACTGCGAGGTGCCGGGGAGGAACCTCCAGTTCAGAACGCTCAGCGGAGAACCGTCGAGCGCCATGGCCGGCACGACGGCATGGCTCCCGTTGAGGTCGACGAGCATGAGGGCGTCGAGGGCTCCGCCCGCCGACCCGTTGAGCACGAAGCCGATCATGCCGGCATCCGGGGACCCGTGCAGCTCCTGGACCTGACCCGCCTCCGGCAGCACGAGTCGCTCCGTGCTCCCGTTCTCGATGCTCACGAGGGTCACGGTGCCGGTGTGGTCCTCGGCCATCGTGACGACCGCGAGAGCGTTGCCGACGACCGTGAACTCCTGGATGCGGTCCGCCGAGTACACGACGTCCTTGGCGACCTCGTCCGGCGACGAACCGATCCCCGTGCGGATGATCGAGTCCTTCCCGCCCCTCGCCGGGTCGGCGCGCTCCAGGTAGTAGACCGTCGCGGAGTCCGTCGTGAACCGGTAGTCCAGGGTGGATGCGGCAGCGCGCTGTGCCCCGACGACCTCGGCGACCGTCACCCGGTACTCCGTCGCGTAGTGAAGCGCCTCGCTGAACTGCACCGCGATGATCGATCCGCTCGTCGAGACCGTCACCGGCACGGCCGGGGTCACCGTCACCTGCTCGGCGGAGACGGAGCCCACCGGCTGGTTCACGAAGAGGCGCAGCTGCTGCCCGGGGGTCTCCGCGACTGCCGCGGTGTCGACGGCGCCGCCGGTCAGCTTGGGGCCTTGGAACCAGTCGAGTGCGAAGAAGGTGCCGCACAGGAGGGCGAGGACGACGACGAGGCTCGTGAGGGTCCTGCGGAACGAGGCGGCATCCGCTGACCGCCGTCGCTCAGTAGAGATACGGCTCATCGGGCTGCCCGGTGACGTCCGCGCTCGCGGGAACGACGGCGATCGGCTGATTGCTCGTCCTGCTGCGGTTCGGCTCGAACGCACCGGTCACGTGCACCCAGTCGTCCTTCGCAAACTCATCCGCCCAGTTCGCGAGGTACACCGGGACGCCGACCGGCTGGGCGTCGACCGCGCAGCAGGTGATGACGAAGCGCGATACGAAGAACACGTTGGCCGGGTCGTCCTGATCGGGAGTCACGAACCCGATCACGTCGACCGGCTTGCCGCTGTAGAAGCTCGGGTCGGTGGTCTGGCGCAGGAGCGACGCCCAGTCGCGCACCGTGAACTTCGCGGATGCGCCGGCGGCGATCGCCGTGACGGTCGTCGCCGACTGCCCGGCATCCAGCACTCCGGTGCTGTTGATGTCGCGCTGGTCGGCCGTCGCACTCGTGAGGGTCGTGGGGGGCACGACGACGAGGGCGAGAGCGACGGCCGCCGTCACGATCGCTCCGACCACCGTGATCGCGCGCCGGAGGGCGCCGCGCCCCTCGTGGCCGTGCTCGTGCTCGTGCGCCGGCCGAGGAAGGAGGCTGCCGAGCAGGAACACGAGTCCGAGCCCCGCCATGACGACGGTGAAGACGATGTAGCGCGGATGGATGTAGAGGATGAGCTGGTTCGTCGCGGCGAGCCACACCGTCGCGACGATCGCGCAGGCGCACAGCGCGACCCCGTTCCAGCGGCGCCAATCCTTAGGGCTGCGGTTCTCAGACGACATAGTTGACCACCAGACCGACGAGGGCGCTCAGGAGCGCCACGACCACGGTGAGCTGCACGAGCGTCCTCGTCGTGAAGGTCGTGCGCATGAGGCTCAGCATCTTGATGTCGATGATGGGCCCGAACACGAGGAATGCCGCGATGGAGCCGGGCAGGAACGTGCTCGCGAAGGGCAGGATGAAGAAGGCGTCGACGTTCGAGCACACCGAGATGATGAAGGCCAGCAGCATCATGACGAGCACCGACCAGAGCGGGTTGCTGCCGAGGGAGATGAGCACCGAGCGCGGGACGGCGACCTGCACGAGACCCGCGAGCACCGAGCCGATGAAGAGCGCCGGCATGATGACGGCGGCCTCGCGCGTGAACAGGTCGGCGCTCTTGCCGAGCCGGGTGGCGTCGTGCTCGTGCGCATCCGGCATCCGGCACTCGGCGGCGAAGCGCGGCGTGAGCAGGCTGTCCTGGTCCGGATGCCTGCTGAAGAGCCATCCGATGACGTTCGCGATCACGAAGCCGCCGACGACTCGCGCGACGAGGATGCCGCCGTCGAACCCGAAGGCCTGGTGCGTCGTGATGATCGTGATCGGGTTGAGGATAGGCGCCGCCAGCAGGAAGGTCATCGACTCCGAGACGGTGAAGCCCTTGACGAGCAGACCCCGCGCGAGCGGGACGTTGCCGCACTCGCAGACCGGCAGGAACATCCCGAGGAAGGAGATCGCGGCCCGGCGCAGGATCGGGGTGCGGGGGAGGATGCGCATGATCCAGGTGTCGGGGATCCAGACCTGCACGAGGATCGAGAGCAGCACCCCGAGGATCACGAAGGGCAGCGACTCGATGATGACGCTGATGCTGAGCGTCAGGAGGTCCTGGAGCTGATTGGGGAGCGACCAGGGGCCGGTGCCGGAGGCGAGGGCGCGCACGAGGAAGAGGCCGGCGAGCCCCACGAGACCGACGACGATCCAGATCGCGCGCGACGGGCGCGAGGAACGGTGCGAGTGCGACTCAGTGCGCGGCTCGGTGTCGATCGCCACCCACCGAGCCTAAGCGCTCGCGCGCCGTCCGAGGCGACGGGCTCGCGAGATGACGCGCGGGTCTGGCAGGCCCGCTCGGTCGCCGGTTCCCCAGTATGCTGGCTGCCAACCCGGGGCGACGAGGCCTCGGCCAGAGGAAGGCACTCATCATGGAATGGATCCTGGGCATCATCGGCGGTGCTGCGGGCGGCGTCGGCGCCGGAGCAGCGGTCAAGAAGAACCCGCTCGGCCCGATCGTCAACGGCCTCCTGGGTGCCGTCGGCGGCGCGGGAGGCAGCGCGCTCATCCAGATGCTCTTGAGCGGTGGCGCGGGGCTCGACATCGGCGCGATCGCGGGGAACCTCGTGGGCGGCGGCGTCGCCGGCGCCATCGTGACGACCGTCGTCGGCTTCATCGTGGGAGCCCTCAAGAAGAAGTAGGGCGAGAGGCGGTTGCGGCGCAGCTCACCGCTCGAGCACGACCGCGAGGCCCTGCCCGACCCCGATGCAGATCGCCGCGACCGCCACTCCTCCTCCACGCCGCGCGAGCTCGTGCGCGGCGTGCCCGACGATGCGGGCGCCGGATGCGCCGAGCGGATGCCCGATCGCGATCGCCCCGCCGTGGACGTTGACCTTCTCCGGGTCGAGCTCAGGCCACAGTTTGAGACAGGCGAGGCTCTGCGAGGCGAAGGCCTCGTTGAGCTCGACGATGTCGACATCCGCCCAGGTCTTGCCCGCGCGAGCCAGCGCCTTATTGGCGGCCTCGACCGGGGCGATGCCGAAGACGTCCGGGTCGACCGCGTGGACGCCGCGAGCGACGATGCGGGCAAGCGGCTCGGTGTCGAGCGCGTTCTCGGCGCCGATCACGAGCGCGCCGGCGCCGTCGTTGAGCGGGGAGGAGTTCCCCGCGGTCACACTGCCGCTCTCGCGGAAGGCCGGCTTGAGGGCGGCGAGCGCCTCGAGCGAGGTGTCGGCGCGGATTCCTTCGTCGCGCGACAGGTCGGCCCCGGGAACGGGGATGACCTCGCGGTCGTAGATCCCGGCGTCCCAGGCCGCGGCCGCGAGCCGATGGCTGCGCAGCGCGAACTCGTCCTGCGCCTCGCGGGAGATGCCGTAACGGTCGGCGAGGATCTCCGCCGTCTCGCCGAGCGGGATGCTCCACTGCTCCGGCATCCTCGGGTTGACCATGCGCCATCCGAGGGTCGTCGAGTGCATCGTCTCGGATCCGGCCGGGTAGGGCCGCTCCGGCTTGAGCACGACCCAGGGCGCGCGGCTCATCGACTCGACTCCGCCGGCGAGCATGAGTCGGGCGTCGCCGGTCTCGATCGCGCGGCTGGCCTGGATGACCGCCTCGACTCCCGAACCGCAGAGCCGGTTGGTGGTGGCCCCGGGAACCGAGGTGGGGAAGCCGGCGAGGATGGCGGCCATCCTCGCGACGTTGCGGTTGTCCTCGCCGGCGCCGTTCGCGTCGCCGAGGATGATGTCGTCGATCGCGGCGGGGTCGAGCGAGGGGTTGCGCGCCGCGAGCTCGGCGAGCACGGTCGCGGCGAGGTCGTCGGGGCGGATGCCGCTGAGCGCCTTCCCGAGCCGGCCGAAGGGCGTGCGGATGGCGTCGTAGACGAAGCTGCTCGGCATGTCCCGAGTCTATTGGGTGGGGCGGCGATGCTTCCGCTGGTTGAGTAGCCGGGCGCAGCCCGGCGTATCGAAACCAGCCGACCCGACACCCCCGGCCTCGTAAACTGTGACCCATGCACGACGACTCCACCGCGATCGCCGTCGCCCAGTTCGCGCCGGGCGACGACACGGCTGCGAACCTCGCGGACATCCGTACGCTCGCGACCCGCGCGGCCGGCCGCGGCGCGAAGCTCGTCGTGTTCCCCGAATACTCGTCGTTCTTCCTGCCCGAGCTGGGCTCCCGCTCGGTCGAGGCTGCCGAGCCGATCGACGGTCCCTTCGCGGCCGCGCTCGGAGCCCTCGCCGCCGAGCTCAGCATCCACCTCGTCGCCGGCATGCTCGAGACGACGGATGACCCGAAGCGCTTCTCCAACACCCTGGTCGCCTTCGACGCATCCGGCGCGCTCGTGGCGAAGTATCGCAAGATCCACCTCTATGACGCCTTCGGCCAGAAGGAGTCCGATTGGGTCGTCGCAGGCCCGATCGAGGAGCCCGAGACTTTCGCCCTCGGCGGCCTCACGGTCGGCCTGCAGACCTGCTACGACATCCGCTTCCCCGAGGTCACCCGCCGCATCGTGGATGCCGGCGCGGACCTCGTGCTCCTGCCGAGCGAGTGGGTGCGCGGCCCGCTCAAGGAACACCACTGGCGCACCCTCGTAACCGCCCGCGCGCTCGAGAACACCGTCTACCTCGCCGCCGCCGACCAGGCACCGCCGATCGGCGCCGGCAACAGCATGATCGTCGACCCCATGGGCGTCGAACTCGCCACGATCGGCGAGAGCACGGATGTCGCCCTCGCCTGGGTCTCGCCCGCGCGCATCGCCGAGGTGCGCGCCGCAAACCCCGCGCTCGCCCTCCGCCGCTTCGCCGTCGCCCCCCGCTCTTAACCCGTTTCAAGGAGTTTCCGGCTCGGTCGGCTCCAGAGGGCCTAAGTTGCCCGCGTGAAGTAGAAAACTCCTTGAAACGGGTTAAGACAGCGGGTCAGCGGCGCAGGCCGGCGAGCTGGGCGGATGCGCGCTCGAGCACCTCGGTCTTCTTGCAGAACGCGAAGCGGATGAGCGAGGCGAAGTCGATGCGGTGCTCGGGCCGCACGAAGGCGGTGACCGGGATGCCGACGACACCGGCGAGCTCGGGCAGCCGGCGGCAGGCCTCATCCGCGTCCGCGAAGCCGAGCGGGGCGGCATCCGCGATCACGAAGTAGCCGCCGCGCGGCCGCGAGACCGTGAACCCCGCCTTGAGCAGCCCCGCCGAGAGCAGACCGCACTTGGCCTCGAGGGTCACCGCGGCATCCGCGAAGTAGGAGTCGGGGAGGCCGAGCCCGACGGCGATCGCCGGCTGGAACGGCGCCCCGTTGACGAAGGTGAGGAACTGCTTGACGGCGAGGATCGCCTGCACGAGCTCGGCGGGGGCGGTGATCCAGCCGATCTTCCAGCCCGTCGTGCTGAAGGTCTTGCCACCGCTCGAGATGCTCACGGTGCGCTCGCGGGCTCCGGGGAGGCTCGCGATCGGCACGTGCCCACCGCCGAAGACGAGGTGCTCGTAGACCTCGTCGGTCACGATGATCGCGTCGTGCTCGTGCGCGAGCTCGACGATGAGCTCGAGGGTCTCGCGGCTCAGGATGCTGCCGGTCGGGTTGTGCGGGTCGTTGATCAGGATGACGCGAGTGCGGTCGGTCACCGCGGCGCGCAGCTCGTCGTGGTCGGGCTGGAAGTCCTCGCCGCTGAGCTGCCCCGGCCGCAGCGGCACGGTCACGTGCTTCACGCGCGCGAGCCCCGCGATGGCGGCGTAGGAGTCGTAGAAGGGCTCGAGCGTCACGAGCTCGTCGCCCTCCTCGGTGAGCGCGAGGATGGTCGCCGCGAGCGCCTCGGTCGCCCCCGCGGTGACGAGCACCTCGCGGTCGGGGTCGAGCGCGATCCCGTAGAAGCGCTCCTGGTGGGCAGTGATCGCGGTGCGCAGCACGGGCATCCCGAGTCCGGGCGGGTACTGGTTGACGCCGTCGCTGATCGCCTGCCGCGCCGCCTCGAGCACCTCGGCCGGGCCGTCCTCGTCGGGGAAGCCCTGCCCGAGGTTGATCGCGCCGGTCGAGGCCGCGAGCGCCGACATCTCCGCGAAGATCGTCGGCCGCTGCTCGCCGTCCTCGCCGAGGAGCATCGCCCCGCGGGCAGCCCGCTGCCAGGCACCGTGCACCGTCATGCTGCCACGCTAGCGCGAGTTGTGGATAAGTTCTGCGCGAGCGGGGGCGCGTGCCCTAGCCTCATTGCCCATGGGGTTCCGGATGCTGCGCCCGGCGGGCGTGCTGCTCGCCGTCCTGCTGCTGGCCGGCTGCGTCCCTGGCGAGCCCGTCGTCACTCCGGAACCCGATCCGGACGTGACCCCCGTCTTCGCCTCCGACGAGGAGGCGCTCGCGGCGGCGACCGAGGCCTA
>JBIQHP010000021.1:0-20339 GCA_044508495.1 Clavibacter sp.
CGCCGATGAGGCGGAACGGCCGGCCATCCGGAAGCACCGCGGGCGCGCGTGTCTCGACATCCAGGCTCATGCCTCCATGGTCCTCCCTGGGGAATACCGGCGGGAGGCGCTTCGGGCGAATCGGCACGCGTGGCATTCCAGGCCGGTCGCAGCCGGACGAATGTCCGCGAATCCTGTATTACAAGTGCCAGGCGTCCGTCGACAATTCGGGCGCCGTTCCGGCCCGCTCCTCGAGGATCATGTAGGAGCGGGTCGAGGCGACACCGGGCATGCCGTGGATGCGGCGCAGGATGGTCTCGGACAGCGCGTCGTGGTCCGGCGCGCTCACGGTGAGCAGGATGTCGATGTCGCCCGCGAGAGCCTGCGCCTTCTCGACGAACGGCAGGGCCGCGAGGGCCTCGGAGACCGTGGGCCAGTCGGCGTCGACCTTGACGATGACGATCGCGGTGATCCCGAGGCCGAGGGCCTCCCGGTCGACGTTCGCCGAGAATCCGGTGATGACGCCGTGCTCGAGCAGGCGGCCGAGCCTCGTGTGCGCCGCGGTGCGGGAGATGTGCACGCGCTCGGCGAGCGACCGGATCGAGAGCCTGGCGTCCCTGCCGAGCTCGGCGATGATGCGGCGGTCGATCGCGTCGATGCGGTACTTGCCCTCCGTCGGCTTCTCCGGCACCGGCGCCTCCTCGTTCGTCGTGTGCTCAGCGTACCGCCGCCGGTCGGCCGGCAGAATGGGCTTCAGTAGACTCGGTTGCTGTGACGACACGCCTCTCCCAGCTCTTTGTCCGCACGCTGCGCGACGACCCCGCCGACGCCGAGGTCACGAGCCATCGCCTGCTCGTGCGGGCCGGCTACATCCGCCGTCAGGCCCCCGGCGTCTTCGCCTGGCTGCCGCTCGGCCTCAGGGTCCGCCGGAAGATCGAGAAGGTCATCCGCGAGGAGATGGACGCGATCGGCGCGCAGGAGGTGCACTTCCCCGCCCTGCTCCCGCGCGAGCCCTACGAGCTCACCGGCCGCTGGACCGAGTATGGCGACAGCATCTTCCGGCTCAAGGACCGGAAGGAGGCCGACTACCTGCTGGCCCCCACGCACGAGGAGGTCTTCACGCTCCTCGTCAAGGATCTCTACTCGAGCTACAAGGACCTGCCGCTCGCGATCTACCAGATCCAGGACAAGTACCGCGACGAGGCGAGGCCGCGCGCCGGGCTCCTGCGCGGTCGCGAGTTCAGCATGAAGGACGCCTACTCCTTCGACTACACGGATGCCGGCCTCGACAAGTCGTATCAGGACCAGCGCGACGCCTACGAGCGCATCTTCAGGCGGCTCGGGCTCGACTACGTCATCGTGCAGGCCGACGCCGGCGCCATGGGCGGCTCGCGCTCCGAGGAGTTCCTGCACCCGACGCCGATCGGCGAGGACACCTTCGTGCGCTCGGCCGGGGGCTACGCGGCGAACGTCGAGGCGTACCGCACGACGGTTCCGGATGCCATGCCGCTCGACGGCCTGCCGCCCGCGGTCGTCCACGACTCGCCGGACACCCCCACGATCGCGACGCTCGTGGACCTCGCGAACGCCGCCGTGCCGCGCGAGGATCGCCCGTGGACGGCGCCGGACACGCTCAAGAACGTCGTGCTCGCGCTCGGGCACCTCGACGGCACGCGAGAGCTCGTCGTCGTCGGCCTCCCCGGCGACCGCGAGGTCGATCTCAAGCGCGTCGAGGTCGCCTTCGCCCCCGCCGAGGTCGAGGCGGCGACCGAGGCCGACTTCGCGAAGGCCAAGGGCCTCGTGAAGGGCTACATCGGCCCCTGGTCGGCGGCCGGGCCCGTGCTCGGAGAGGAGTCCGCGACCGGCATCCGGTACTTCGTCGATCCGCGCGTCGTCGACGGGACCCAGTGGGTCACCGGCGCGAACGAGCACGAGAGGCACGTCTTCGGGCTCGTCGCCGGCCGGGACTTCACGGCCGACGGCGTGATCGAGGCGGCCGAGGTGCGCGCGGGCGATCCGGCCCCCGACGGCTCAGGCCCCGTCGAGCTCGCGCGCGGGATGGAGATCGGCCACGTCTTCCAGCTCGGGCGCAAGTACGCCGAGGCGCTCGGACTCAAGGTGCTCGACGAGAACGGCAAGCTCGTGACCGTCACGATGGGCTCCTACGGCATCGGCGTGACGCGCATCCTTGCCGTCATCGCCGAGGCCAACAACGACGAGAAGGGCCTCGTCTGGCCGCGAGAGGTGAGCCCCTTCGACCTGCACGTCATCGCGGCGACCAAGGAGCCCGAGGTCTATGCGGCTGCCGAGGAGCTCGTCGCCGAGCTCGACGCCCACGGCGTCGACGTGCTCTACGACGACCGGCTCAAGGTGTCTCCCGGCGTCAAGTTCGGCGACGCCGAGCTCATCGGAGTCCCGCTCATCGTCATCGTCGGGAAGGGTGTCGCGGACGGCGTCGTGGAGCTGTGGGACCGCCGCACGGGGGAGCGATCCTCGGTTCCGCTCGACGGCATCCATGCCCGGCTCGAGGCGGAACTCGGGTAGCTTAGAGGGAGACTCGATCCGGCGCGACACGACCGGCGGCGCCGGGTGACAACAGAAGAAATGAATAGTGGAGGCCCTCGGTGGACATCGATCTGAGCGTGCTGCGCACCATGGAGCGCGAGCGCGAGATTCCCTTCGATGAACTCGTCACGATCATCGAACAGGCCATCCTGACCGCGTACCTCAAGCACACCGGGCAGGCGGAGCCGAAGGATGCCGCGCTGCCTCCCGCGCGCGTCGAGCTCGACCGCAGAACCGGCCACGTCGCGATCTTCGTCCCCGAGCTCAATGATGAGGGCGAGGTCATCGGCGAGGCCGAGGACAGCCCGAGCGACTTCGGCCGGATCGGCGCCTTCGCCGCCAAGCAGGTCATCAACCAGAGGCTGCGCGACATCGCCGACGATCACGTGCTCGGCGAGTTCCGCGGCCGCGAGGGCGACATCGTCGCCGGCGTCATCCAGCAGGGTCCTAATCCGCGGATGATCCACGTCGACCTGGGCGTCGTCGAGGCCCTGCTGCCCCCCGAGGAGCAGGTGCCGGGGGAGGACTACGCGCACGGCTCCCGCATCCGGGTCTACGTGACGAGCGTGAGCAAGGGGCTCAAGGGGCCGTCGATCACGGTCTCCCGCACGCACCCCTCGCTCGTGCGCAAGCTCTTCGCGCTCGAGGTGCCCGAGATCGCGAGCGGCGCCGTCGAGATCGTCTCGCTCGCCCGCGAGGCCGGGCATCGGACCAAGATCGCGGTCAAGGCGAACGAGCCGGGCGTCAACGCCAAGGGCGCCTGCATCGGCGAGATGGGGCAGCGCGTGCGCGCCGTGACCGCCGAGCTCGACAACGAGAAGATCGACATCGTCGACTACAGCCCCGATCTCGCGACCTTCGTCGCGAACGCGCTCTCGCCGGCCAAGGTCACGAGCGCCTTCATGATCGACGAGTCGCTCAAGGCGGTGCGCGCGCTCGTGCCGGACTACCAGCTCTCCCTCGCGATCGGCAAGGAGGGCCAGAACGCCCGGCTCGCCGCCAAGCTCACCGGCGCGAGGATCGACATCCAGCCGGACAGCATCCTCGAGGACTAGGGGTTACACTGGAACCCGTCAGAACCTGCCTCGGCTGCCGGAAACGGATCGGTCGCTCAGCATTGCTGAGGGTGGTCGTCCGCGATGGCGAGGTGGTGGCGGATGAGTCCGCCACCCTTCCCGGTCGAGGCGCGTGGGTGCACCCCACCCGTGACTGCGTGCAGTCCGCGATCGACCGCCGGGCCTTCGGCCGGGCGCTGAGAGCGGATGGCCCGCTCGACACGGCACGGATTCTGGCGCAGTTCCTGAACGTGCAGTTGATTGACACAGTCGAGTGATTGACACAGTCGAGGCCGCGACCGCGGCCCCCGAGGAAACAGGCTGATTGACCTATGGACAACTAATGAGCGGCTCGAAATGAGACCGTTGCGCAACTAGGTCTGCTCCCGTCCGGGGCAGGCCCCAGACAGGAGAATTGTGGCAAAACCACGCGTGCACGAGATCGCAGCAGAGCTCGGCATCGACAGCAAGAAGGCCCTCGAGAAGCTCAAGGAGATGGGCGAGTTCGTCAAGGGCCCGTCCTCGAGCATCGAGCCGCCGGTCGCGCGCAAGCTCAAGGCCGCGCTCGAGGCGGAGGGCATCACCGCTCCCAAGGCGGAGAAGCCCAAGGCGGCGCCCAAGGCCGCGCCCGCCGAGGCGGCCCCAGAGCATCCGGTTGCCGAGGTGCCGGTCGCCGAGGCGCCGGCTGCCGCCCCGGAACCGCCGGCGGCGCCGGCCGCTCCCGAAGCGCAGGAGGCCCCTGAGGCCCCCTCGACGCCGGGATCCGGCGACACGGGCATTCCGCGCCCGGGTGCGCCGCGTCCCGGCAACAACCCCTACGCGAGTGCGCAGGGCATGCAGCGCCCGGGTGCGCCGCGTCCCGGCAACAACCCCTACGCGAGTGCGCAGGGCATGCAGACCCGCCCTGCGTCGCCCTCCGGCATCCCGCGCCCCGCTGCGCCGCGTCCCGGCGCTCCCCGTCCCGGTGCCGGCATCGGCCAGCGTCCCGGCGCTCCCGGCGCTCGCCCCGGAGGTCCGGGCGGCGCGAGGACCGGTGCTCCCCGCACGGGAGGCGGCTTCCGTCCGGGCGCCCCCACGACTCCCGGGACCGGCTTCGGCCCGAACCGCCCTGCCGGCGGGGGCGGTCGCGGTCGCGGCCCCGGCGGCGGCACCGCCGGAGCGTTCGGCCGCGGCGGCGGCCGGGCGAAGGCCCGCAAGTCGAAGCGTACGAAGCGGGCCGAGTTCGAGCTGCGGGAGGCCCCGGCGCTCGGCGGCGTGAGCGTTCCGCGCGGCGACGGGAACACCGTCATCCGTCTCCGGCGCGGCGCATCCATCACCGACTTCGCCGACAAGATCGACGCGAGCCCCGGCAACCTCGTGACCGTGCTGTTCCACCTCGGCGAGATGGCGACGGCCACGGAGTCGCTCGACGAGGCGACCTTCGAGGTGCTCGGCGAGGAGCTCGGCTACAAGATCCAGATCGTCTCCCCGGAGGACGAGGACCGCGAGCTGCTCGAGGGCTTCGACATCGACCTCGACCAGGAGCTCGAGGACGAGGACGAGGGCGACCTCGTCGCCCGCCCGCCCGTCGTGACCGTCATGGGCCACGTCGACCACGGAAAGACCCGCCTGCTCGACGCGATCCGCAAGGCCAACGTGCGCGAGGGCGAGGCCGGAGGCATCACCCAGCACATCGGCGCCTACCAGGTCGTCGAGGAGCACGACGGAGTCGAGCGCGCCATCACCTTCATCGACACCCCCGGTCACGAGGCGTTCACCGCCATGCGCGCCCGCGGCGCGCAGGTGACCGACATCGCGATCCTCGTGGTCGCGGCCGACGACGGCATCATGCCGCAGACGGTCGAGGCGCTCAACCACGCCCAGGCGGCCAACGTGCCCATCGTGGTCGCGGTCAACAAGATCGACAAGCCGGATGCCAACCCGGCCAAGGTGCGCCAGCAGCTCACCGAGTTCGGTCTCGTCGCCGAGGAGTACGGCGGGGACACGATGTTCGTCGACGTCTCCGCCCTCAACGACATCGGCATCCCGGAACTCCTGGACGCCGTGCTCCTGACCGCGGATGCCGGGCTCGACCTGCGCGCGAACCCCGACAAGGACGCGCGCGGCGTGGCCATCGAGGCGAAGCTCGACAAGGGGCGCGGCGCCGTGGCGACCGTGCTCATCCAGTCGGGAACGCTCGAGGTCGGCGACCCGATCGTCGCGGGGACCGCCTACGGTCGCGTGCGCGCGATGTTCGACGAGAACGGCGAGGCCGTCGAGTTCGCGACGCCGGCCCGCCCGGTCGCGGTGCTCGGGCTCACCTCGGTGCCCCGCGCCGGCGACACCTTCCTGGTGACCGACGACGACCGCACCGCCCGCCAGATCGCCGAGAAGCGCGAGGCCGTCGAGCGCAACGCGCTCCTGGCCCGCAGCCGCAAGCGCATCAGCCTCGAGGACTTCACCAAGGCTCTCGAGGACGGCAAGGTCGAGTCGCTCAACCTCATCATCAAGGGCGACGTCTCCGGTGCCGTCGAGGCGCTCGAGGAGTCGCTGCTCAAGATCGAGGTCGACGAGAGCGTGCAGCTGCGCATCATCCACCGCGGTGTGGGCGCCGTGACGGAGAGCGACGTCAACCTCGCGACCGTCGACACCGCCATCATCATCGGGTTCAACGTGCGCCCCGACCCCAAGGCCCGCGAGCGCGCGGCGCGCGAGGGCGTCGATGTGCGCTTCTACTCGGTCATCTACTCCGCTCTCGAGGACGTCGAGAACGCGCTCAAGGGCATGCTCAAGCCCGAGTACGAGGAGATCCAGTCCGGTGTCGCCGAGATCCGCGAGGTGTTCCGCTCCTCCAAGTTCGGCAACGTTGCGGGTGTCATCGTGCGCAGCGGGACGATCACGAGGAACGCCAAGGCGCGGGTCATCCGCGACGGCGTCGTGCTCGCGGACGGGCTCGCGATCGAGAGCCTGCGCCGGTTCAAGGACGACGTGACCGAGGTCAAGACCGACTTCGAGTGCGGCATCGGGCTCGGCAAGTTCAACGACATCCAGGTCGGCGACGAGATCGAGACGATCGAGCTCAAGGAGAAAGTCCGCTAGTTCCGCTGGTCGAGTAGCCGCGAAGCGGCGTATCGAGACCAAGGAACCGAGGAGACACACATGGCTGATGTAGCAAGGGCGCGCAAGCTCGCCGACCGCATCAAGGTGATCGTGGCGAAGCGACTCGAGAAGGGGCTCAAGGATCCCCGGCTCGGCTTCGTCACGATCACCGACGTGCAGGTCACGGGCGATCTCCAGCACGCGAGCGTCTTCTACACCGTGTACGGCACGGACGAGGAGCGGGCGGACTCCGCGGCGGCGCTGAAGTCGGCGACCGGCATGCTGCGTACCGAGGTGGGCAGGAACATCACCGCGCGGCTCACCCCGAGCCTCGAGTTCATCGCCGATGCGATCCCGGAGAACGCGAAGCACATCGAGGAGCTGCTCGCCGAGGCGCGCGATCGCGACTCCGAGGTGGCGACTCTCGCCTCCGGAGCGCAGTACGCGGGCGATGCCGACCCCTACGTCAAGCCGCGCGAGCTCTCGGCCGATGACGAGGACGACCAGGACGGCGAGGACGAGCCCGGCCTCTAGTCGGGCAGCCGGTACCCGGCTTCCGGATCCCCCTCGGCCAGGCCGTCGGCGATGAGCCCGGCGAGGGCGCGCTCGCGCTGGGCGGCATCCGGCCACAGGGCTTCGAGCTCGGCCCGGCCGACCGGGATCTCGCTCGCGCGCAGCGCGGCGAGCAGGAGGCCGCGCACCTGGCGGTCCGAGCCCTCGTACCTCGCCTGCGCGGCGCGCGTCGGCCCGAGGTACTCGGGATAGCCGGCGGCCCGCCAGGCGCAGCGCTCGCGGACCGGGCAGGCGTCGCACCGAGGGCTGCGCGCGGTGCAGACGATCGCGCCGAGCTCCATGACGGCGGCGCTCACGATGCGGGCCTCCGCGGCGCCGGCGGGCAGCTGCGACTCCATGTCGGCGAGGTCCCTACGGGTCGACGGAGGCGCGGGCTCCGCCTGGCCGTGCAGGGCGCGCGCGAGCACCCTGCGCACGTTCGTGTCGACGACCGGATGCCGTCTCCCGTAGGCGAAGACGGCGACGGCGCGCGCCGTGTACTCGCCGATGCCCGGCAGGGCGAGGAGTTCGTCGAGCCCGGCGGGGACGATGCCGTCGTGCCTCTCGGCGATCGCCGTCGCGCAGGCGTGCAGCCGGAGGGCACGGCGCGGGTAGCCCAGCCGGCCCCAGGCGCGCACGGCCTCGCCCGCGGGAACCGAGGCGAGCGCCGCCGGCGTCGGCCAGCGCCCGAGCCAGTCCGAGAGCGGCTCGATCACGCGCGCCACCGGCGTCTGCTGCAGCATGACCTCGCTCACGAGGATGCCCCAGGCGCTGAAGCCCTCGGCTCGCCAGGGCAGGTCCCGGGCGTGCTCCCGGTACCAGCTCGCGATCGGCGGACCGATCGGCGATCCGGCACTCTCCGGCGGCGCGGTGCTCACCCGGACTACTCTAGGGACATGGCTCGATGGGCACCGGAGAAGAAGGACCAGCTGGAGTCGATCGCGGGCGAGATCCTGCACAACTACGGGCAGGGCCGCGCGATGGTGGCCGTCGACGGCCGTCACGGGGCCGGTCAGGCCGAGTTCGCCGACGGGCTCGCGGAGCTCCTCCGGGCGAAGGGCGCGAAGGTGTTCCGCGCCTCGATGACGGACTTCTTCCGACCCCGCGCCGACCGGGAGCGTGCCGGGTGGCTCGACGGCAAGGCGCACTATCGGGAGGCCTATGACTACTCCCTCCTGCGCCGGGTGCTCGTGGACCCCTTCCACACCGGAGGCAGCACCGGGTTCGTGCTCACCGGTTTCGACGCGGAGCGCGATCAACCGGTCTTCCAGCCCAAGTGGATGTCGGCCGGCTTCGACGCGATCCTCGTCGTCGACGGCGTGTTCCTGAACCGCCAGGAGCTCAGCGGCCTGTGGAACTACTCGATCTGGCTCTCGACCCCGCTTCTCGAGTCCGGCGACGAGGAGGCCGTGCGCGACGCCGCGGCCGATACGGCCTACCTCAAGGATGCGAACCCGAGCGAGAAGGCCACGACGATCATCGACAACCAGGATCCGGAGCATCCGCGGCGCGTGTTCGCCGATTCCTGCTAGCGCCCCTCAGTCCGTGGGGATGCGGGCGAGCACCTCCTGTGGCGTGAGGAACCCGCCTCCGGCCTCGACCTCGTGCACGAGCTCGACGAGCGCGGCGTTGACCGGTGCGGTCCTGCCCGCGGCGACGGCGGCCTCCACGATGGCGCCGTTGAGATAGTCGATCTCGGTCCTGCGGCCGTGCCGGATGCTCTGGAGCGTCGACCCCGGGTTGGGCGTCGGCCCCATGCGCCGCCTCATGGCGAGCGGGAGCAGCTGGCCGGCCCAGAGCGGGAGCCTGCGGAACACGCGGAGGACGCCGTTCGAGAGCCCCTGGAGCCTGGCGAACCGGATCCCGGCGGCCACGCCCACGTCCACGGCCTCTCGCATGCTGCGCGTGAGCACCCGCCGCAGCGAGCGATCGGCGATCGTCGCCTGCGCGCTCAGCCCGGTGATCGCCGGGAGCGCGTTGATCTGGTTCACGATGAGCTTCGACCACTGCGCGCCGGCGAAGTCGTGGGCGACGGTCACGGGCATGACCGCGCCCAGCACGTTCGCCGCGTACTGGACCTCGAGGCCGTTCCCCTCGTTCCCGAGGCAGGTGCTGCCCGGCGTCGTCACCGTCACGACGCCGGGGGAGAGGGAGGAGGCGGCGAACAGGGCGAGGCCGCCGACGACATCCGAGTGCCGCAGGACGCTGCGCGTCGTGACGATCGCGAGGAGGCCGTTCTGCACGACGACGACCGGGATGCCCCGGAGCCACTCGGCGTTCTCCCGGAGGGCGGGGGCGGCGTCGAGGGCCTTGGTCGCGACGATCGCGAGCTGCGGCGCGCGCGTGAGCCTCTCGTTCGCCTCGACGCGGGCGAGATGATCGCCCCAGGCGCCGCCGAGTGAGAGGCCGTGCGCGCGGATGGCCTCCAGGTTCTCTCCGCGCGCGGTCACCTCAACCTCGTGCCCGCCGCGATCGAGCAGGGCGGCGATGGTTCCCCCGACGGCCCCCGCGCCGATGACCGCTACCCTCATGATCCGAATCCTACGTCGCCCGCCTGCATCCACGGCCAGGATTGGTAACCTCGGTGGGTGACGGAGACCAGGTGAGGGAGCCCCAGGTGCGCGGCGGCGTGCTCTTCGTCGACAAGAGCGGCGGCATGACGAGCCACGACGTCGTGGCACGTGTCAGGAGACTCGCCGGCACGCGCCGGGTCGGCCACGCGGGAACCCTCGACCCCATGGCGACCGGGCTCCTCGTCCTGGGCCTCGGCTCCGCGACGCGGCTCCTCACCTATCTCGTCGGCCTCGACAAGGAGTACCTCGCCACGATCCGCCTGGGCGCGTCGACGCCCTCGGACGATGCCGACAGCCCGGTCGATCGCATCGCCGATGCCGACCGGCTCGCCGCGGTCACCCGGGAGCGGCTCCACGCCGCGATCGCCTCGCTCACCGGCGAGATCCGGCAGGTTCCCTCGACCGTGAGCGCGATCAAGGTCGACGGCCGTCGCGCCTACGCTCGGGCGCGAGCCGGCGAGGCGGTCGAGCTCGGATCGCGCGCCGTCACGGTCTCGGTCTTCGAGGCGCTCGCCATCCGGCACGGCGAGTTCCTCGACCTCGACGTCCGGGTCGAGTGCTCGACCGGCACCTACGTCCGCGCGCTCGCCCGCGATCTCGGCCGCGCCCTCGGCGTGGGCGGGCATCTCACGGCGCTGCGCCGCACGCGCGTCGGACCCTTCCGGGTCGACGACGCCCGCCCGCTCGAGGCGATCGACGTCGCGACCGACCGGCTCGAGCCGGCCGCGGTGGCGCGGGAACTCTTCCCGGTGCTCGAGCTCTCGGCCGCCGGGGCCGTCGACCTCGGGCACGGCAAGCGGCTCGGTGTCGCGCATCCGGATGGCGGCCCGCTCGCGGCGATCGCCCCGGACGGCCGGCTCGTCGGCCTCGTGACCGTCGAGGACGGCACGGCGAAGCCCCTCGTCAACTTCCCGCAGGAGGAGTCCCCATGATCGACTGGTTCTCCTGGGTGCAGGTCGGCGTCGCCGTGCTCGCCGGCCTGTTCGCCCTCGTCGCCGGCCTCGCCGGGCGCAAGCCCGACGACTACAGCCTCGGCGCCGTGCTCCTCGTCGAGGCCCTGCTCGTCGTGCAGCTCGTCGTCGCCCTGCTCGCGCCCGCCTTCGGCAACTCGCCGACCGGCAATCCGCTCGAGTTCTACACCTATCTCGTCTCGGCGATCCTCCTCCTGCCGCTCGCAGCGTTCTGGGCGCTCGTCGAGCGCACGCGCTGGAGCACCGTCGTCCTCGGGGTGGCCGCGCTCGCCGTCGCGATCATGGTGTACCGCATGCTGCAGATCTGGACCGTGCAGCTCGTCTGATGCGGATCGGAGCGAGTCGGGAATCGCCTAATCTTGAACCGATGGACTCTTCAGAACCCTCCCCGCGAACGCCGCGCGTGCGCGGTGTCGGCCGCGTGCTCATCGTCGTCTACGGCATCCTCGCCCTCGCCGCGACGGGGCGCTCCTTCGTGCAGATCGCCACGAAGTTCGAGCACGCGCCGCTCGCCTACCTGCTCTCGGCGCTCTCCGCCGTGGTCTACATCGTGGCCACGATCGCGCTCGTCAAGCGGGGGGCCGCCTGGTACCGCGTCGCCTGGATCACGATCGCCTTCGAACTCGTCGGCGTGCTCGTCGTCGGGGTCCTGAGCGTCTTCGACGCCGAGCTCTTCCCGAGCGACACCGTCTGGTCGGTCTTCGGTCGCGGCTACCTGTTCGTGCCCCTCGTCCTGCCCGTCCTGGGGATGATCTGGCTCTCGACGAGCGGTCGTCCCGGGCGGGAAGCCCAGGACGCCGGCGGGGCGATGTGAAGGTCTTCACCGCCCTCGCGGAGGTCCCCGCCGGCTTCGGCCCCTCCGCCATCACGATCGGCAAGTTCGACGGCGTGCACATCGGCCATCACCGGATGATCGACCGGATGCTCCTGGAGGCGCGTCGCGACTCGCTCGTCCCGACGGTCCTGACCTTCGACCGCAACCCCCTGAGCCTCCTGGCGCCCGGCTCGTGCCCGCCCTCGCTCATCAGCAACGCCCAGAAGCTCGAGCTGCTCGAGCGCTGCGGCCTCGCGGCCACCGTTATGCTCGCCTTCGACCGCGCCTTCAGCGAGCAGGCGCCCGAGGACTTCGTCGAGAGCGTCCTCGTCCGGACACTCGCGGCGAAGGTCCTCTACGTCGGCCCCGACTTCCGGTTCGGCAGGGGCGGGAAGGGCGATGTCGCGCTCCTCGAGGAGCTCGGCCGTCGCGACGGATTCGAGGTCCGCCACGTCGAGGTCGTCGAGCACGGGGGGCGGCGCGTGTCCTCGACCCGGGTCCGCGAGCTCCTCGCCGAGGGGAGCGTGCGGGAGGCGGGAGAGCTGCTCGGCCGGCGTCCCGCGGTGCGCGGGACCGTCGTGCGGGGTGCGAGGCGGGGTCGCCTGCTCGGTTTCCCGACGGCGAACCTCGCGCCGGAGGCAGAGGGGCTCGTGCCGGCCGACGGCGTCTACGCGGCCTGGGCGGCGGTCGGCGGCGATCGGTTCCCGGCGGCCGTCTCGATCGGGAACAACCCGACCTTCAAGGGGGTTCCGGCGCGTCAGGTCGAGGCGCATCTTCTCTCACCCGGCTTCGGGGAGCTCGACATCGACCTCTACGGGAGGACGATCGAGCTCGAGTTCGTCGACCGCATCCGGGGGATGGAGAGGTTCGACGGCGTCGACGCGCTCGTCGCCCGGATCACGGCGGATGTCGAGGCTGTCCGGCGCATCCTCGCCGTCGGCCCGAAGCCGTGACGCGCCCGGCCCCGCGCGCCCTCCTGGCCGGCCGCACCCTCGCGTTCCTCGGCATCGTGCTCGTCTCCGCGAGCCTGCGCACCGCGGCGACCTCGCTCTCGCCAATCGTCGGAGCCGTGGGCTCGGAGATCCGTCTCGACGTCGTGGGCCTCGGCATCCTCGGGATGCTCCCCCCGGTCATGTTCGCCCTCGCCGGCCTGCTCGCGCCCCGCATCTCGCACCGGCTCGGACTCGAGCGGTTCCTCATCCTCGCGATCGCGGCCATGGTCGTGGGCCTCGCCGCGCGGGCGGTCGCAGGGGAGTACGGGCTGCTGTTCGCCGGAACCCTCGTCGCGCTCGCCGCCGCGGGAGTCGGGAACATCCTCCTGCCGCCCCTCGTCAAGCGCTACTTCCCGGACCGGGTCGGCCTCATGACCTCGCTCTACGCGACGTGCGTCTCGCTCGGGACGGTGCTCCCGCCGGCCTTCGCCTTCCCGGTGGCCGATCTCGCGGGATGGCGCACCTCGCTCGCGGTGTGGGCGGTGCTCGCGTTCCTGAGCCTCCCGCCGTGGATCTCGGTCCTCATCCAGAACCGGCGGCGCGTGCGCGCCGCGGCCCTCGGACCCGAGCCGGAGCCCGAGGAGCCTAGTCCGGGGATGATCGGGCGGGTCTGGCACTCGAAGATCGCCTGGACCCTCGCGATCGTCTTCTCGATCACCTCGTTCCAGGCCTATTCGATGTTCGCCTGGCTGCCCGCGATGCTCGTCGACCAGGCGGGGGTGAGCGAGTTCGAGGCCGGTCTCCTGCTGGCGTTCTGGGGCGTGCTCGGCATGGTCACCTCGATCCTCGCGCCCATCCTGAGCGCGCGGCTGTCGAACGTCGGCTGGATCCTCCACGTGGGCGGTGCCGGCTTCGTCCTCGGCTATCTCGGCCTGCTGCTCGCCCCCGGGGTCTCGCCGTGGCTGTGGATCTCCCTGTGCGGCATCGGGCAGGGGATCTTCCCGGCGTGCCTGGCTCTCATCAACCTGCGCACCCGAACGCATGAGGGATCGATCGCGCTGAGCGGCTTCGCCCAGAGCATCGGCTACACGCTCGCCGCGCTCGGACCGCTGCTCGTCGGCGTGCTGCACGACCTCACGGGGGGCTGGGGGGCCTCGCTCGTGCTGCTCGCCGCGACCTCGGCGCTCTTCGTCTACTTCGGGGTCGTCCTGCGGCGCCCGCGCTTCGTGGAGGACGAGACCGCGACGAGGGCCGGCTGAGCGGGCGCCGACCGTTCAGAGCAGGTCGGCGCAGTGCACGAGCGCGGCCGCGCCGACGAGCGGCCCGCTGTCGGACAGCCGGGAGGGCACGACGCGGACCTTCCTCGTGAACTCGAATCCGCTGTGCTCGTCGATGCCGGTCCTGATGTGGTCGAAGAGCTCGGGAGTGGCTCTCGAGAATCCACCGCCGATCGCGACGAGCTCGAGGTCGACGAGCGCGGTCACCGAGCCGATCGCCCGCCCGATCGCCCGCCCGGCGCGGGCGATCGCCGCGCGGGCGACGCCGTCCCCCGCGGAGTAGCTCTCGGCGAGCTCTTCGCCCGTCGTGCCGGTCCAACCCTGCTCGCGCGCCCAGGCGACGCTGCGCGGACCCGAGGCCACGGCCTCGAGGCAGCCGCGGCCGCCGCAGGCGCAGGGGTCGTCGAAGCCGGTGACCTCGACGTGCCCGACGTGCCCCGCGTTCCCGGTCGGGCCAGGCACGGCCCGCCCGCCGAGGATGAGACCGCCTCCGACCCCGGTCGAGACGACCATGCCCATGACGTCGTCGACCCCTCGCGCCGCCCCGACCCAGTGCTCGGCGAGGGCGATGCACAGTCCGTCCATGCGCAGCGTCACGGGGATCGAGGGGGTGGAGTCCTCGACGAGCTCGCGGAGCGGGAAGTCGCGCCAGACGGGGAGGTTGAGCGGCGAGACGAGTCCCTCCGCCTGCCGGATGGGTCCGGCCGCTCCGATGCCGGCTCCCACGATCCGGTCTCCTCCGGATGCCGCCCCGAGCGCGAGGGCGACGACCGAGCGCACGCTCGCGGCGAGCTCCTCAGAACTCTTCGCCGCGCCCGTTGGCTCCCGGAACCGGCTCCCCTCGATCAGCCTGCCGGCGGAGTCGACGAGTGCGGCCTCGACCTTCGTGCCGCCCAGGTCGAGCGCGAGGGCGAGGTCGGCGGGCATGTACCGAGCCTATTGCGGAGGCTGCGCGTAGGGTTGCAGCATGACCCCCGCCCCGCTGGAACTCGTCTTCGAGCGAAGTCTCGAGTTCCCGCCCTCGGTCGTCTTCGACGCGCTCATCGAGCCCGACCTCCTCGTCGGCTGGCTCGCGGAGGCCGATGTCGAGCCGCAACTCGGCGGATGCTACGACCTCGTGTGGCTCACGAGCTCGAGCTATCCGCCCACCCGAGGCACCATCACGACGCTCGAGGAGCCAGAGCTCCTCGAGATCGAGACCGACAACCGGGGCGATCTCTCCTTCCGGCTCGCGAGCCGGCCCGGCGGCCCCTTCGGGACGACGACCGCGCTCGTCACGACCGTGCGCGCGACGGTGGACGCCGCCTTCGTGCCGCGCGTCAAGGCCGACTGGCTGAGCAGCCTCGACCAGCTCGACGCGCTCCTGCGCGGGCAGCCGGTCGACTGGGCGAACTGGGATCGGGATCGCTCGGTGGCCTGGCGGGAATATCTCGCCGAAGCGGGCGGTCGCTGAGCGGGCCCGAGGCGTCCATCTGAGCATCCGTCTGCTCGTTGGGTGCTCATATGAGCAGTTGAGGCCACGGATGTTGAGAATCGCGACGCGCCTGCCTAACCTGAGGGGGAGGAGGCTCCATGTCCGCGACGATCGCCGACCCCGAGATGCTCGCCGTGCGCATCGCCGAGCTCTATTACGACGAGAACAAGACGCAGGACGAGATCGGCGCCATCCTCGGCGTCACGCGCTGGAAGGTCGGGAGGATCCTCACGAGAGCGCGTGAAGAGGGGATCGTGCGCATCGAGATCGTGCATCCGCGCGCTCGCCGGCTCGGCGTCGAGCGCGAGCTGCGGGATCGGTTCGGCCTCGAGGACGCCGTCGTCGTGCCGCTCGCCGACGATCTGCGCGGGGCCGTGGCCCGGGCCGCGGCCGACTACCTCACGGCGCTGCGTCCGGTCCCGAGGACTCTTGGGATCAGCTGGGGGAGGACGCTCGACGACGTCGCGCATCATCTCGGGCTCGGCTGGTCGACCGGGGTCGACGTCGTGCAGATCAACGGCGGGGTGAGCCTCAACAAGCGCGCGGGCACCGCCTCGACGACCGCGGTCGAGATCGCGCGGAAGGGCCGGGGCGAGGCGACCCTGCTCCCGAGCCCGGCCATCCTGGAGCGCCTCGAGACCAAGCGCGCGATCGAGGGCGACCGCACCGTCGCGGCCGTGCTCGACCGCGCGGCGAAGGCGGACGCCTACCTCTACAGCGCAGGCGTGGCCGACGAGTCGTCGGTGCTCGTCGAGACGGGGTATCTCGGTCGCGAGGACGTCGCCGAGCTCGTGCGCAAGGGCGCCGTCGGCGATGTCGTCGGGCGCTACATCGACGCGAACGGCAACCCGGTCGATCCCGGCCTCGACGAGCGCACGGTGGGCCTGGGTCTCGACGACCTGCGGCGCTCGGCCAGGGCGATCCTCGTCGTCGCCGGCGAGGCGAAGCATCCGATCGCTCGCGCGGTCGTCACGAGCGGCCTGTGCAGCACGATCGTGACCGACGAGGCGACCGCGGCAGCACTTCTGGAGGAATCATGACACTGGAACATCCCGTGGCCCTCGCGCCCGCCGAGCGGGCGGTGCAGCTCATCGGCGCCGACCTGACCGAGAAGAGCCTGAAGCTCCACCTCGACGGCCTGTCCGGCGTCGACGCCGTCGGGCTCGAGGCGCGTGCGGCCGGCCTCGCGACGCGCTCGATCAAGACGAGCTCGAAGGCCTGGGCGCTCGACACGATCATCCGGCTCATCGACCTCACGACGCTCGAGGGCGCCGACACGCCCGGCAAGGTGCAGTCGCTCGTCGCGAAGGCCATGAACCCGGACCCCTCCGACCCGACGACCCCGCGCGTGGCCGCGGTGTGCGTCTACGGCGACATGGTCGCGGATGCCGCGGCCGCCCTGGGCAGTGCGCACGCGGCGGGCGGTCCGACGGGAATCAGCGTCGCCGCCGTCGCGACCGCGTTCCCGAGCGGCCGCGCCTCCCTCGCCGTCAAGCTCGCCGACACGCGGGATGCCGTCTCCGCCGGCGCCGACGAGATCGACATGGTCATCGACCGCGGCGCCTTCCTCTCCGGGCGCTTCGGGCTCGTCTTCGAGCAGATCGTCGCCGTCAAGGAGGCCTGCCGCCGGGCCGATGGGAGCCACGCGCATCTCAAGGTCATCCTCGAGACGGGGGAGCTGAACACCTACGACAACGTCAAGCGGGCCTCCTGGCTCGCGATCCTCGCGGGCGCCGACTTCATCAAGACCTCGACGGGCAAGGTGCAGCCCGCGGCGACGCTCCCGGTGACCCTGCTCATGCTCCAGGTCGTGAACGACTGGTACCGGCTCACCGGCGGCGCGTCGGGCGGGCAGCGGATCGGGGTCAAGCCGGCCGGCGGCATCCGCTCGTCGAAGGACGCCATCCGCTACCTCGTGACCGTCGCCGAGACCGTCGGCGAGGACTGGCTCGACCCGCACCTCTTCCGCTTCGGCGCCTCGAGCCTGCTCAACGACGTGCTTCTGCAGCGGCAGAAGCTGACGACCGGCCACTACAGCGGCCCCGACTACGTGACGATCGACTAAGGAGCCTCCCATGACCTTCCTCGACTACGCCCCGGCCCCCGAGTCGAAGAGCATCCTGCACCTCAGGAAGAGCTACGGCCTCTTCATCGACGGCGCGTTCGCCGAGGGGCACGGAACGCCCTTCACGACGATCTCCCCGGCCGACGAGAGCCCCATCGCGCGCATCGCCAACGCGAACGCCGCGGATGTCGACACGGCCGTCGCCGCCGCCCGCCGCGCCTACGAGAAGGTGTGGTCGCGGCTGAGCGGGGCCGACCGCGGCAAGTACCTGTTCCGGATCGCCCGGCTCGTGCAGGAACGGTCCCGCGAGCTCGCGGTCGCCGAGAGCCTCGACAACGGCAAGCCCATCAAGGAGAGCCGCGACGTCGACGTGCCGCTCGTCGCGGCCTGGTTCTTCTACTACGCCGGATGGGCGGACAAGCTCGACCACGCCGGCCTCGGCGCGGCCCCTCGCGCTCTCGGGGTCGCCGCGCAGGTCATCCCGTGGAACTTCCCGCTGCTCATGCTCGCCTGGAAGATCGCCCCCGCGCTCGCCGCGGGCAACACGGTCGTGCTCAAGCCCGCCGAGACCACGCCGCTCTCCGCGCTCCTCTTCGCCGAGATCCTGCAGCAGGCGGACCTGCCGCCGGGCGTCGTGAACATCATCACCGGCGCGGGGGACACGGGGGCGGCGCTCGTGAACCACCCGGATGTCGACAAGGTCGCCTTCACCGGCTCGACCGCCGTAGGGCGCGCGATCGCGAAGTCGACGGCGGGGACGCACAAGAAGCTCACCCTCGAGCTCGGTGGCAAGGCCGCCAACATCGTCTTCGACGACGCTCCCCTCGACCAGGCGATCGAGGGCATCGTCAACGGGATCTTCTTCAACCAGGGCCACGTGTGCTGCGCGGGCAGCCGCCTGCTCGTGCAGGAGAGCATCCACGACGAGGTCGTCGACCGGCTCAAGCAGCGGCTCTCGACGCTGCGGATGGGCGACCCTCTCGACAAGAACACCGACATCGGCGCGATCAACTCGAAGGCCCAGCTCGAGCGCATCCGGAAGCTGTCGGACATCGGCGAGGAGGAGGGCGCCGAGCGCTGGAGCGCCGACTGCGCGATCCCGGCCAAGGGGTTCTGGTTCGCACCGACGATCTTCACGGGCGTCGAGACGAGCCACCGCATCGCGCGGGAGGAGATCTTCGGACCCGTCCTCTCGGTGCTCACCTTCCGCACGCCGGCCGAGGCGATCGCCAAGGCGAACAACACGCCCTACGGCCTCTCGGCCGGGATCTGGAGCGACAAGGGGAGCCGCATCCTCGGCGTCGCCGACCGGCTCAAGGCCGGCGTCGTGTGGGCGAACACCTTCAACCGCTTCGACCCGGCGAGCCCCTTCGGCGGCTACAAGGAGTCGGGCTACGGCCGCGAGGGCGGCCGCCACGGGCTCGGCGCCTACCTGCGATCCGGGTGGCATGAGGCGCAACCCCGTCGGGTGAGCAGCGACTCGCGCGGCGAGTCGCGTATCGAAACCAGTCCCAGGTCGAAGGGAGCCAGGAAATGACCGCCCGCCTCGCCGTGCCCAAGACCTACAAGCTCTACATCGGGGGAGCGTTCCCGCGCAGCGAGTCCGGCCGTACCTACGAGGTCGTGAGCCGCAAGGGCGCCTTCCTCGCCAACGCCGCGAAGGCGAGCCGCAAGGACGCCCGCGACGCCGTCGTGGCCGCCCGCGCCGCGCAGCCGGGCTGGGCGGGCGCGACGGCCTACAACCGCGGTCAGGTGCTCTACCGCATCGCCGAGCTCCTCGAGGGGCGCCGTGCGCAGTTCGTCGACGAGCTGCGCAGCGGGGGCGGTCTCACCGAGGCGCAGGCGTCCCGTGAGGTGGACACCGCGATCGACGTCTGGGTCTGGTACGCGGGCTGGGCGGACAAGTACCTCCAGGTGACCGGGAACGGGAACGCGGTGAGCGGACCGTACTTCAACATCTCCACTCCCGAGCCGACGGGAGTCGTCGCGATCGTCGCGCCGCAGGGACCGGCCGCGGAGGGCGCCGGCCTGCTCGGCCTCGTCTCGGTCGTGGCTCCCGCGCTCGTGAGCGGCAACACGGTCGTCGTGATCGCGAGCGAGGCGACTCCGCTCCCCGCGATCAGCCTCGCCGAGGTGCTCGCGACGAGCGACGTGCCGGGCGGCGTCGTCAACATCCTGACCGGCTCGCCCGCCGAGATCGCCCCGTGGCTCGCGAGCCACGCGGACGTCAACGCGCTCGACCTCGCCGGCGCGGGTGATCTCGCCGGCGACCTCAGCTGGGTGGACCTGCAGATCGCGGCGGCCGACACGCTCAAGCGCGTGCTGCCGCCGGAGCCGGGTGCGCCCGCGCCGTCCGTCGAGCGCATCCAGTTCTTCACCGAGACGAAGACGGTGTGGCATCCGAAGGGCGTGATCTGAGCCGGAGAGCATCCGAGCCGGAGAACGTCTGAGCCGCAGTACGTCTGCCCCGGCAACGGGGGCCACCGCAAACCCTCGACCTGAGGTCGAAAGTCGCCTACCATGACGGGATGGGGAAGGCCGGGGGGCTGCTCATCCGACGACTCGCCGTCGTGGTGGCGACGATGCTGCTGTCCTCCTTCGTCGTGCTCGGCACGCCCTCCGCCGCGAGCGCCGCCGGCGAGGGGACCATCCTCTCCCTCGTCAACGAGGCGCGCGCCGCCAACAACCTCGGCCCGCTCAGGCTCAACTCCGCGATCAGCGCGGTCGCCGAGGCCTGGGCCCATCAGATGGCCGCCAACGGTGCGATGACGCACAACCCGAGCTACGCGTCCCAGATCCCGGGAGGATGGAGCAGGGCCGCCGAGAACGTGGCCCAGGGCTACGGCTCGCCCTCCGCGGTGCACAGCGGCTGGATGAACTCCTCAGGCCACCGCGCCAACATCCTCGGCGACTTCACTGACATCGGCATCTCCTTCATCTCGAGCGGCGGGACCACCTGGGCCGTCGAGAACTTCGCCAAGTACGGAGCGAGCGTTCCGCCTCC
>JBIQHP010000021.1:20439-25095 GCA_044508495.1 Clavibacter sp.
GCGACGACCTGCCGAGCGGCCCCGCGAGTGCTCCGCTCGGCCTCCTTCTCGGGCTCGCCGTCACCGTCGCAGGCGCCGGGACCAGCGTCCTCCTGCGTCGCCGCTGGAGGTATGTAACGGAACGGTAACGAACCGGGTATAGTGGCTACACCCGCCGCGGCGGGCCCGGATCGAACTACCGAATGGCGGGTCAATGGCGACTGCGCACCACCCGAGAGCGCTCACTACCCGGCGCGGCATGATCGTGAGCGTCCTCGTCCTCGGATTCGTGCTCGCCCTCGTCCTCAACCCCGACTCCGCGAAGGTCGAGGCGAGCGGGCTGTTCGGCGGCCTGCGCTCGCCCGGGCAGGCCGCCTTCATCGCCGGGCACCGGGGTGACCGGACGGTCGCCCCGGAGAACACCATGCCGGCGCTCCAGGCGGCGCTCGACGGGCCGATGGGCTTCGTCGAGACCGACATCCAGCTCACGAAGGACGGGATCCCGGTGCTCATGCACGACACCTGGGTCGACCGCACGACGAACGGCAGCGGGCGGGTCGGCGACCTGACGCTCCCCGAGCTGCAGTCCCTCGATGCCGGAGCATGGTTCTCACCCGAGTTCGCAGGGACGCGGGTGCCCACCCTCGAGTCGCTGCTCTCCGCGCTGCAGGCGAGTGCGGCATCCGGGGCGGACACGAAGGCGCTTCTCGAGTTCAAGGGGTTCTGGTCGGTCGACGAGGTCCGGATCGTGACCGACCTCATCCAGCAGTACGACCTCGGCCGGATCGTGATCCTCTCGAGCTTCGACCCGGTCACCCTGCAGCACGTGCAGGAGGCCGACGAGACCATCCCCCGCGCCATCATCACGGCGACCCTTCCCAACGACCCGGTCCGGTTCGCACGGCTCTACGGGGCGATCGCGATCATCACGAGCCATGCCGCCGTGGAGGCCGACCCCTGGGTCGTCGATCGCGTGCACCGGGCCGGCCTCGGCCTCGTCGTCTACACGCTCAACTCGAAGGCCCGGTGGTCCTCCGCGCTCGCGCTCGGGGTGGACGGGATCATCACCGACCGTCCGCACCGGCTCGACACCTGGATGTCGGCGAGGGCCGCGAGGTAGCGGACTCTGGCGATTCCCAGCGGGATCGCACAGGATGGAGGCGCCCGGCGGCGCACCGCCGAGAAGGAGAGCACGTGGACGAGGACAGGAACGGGTCCAGGAGGGTCGTCTTCCTTGGCGACAGCATCACCGCCTCGGGCGACTGGGCGCCCTGGTTCCCGGATGTCGACGCCGTGAACCTGGGCGTCTCCGGCAATACGACCGACGACCTTCTCGCGCGCCTCGACGCCGTGATCGCGGAGGCCCCGGACGACATCTCGCTCCTCGTCGGCACCAACGACCTCGGACACCGGCTCTCGGTCGAGCACCTCGTGCGCAACATCCAGTCGCTGCTCGTCGACCTGCGCCGCGAGCTCCCGGGCACGCGGCTGCTGCTCCAGTCGATCATGCCCCGCGGCGCGGAGTTCGCCGAGCAGGTGCAGGAGGCCAACATCCATCTCTGGCAGTTCGCGCCGACGGTCCACGCGCAGTACCTCGATCTCTGGCCGGCGCTCGCCGCCGACGACGGCGCCCTGCGCGCCGAATACTCCGACGACGGCCTGCACCTCACTCCGGCCGGTTACGAGGCGTGGCTCGTCGAGCTCCGCCCCGCGCTCGAGCGGCTGCGCGACGAGCCGCCGATGAGCCGCCCCATCCAGATCGTCGGCTGACCCGAGCTATAGCTCTCCGACGAGCCGCGTGTAGAAGGCGACGCCGCGCAGGAAGGTCGCCACGCGCATCCGCTCGTTCCTCGCGTGGAGCGTCCCGCGCTCCTCGGCCGACATCTCGAAGGGGCTGAACCGGTAGACGTGGTCGGAGATGCGGGTGAAGTGACGACTGTCGCTCGCGCCGAGCATGACGTAAGGCGTCACGATCGTGCCGGGGAACGACTGCTCGATCGTGCCCTTGACGAGCTCCCAGGCCGGACCCGTAGTCGGGGAGACGGGAGAGGGCTCGTTCGGGTGAAGGGTCTCGATCGACAGGAGGTCGTCGCGGATCGCCTTCCGCACGTGCTCGACCGCCTCGCCGACGCTCGAGTCGATCGCGACGCGGATGTTGACGATCGCCTCGGCCTTCTCCGGGATCGCGTTCGCCGCCTGGGCGCCGGCCAGCTGGGTCACGACCTGCGTCGTGCGCACCATCGCGTTGGTCTCGTCGCCGAGCCGCGCGAAGAGGCCGAGCAGGGGCAGTCTCGTGAGCCAGAGGTTCGTGAACACCCACTTGAGGGGCTGCTTCGCGTGCGCCCCGAGCGTGCGGATCATCTCGAGATTGGTGGGGACGAAGCTCTTCCGGAACGGTCTCCGATTGAGCCTCAGGAGCGCACGGGCAAGCCGCACGGTCGCCGGCAGCCTCGGGGGAGTGGAGGCATGGCCGCCCTGCTGCTCGACCGTGAGCCGCAGGCTCAGGATGCCCTTCTCGCTCACCCCGACGACCGCGATGGGATCGCTCACGCCCGGGAAGATCCCCTCGACGACCGCGCCTCCCTCGTCGAGCACGAGCGCCGGGCGGATGCCCCGGCTCTCGAGCAGATCGACGATGGCCGGGGCGCCCGACCCGGCGGTCTCCTCGTCGTGCCCGAAGCTCAGATAGACGTCGTGCGCCGGACGGAACCCCGCCGCGACGTGCGTCTCGACCGCCTCGAGGATGCTCACGAGCGAGCCCTTGTCATCGAGCGTCCCGCGCCCCCAGATGAGCTGCTCGGCTCCCGAGCCGATGAGCTCTGCGGAGAACGGGGGATGGTCCCAGCCCTCGTCGGTCGCCGCGACCACGTCGTAGTGGGCCATGAGCACGGTCGGCGCGCTGCTCTCCGCCTCCTCGCTGCCCGCGCCCTTCCAGCGGAAGAGCAGCGAGTGCCCGTCGACGAGCTCGAGGTCGAGCGCCGCGTGCGTCGCCGGGTAGCGGCGCGCGAGCTCCTCGCGGAAGGCCGCGAACGGCGCCCAGTCGGTCTCGCTCTCGTCGAGCCGGGAGATCGTCGGGATTCGGATGAGGGCCTGCAGGTTCGCGATCGCGCGATCGGCGTCGATGTCTGGCTGCACCCCTCGACTCTATTCGCCCCGCGGCGCGGGTGCCGGATAGCCTTGTCCCGATGACCTCCTATCCGACCCCTGCCTTTACCCGGCCCGCGCTCGCGCCGGGACTGCTCGGCGCCATCGTGCTCCTGGCCGGTCTCGCCCTTCTCGACGACGACGGCGCCTACTTCTGGATCAGGACCGCCGTCGCGGTGCTCGCCCTCATCGTGGGCGTCTTCGCCTGGCAGGCGCGGCAATGGTGGTGGCTCCTGGGGCTCGTGCCCGTCGCCATCGTCTGGAACCCGGTCTGGCCGACGGCGTTCCACGGGCAGGGCTGGGTCGCAGCGCAGTTCGTCGCGGCGCTCCTCTTCGTCGCCGCCGGCATCCTCGTCAAGGTCCGCAATCCCGAGGACCGCAACCGGCGATGACCCGCTCGGGCTAAACTGGGCCGAGCTTGAGGATTCGCGCCGCGAGATGGTGACCGTGTCGGGCTCGAACGATTGGCCCGCCCATGAACCGGATATCACCTGTCGGTCCCGCCCCCGCGGACCGACGAGCAGCCCTCGTCGCCGTTCCTCTGCGCCACGATCTCGTGCAGCACCGGGGCCGTCTGACGCTCGTCAACACGCGCTCCGGCCCGCGGGAGGCCATGATCGAGGACCTGCTCTTCCTCCGTGCGGCGCTCGACGCTGCCGGAGTCGGCTACCTGCTCGTGCGGGGTGCGGGCAGGGGGGAGCGTCCGGTCCTGGCGATCGACGAGCGGCATCGGCCCGCCGCCACGGCGGCGCTCGCCGCCGCGAGCATGACCGAGCCCTTCTACTCCCGGCCTTCGTCCACGGCGGGCGCCCGAGCATCCAAGCGCGGCCGACGGTCTCCCGTCCTCCTCTCCGCCGGCTCGCTCGGCGGCCGTGCCAGCGATCGCGCCTTCGTGCTCTACCGTCCGCGGGTCACGCAGGGCGGCACGCTGAGGTTCGGCGCGCGCAGCGGCGTCCGGCTGGAGTTCTGGGCCAGGGACGGTGCCGACATCCTCCTGCCGGGAGACACGGCGATGACCCGCTCCCGCCTGCCGGAGAGGGAAGCCGTCGCGGCGACCGTCGAGCGTTACGGCGAGAGCTGGCCGACTCTCGCGGGGATGTGGGACGTGCTCGCCGGGGACGTCGACTTTCCGATTGACATCGTCTTCTCCTGGGTGGACGGAACCGACCTCGAATGGCAGCGCACGCGTGCGGCGAGGATGCGGAGCTACGTCGTGGGGGAGGGTGACGACCACGAGGCGCGCTTCCGCCAACTCGACGAGCTCAAGTACGCGCTGAGGTCGGTGCACCTGTTCGCTCCCTGGATCCGCAACATCGTGATCGTGACCGATTCGCCGAGGCCGGAGTGGCTCGCCGAGAACCCGAGGGTCACGGTGCTGCCGAGCGCCGGATTCTTCGCCGACCCGGCCGCGCTCCCGACCTACAACTCGCACGCGGTCGAGAGTCAGCTCCATCGCATCCCCGGACTCAGCGAGCACTTCCTGTACTCCAACGACGACATGTTCTTCGGGCGCGAGGTCGAGCCGGAGGCGTT
>JBIQHP010000150.1:0-3075 GCA_044508495.1 Clavibacter sp.
GGCCTCGACCGAGCCGGCGCGTTCAGCTGGCGCGACTCCGCGCAGAAGGTCTGGCAGCTCCACGCCGACCTGTGACCCGCGTTCTGCTCCTCCACAACAACTTTCCCCGCGCCGACCCCACTGTACGGGTGCGGTGTCCGAAGCCGACTCTGAAGGCCCCTGTAGCGTTCCCTCCACCGACACGGCACACTGGAAAGGTGATCACGTTGACCGAGCCCCAGCTCTGGACGATCATCGGAGTCTTCGCCGCGACGCTCCTGGGCACCATGACGCTGCTCAGCACCGTGCTCATGCGTTCGATCAGCGGTCAGATCACGAGCCTGCGCAACGAAATGATGACGGGTTTCGGCGGCTTTGCGAACCTCCGTGCCGAGATGAACGCCCGCTTCGAGACGGTCAACGTCCGCCTCGACAACCTGGACCGCGACGTGCAGGCGCTCAGCGAACGCGTCTTCAGGACCGACAGGCCATAAGCCGCGTCACGGAGCAGGCGGCGGGCTACTCGCCGCGAAGGCGGCCGCGATCGCCGCGGCGATCTTCTCGAAGTCGGGATACAGCGGATCGAATTCGTCCGGCACGAGCTCGAGGCGCGTGACGGGGAGCTTCTTCGACTTCGTGGCGAGGTCGGCGAAGAGGCCGAGCATGACCGAGGGGATGTCCGTCTTGACGACCTGAGTGCCCGCCGCCGCGACCGCCTGGAACTTCACGAGGACGTTCGCGGGCGTGAACTGGCGCAGGATCGCCTCCTGCACGTCGCGCTGGCGCGACATCCGGGCGTAGTCGGTGCTCTCGTATCGCGTGCGCGCGTACCAGAGAGCCGTTTGTCCGTCGAGGTGCTGCTCGCCGGCCTCGACCCAGGCGAAGGGCTGGGCGCCCGGGATCGCGGCGGCGAGCGGGGTGCGCTCCGGCACCTTGAGCGTGATACCGCCGAGGGAGTCGACGAGGTCGGAGAAGCCCTGCATGTCGATGAGCACGTAGTACTGCATCGTGAGCCCGAGCACGCCCTCGACCGCGTCGCGCATGGCCTCGATGCCGGGAAGCGAGCCATTCTTCTCGGCATCCGGATAGAGCTCCGGATGCTCCTGGCCGTAGGTGTAGAGGTAGCTGATGAGACAGGTGTCTCCGCAGTCGTAGCCGTTCGGGAAGGGACCGTACAGCGGCGACCCCGCCGAGAAGCGGGCGAGCTCGAGATTGCGCGGAACCCCGATCATGACGGTCGCGCCGGTCGCGGCGTCGATGCTCGCGACCGAGATGCTGTCGGGTCGCAGGCCGACCCGGTCCGGTCCGGCGTCGCCTCCGAGGAGCAGGATGTTGTACCGGCCGTCGACGGGCGCCTGGTAGTCCCCGCTGTCGAAGATCGCCGAGAGGGCCGAGCGCGCCGACCCGGCGACGACGGCTCCGTATCCGGCGACGCCGGCACACGCGACCAGTCCGGCGATCGCGAGCCCGGCGACGAACCCGCGTGCAGCGGGTCTCACCCTCACGAGCCGTACCATGCGAAGCGTGTCGAGGGTGAGTACGACCCACAGCACCGCATAGCCGACGAGCAGCACCTGGACGACCGTGAGCACGATCGAGTTCACGGCGAGGGTGTAGAGCGCGACCGGCCAGAGCCAGAGGAGCGCGAGCGCGACGACGCCGATCATGACGAGCACGAAGGTGGCCACGACCCCGAACCGGCCGAGCCGGCGGCTTCCCGCCAGGAGCTGCGCCGAGCCGGGGATGAGGAGATTGAGCGCGACGAGCCACCAGGCCCGCCTCGTCATCGTCTGAGGGGAGGAGGCATCCGGATGACGCACCGGGCTCGTCGCGCTCACAGCGTGGACTTGAGCGCCGCGTTCTTCGCCGCGACCGAGTCCTCGAGCCCGCGGGCGAAGGCGGCGAGCTTCGTCGTGAGGTCCGCATCGGATGCCGCGAGCATCCGGACGGCGAGGAGGCCGGCGTTGCGCGCCCCGCCGATGGAGACCGTGGCGACGGGCACGCCGGCCGGCATCTGCACGATGGAGAGCAGCGAGTCGAGCCCGTCGAGCCTCGCGAGCGGCACCGGAACTCCGATGACCGGAAGCGTCGTGACCGAGGCGAGCATCCCGGGGAGATGGGCGGCGCCGCCGGCGCCGGCGATGATGCATCTGAGCCCGCGGCCAGCCGCCTCCTTGCCCCAGGCGATCATCTTCTCGGGAGTGCGGTGGGCGGAGAGCACCTCGACCTCGCAGGGCACGCCGAACTCCGCGAGCACTGCGGCCGCCTCGCTCATGACCGACCAGTCGGAGTCCGAGCCCATGACGACCGCGACGAGCGGTTCCGGCATGGGGTCCATGCTAGGCCTCACTCGCCGAACTGCACCGCTGCGGCGCGCGCGTCATAGGCCACGGCGTCGAGGTCGTCGCCGATGACCGTGACGTGGCCGATCTTGCGGCCGGGGCGCGGCGCCTTGCCGTAGTTGTGCACCTTGGCCATCGGGTAGTCCTCGAACACGGCGGCGTAACGGTCGGCCATGGTGCCGGATGCCGGCCCGCCGAGCACGTTGACCATGACTGCCCAGGGGGCGACCATCCCGGTCGGCCCGAGCGGGAGGTCGAGCACGGCCCGCAGGTGCTGCTCGAACTGGCTCGTCATCGACCCCTCGATGCTCCAGTGGCCCGAGTTGTGCGGGCGCATCGCGAGCTCGTTGACGAGGATGCGCTCATCGATCGTCTCGAACAGTTCGACCGCGAGCACTCCCGTGACGCCCAGGCCCTCCGCGATCGACATCGCCACCTCGACGGCGACGTCGGAGAGCCTGCCGACCGGATTCGGCGCAGGGGCGATGACCTCGGCGCAGACGCCGTCGCGCTGGATGCTCTCCACGACCGGCCAGGCGGTGATCTGCCCGGAAGGCCTCCTGGCGACGGATTGCGCGAGCTCGCGCCGGAAGTCGACGAGCTCCTCAGCCAGGAGCGCGCCGCCGTTGGCGTCCTCGGCGAGGGCGGCGAACCAGTCGTCGGCCTCGTGGGCAGCGCGCACGACGCGCACGCCCTTGCCGTCGTAACCGCCCCTGGCCGTCTTGACGACCGCCGCGCCGCCGTTCTCGTCGAG
>JBIQHP010000022.1:0-18162 GCA_044508495.1 Clavibacter sp.
GCGATCGGCGCTCCTATGCGTCTGATTTTCAATTTTCCTCCTGTGCAAGATGGATATACGAGGCAGGGCGATTTCCTAGCACCCCGACTCGCTTGTTATAGAGAACCCTAGGCAGGGTCTGCTCCACAGGCAAAACTGTAGGGGCAAACGTTACCCAGTGGTAACGCGTAAACGTGAATTTTGCGATCTGTAGCGAATTATTGCGTTGCATTTCGCCGTTTTGCATCGTTCGCGCGGCCAAGGCCGATCAATCCGACTAAAGACGCGTGAGGCGACGCGTAGCATCGGGAGGGTGCCCCCGACATCCGACCTCTCCCGCGATCGTGCGGTGCTCGTCTTCGATGGCGATTGCGGCTTCTGCACGAGCGCGGTGAACTGGCTGGAGCGCTCCCTGCCGGCCATGCCGAGAGCGACCCCCTACCAATGGGCCGAGCTCGACGACCTCGGGCTCTCGGTCGAGGAGGCGGCGGCGCGCGTCTGGCTCGTGGCGACGGATGCCGGTGGCGGGCTCCATCAGTATGGCGGCCACCTCGCGGTGTCCGTTCTGCTCCGTCATCAACCGCGGCTCTCCTGGCGATTCCTCGGAATCCTCCTCGACACCCCGCCGTTCTCCCTCCTGGCCTCCGTCGGCTATGCGGTCGTCGCGCGGTATCGCCATCTGCTGCCCGGGGGGACCCCCGCCTGCCGGCTCGGACGTCCCGAAAGGTGAGTGTGCCGTCCGTCCCGCCGTCGCGCAGGAGGCTGTGGGGCGAGATCCTCATCGTGCTCGGGCTCTCGCTCGGGGCATCCGCGGTCTACTCCGTCGTCGCGATCGCGAACCGGCTCACGCAGGAGGTCGCGCTGGGCCAGCAGACGGCGACCCTGAACGCCCCGCTCAGCTCCCGCGAAGTCTTCGACCTCATCTACCAGTTCCTCGGGATATTCTTCGACCTCGTGCCCGTCGCCCTCGTGGGGTTCCTGCTCTGGCAGGCGGGCAGGCCGCACCTGGCCCGGCTCGGCATCGACTTCCGGCAGCCCGGCCGGGACGCGCTTCGGGGCGTGGTCCTCGCCATCGCCATCGGAATCCCGGGGATCGGCCTCTACCTCGCCGGGCGCGCCCTCGGGATCACCGTCAACGTCGTGCCCACCGCGCTCGACCAGTACTGGTGGACGGTGCCGATCCTGCTGCTCTCCGCCGCCCGGGCCGGCATCACCGAGGAGGTCATCGTCGTCGGCTACCTGTTCGCCCGGCTGCGCGACCTCGGCTGGGGGCGCTGGACGATCATCCTCTCGACGGCGCTGCTGCGCGGCACGTACCACCTGTACCAGGGCTTCGGCGCGTTCGTCGGGAATATCGCGATGGGCGTGCTGTTCGGATGGCTGTACTCGCGAACCGGCCGCTCGCTCCCGCTCGTGATCGCCCACGTCGCGATCGACGCCGCGATCTTCGTGGGATACCCCTGGGCTGCGGCGACGTTCCCCTGGCTGTAAACCGTGCCCCGTTGGTCGAGTAGCGGCCTACTCGAAGGCCTCCGGCGGCGGGCAGGCGCAGAACAGGTTGCGGTCGCCCCAGGCCTGGTCGACCCGGCGCACGGGCGGCCAGTACTTGTTCCTCAGCAGCGACGGCACCGGATACACGGCCTTCTCGCGCGGATAGGCGTGCTCCCACTCCCCCACGATGACCGACCTCGCGGTGTGCGGGGCGTTGTGGAGCGGGTTGTCGTCGACGGGCCACTCGCCGGCGCCCACGGCATCCGCCTCCGCCTTGATCGCGACCATGGCCTCGACGAACCGCTCGAGCTCGGCGAGGTCCTCGCTCTCGGTGGGCTCGACCATGAGCGTTCCCGGGACCGGGAACGACATCGTCGGCGCGTGGAAGCCGAAGTCGATGAGCCGCTTCGCGACGTCGTCGACCGAGACCCCGGTCGCCTCGGTGAGCGGCCGGAGGTCGAGGATGCATTCGTGCGCGACGAGACCGTTCTCACCCGAGTAGAGCACCGGGAAGTGCTCGCGCAGGCGCACCGCGAGGTAGTTCGCGGCGAGGACCGCGGCGCCGGTCGCGTCCCGCAGCCCCTCGGCGCCCATCATCCGGATGTAGGCCCAGGTGATGGGGAGGATGCTCGGGCTGCCGTAGGGCGCGGCGGAGACGGGATTGCTCCCCGGGTCGCGCTGCGCCATCGGATGGGACGGGAGGAAGGGCGCGAGATGCGCCTTGGCGGCCACAGGCCCGACACCGGGTCCTCCGCCGCCGTGCGGGATGCAGAAGGTCTTGTGCAGGTTGAGGTGCGAGACGTCGCCGCCGAACTCTCCGAACCGCGCGTAGCCGAGCAGCGCGTTGAGGTTCGCCCCGTCGATGTAGACCTGACCGCCGGCCTCGTGCACGGCATCCGCGATCGAGCGGATCTCGTGCTCGTAGACGCCGTGCGTCGAGGGGTAGGTGACCATGAGCGCCGCGAGCTCGGCCGCGTGCTCCTGCACCTTCGCGCGCAGGTCGCCGACGTCCACGTTGCCGAGGTCGTCGCACTCCACGACGACGACGCGCATGCCGGCGAGCACGGCGCTCGCCGCGTTCGTGCCGTGCGCGCTCGACGGGATGAGGCATACCGTGCGAGCCTCGTCGCCCCGCGAGCGGTGGTAGCCCCGGATGGCGAGGAGCCCGGCGAGCTCGCCCTGGCTGCCCGCGTTCGGCTGCAGGGAGACGGAGTCGTAGCCGGTGACATCCGCGAGCCAGCTCCCGAGCTGCTCCACGAGGTCGAGGTAGCCCAGGACATCCGCCTCGGGCGCGAAGGGGTGCACGCCGGCGAACTCCGGCCAGGTCACCGCCTCCATCTCGGTCGCGGCGTTGAGCTTCATGGTGCACGAGCCGAGCGGGATCATGCCGCGGTCGAGCGCGTAGTCCTTGTCGGCGAGGTACTTGAGGTAGCGCATCATGCTCGTCTCGGAGGCGTGCGTGTTGAACACCGGATGCGTGAGGTAGTCGGTCGTGCGCAGGAGGCCGTCGGGGATCCACGCCGCCAGATCGGTGTGGCCGGGCGAGGTGCCCTCGAGCACCGCCCCCTCGGCCCCGAGCACGCCCGCGAGCGCGAGCAGCTCCTCGGCGCTCGTCGTCTCGTCGACCGAGAGCTGCACGTGGTCGTCGTCGACGCGATGGAAGAGGTAGCCGGCATCGTATGCCCGTCGCATGAGGTCGTCCGCGCTGCGGTCGGTCTCGAGCGTCAGCGTGTCGAAGTAGTTGCCGTGGACGACCGTGTGACCTCCGTCGCTCGCGGCGCCGGCGAGGAAGCGTGCGGCGAACGCGACGCGCTCGGCGATCGCCCGGAGTCCGGCCGGCCCGTGATACACCGCGTACATCCCCGCCATGACCGCGAGCAGCACCTGGGCGGTGCAGATGTTCGAGGTCGCCTTCTCGCGGCGGATGTGCTGCTCGCGCGCCTGCAGGGTGAGGCGGTAGGCGGGGTGGCCGTCGGCATCCTTCGACACTCCGACGAGACGACCGGGGAGCTGCCGCTCGAGGCCGGAGCGCACCGCCATGTAGCCGGCGTGCGGTCCGCCGAACCCCATGGGCACGCCGAAGCGCTGCGTCGTGCCGACGGCGACGTCAGCACCGAGCTCGCCGGGGCTCTTCAGGAGCGTGAGGGCGAGCAGGTCGGCGGCGACGACGGCGAGGGCTCCGCGCTCGTGCGCGGCGGCGATCGCGGTCGTGGGGTCCCAGACGCGCCCGGAGGCGCCGGGGTACTGGATGAAGACGCCGAAGTGGTCGGGCTGACCGCCGTCGATCCCTTCGAGAGCCTCAGGGAACGACACCTCCACGAGCTCGATGCCGACGGCCTCCGCGCGGTTCGCCAGCAGAGCCTTCGTCTGGGGCAGGGCATCCGCGTCGACGAGGAAGACGTTCGACTCGGACTTCGAGGCGCGGCGCGCGAGCAGCATCCCCTCGACGACGGCCGTCGACTCATCGAGCATCGACGCGTTCGCCGTGTCGAGGCCGGTGAGATCGGCGATCATGGTCTGGAAGTTGATGAGCGCCTCGAGGCGCCCCTGCGAGATCTCCGGCTGGTAGGGCGTGTAGGCGGTGTACCAGCTCGGGTTCTCGAGCACGTTGCGCTTGATGACCGCCGGCGTGATGGTGTCGTAGTAGCCGAGCCCGATCATCGCGCGGTTGACGCGGTTGCGGGCCGCGATGCCGCGGAGCTCGGCCAGCGCCTCGCGCTCGCTCGCCGCGGGCGGCAGCACGGATGCGGCATCCTTCAGCTGGATCGAGTCGGGAACGGCCGCCGTCAGCAACGCGTCGACGGAGTCGTAGCCGAGGGTCTCGAGCATCGTCGCCTGTGCGGCGCCGGCGGTCCCGATATGACGTGCGGCGAAGGCCCCGAGGGAGACGGACGTCTCGCCCATCACTCCTCGACCAGCGCGGTGTAGGCGGCGAGATCCATGAGGTCGGCCGTGTCGAAGGCCGACGGCTCCGCGACTTCGACCTTGATCATCCAGCCCTTGCCGAAGGGGTCCTCGTTGACGAGCTCCGGGCTGTCGATGACGGCGGCATTGGCCTCGAGCACCGTGCCGTCGACGGGCGCGAAGAGCTCGCCGACCGACTTCGTCGACTCGATCTCGCCGACGACCTTTCCGGCCTGCACGGCGCTGCCGGCCTTCGGCAGTTCGACGAACACGACGTCGCCGAGCTTGTCGGCGGCGTAGTCGGTGATCCCGATCGTCGCGGTGCTCCCATCGATGTCGAGCCACTCGTGCTCGGCGGTGAACTTGAGGTTCGCCTTCTCGGCCATGTCAGTTCTTCTCTCTCTTGTAGAACGGCAACGCGGTGACGATCGCGGGGATCCTGGTGCCCCGTACGTCGAGGTCGAGCACTGTCCCTGGCCCGGAGTGCTGCGGGTCGACGAACGCCATGGCGATCGGGACCCCGAGCGTCGGCGAGAGGGCGCCGCTCGTGACCTCGCCGACGAGGACGTCGCCGGCGAGGACGCCGTACCCCGCACGCCCGGCGCGGCGACCCTCGGAGACGAGTCCCACGAGTACCCTCGCCCCCTCCGGCGGTCCGGCCTCCGCGGCGGCGCGGCCCACGAAGTCGCCCTCCTTCGTGAAGTGGACGACGCGGGCCAGGCCCGCCTGGGCGGGAAGGATGTCGCGTCCGAGCTCATGGCCGTAGAGCGGCATCCCGGCCTCGAGACGGAGTGTGTCTCGGCTGGCGAGACCGGCAGGAACGAGGCCGAGCGGCTCACCGGCCGCCAGGAGCGCGCGCCAGAGCGACTCGGCGCGCGCCGTGTCGACGTAGAGCTCGAAGCCGTCCTCGCCGGTGTAGCCGGTACGGGCGACGAACACCGTGCCGCCGCCGAAGGCCGCTCCGGTCGACCAGTAGTACTTGAGGTCGGAGAACGGCTGCTGGCCGTCGGGAACGGCGAGTCCCTGGGTCGCCTCGAGGATCTCGAGCGCACGCGGACCCTGCACCGCGATGAGGGCGGTGGCGTCGCTCACGTCGGTGACCGTCACGTCGAAGTCCGATGCGCGCGCCGTGAGCTCGGCGACCACGACCTCGTGATTGCCGGCGTTCGCGACGACGAGGTACTCGCCGTCCGCGTCGTGGTAGACGATGAGGTCGTCGAGGATGCCGGCGTGCTCGTCGAGCAGGAGGCTGTACTTCGCCTGCATGAGCGCGAGGGTCGACATCTTCCCGGCGAGGGCGTAGTCGAGGAAGGCTGCGGCATCCGGGCCGGTCACGCTGATCTCGGCCATGTGCGAGATGTCGAAGATCCCGGCGGCCCCGCGCACCGCGTGGTGCTCGGCGAGGTCGGAGCCGTAGCTCACCGGCATCTGCCAGCCGGCGAAGTCGGTGAAGCTGGCGCCGGCATCCACGTGCAGGCGATGGAGGGGCGAGAAGCGTTCAGCAGTCGGGGTGTCGGACACGAGTTCTCCTGGCATGAGCGGATGAACTCCCCCTCTGTCTTGGGCCTGAGAGTTTCACCGACTGTCGTCGGCTTTCACCATGGGCGGCTCACGCATTGCGAAGGTGGGATCTCGATACGCGCACGACGCTACTCGATCTGCTCCGCGCTCCGCGTGGAGCACTTTCCAGAGCGGCCTGGCGATGCGGTACTGGTGACCTGAGAGTTTGGCGGGGAGGCTTGCTCCTTCGGTGCCGTGCCTGAGTCGGACGGCTCTCCCGCATCGTGTTGCGGCCCGGTATTCGATTGTCGTGCAAGCCTAGCAAGCTGGTGCCCCCGGCGCCCACCACCACTAGGATGGCGGCCATGCCAGAACGAGGATCAGCGCGGCCCCGGCTCCAGGAGAGATTCCGCTACTGGTTCGACAACGTCATGGCACGCGGCACGATCGCCGTCATGGGGCTCCTCGGCCTCGCGACGGTCGTCTTCATCGCCTTCGTCGCCCTCGTCGTCGTCTTGTTCGGGCTCTTCCCTCCCCTCGACAGCGGGGAGGATGCGCCCACCTTCTTCGAGGTGCTGTGGGGCAACCTCATGCGCACGCTCGACCCCGGCACGATGGGCGGCGATCTGGGCTGGGGCTTCCGCGCCGCGATGCTCGTCGTGACGATCGGCGGCCTCATCATGGTGGCGAGCCTCATCGGCATCATCTCGAGCGCCTTCGACTCCAAGGTGGACGAGCTGCGCAAGGGCCGTTCGAAGGTGCTCGAGTCCGGTCACACCCTCATCCTCGGCTGGAGCAAGAAGGTGCTCCCGATCGTGAGCGAGATCTGCATCGCGAACGAGTCCCGGACGAGACCGGCCATCGTCATCCTCGCCAACCGTGACAAGGTCGAGATGGAGGACGAGCTCAAGAGCCAGCTCCCGCGGCGCAACCGCACCCGGATCATCGTGCGCAGCGGCGACCCGATGGACCTCGCCGAGCTCGAGCTCGGCAATCCGCACACCGCTCGCAGCATCATCCTCGTGGCGCCGGAGGGCAGCGACGACCCGGACTCGATCGTCATCAAGATGGCGCTCGCCCTCACCAACAACCCGAGGCGCGGCTCCGGCCCTCTCGACATCGTCGGCGAGCTGCAGGAGACCCGCAATCTCGAGGCGGCAACGCTCGTCGGGCGCGACGAGGTGAGCTGGGTGCTCGCGCGCGACCTCATCAGCCGCATCACCGTGCAGACCTGCCGGCAGAGCGGGCTGAGCAGCGTCTACACCGAGCTCCTCGACTTCGACGGCGACGAGCTCTACTTCGCCGAGGAGCCGGCACTCGTCGGCGCCAGCTACTTCGACGCGCAGCTCTCCTTCGCCGACTCCTGCATCGTCGGACTCGTCTCCGGCGACTCGGTGCTCCTCAACCCGGATGCCGGCACGATCATCGCGGCGGGCGACCGCCTCATCCACATCGCAGCGGACGACAGCGCCATCCACCTCGGCTCCCGGGGGGAGCCGGATCCCGCCGCCGTGAGCGACGCCCCGGGTGCCGGCCGCCGGCCGGAGCGCACGCTCGTCCTGGGCAGCAACACCGATCTGGGGACGATCCTGCGCGAACTCGACGAGTACGTCTCGAAAGGGTCGAGCGCCACGATCGTCGCCGACGTGAAAGCGCCGAAGCTCCCTGGGCTCGCACGCCTGGACCTGGACTTCGTCCGCGGCGACACGACGAGTCGCACTGTTCTCGACGGGCTCGACGTGCCGTCGTTCGATCACATCATCGTGCTCGCCTACAAGGAGCTCCTCGACGCCCAGCGCGCGGATGCCAAGACGCTCGTCACGCTCCTCCACCTGCGCGAGATCGGCGAGCGCGCCGGAACCGAGCTCAACATCGTGAGCGAGATGCTCGACGACCGCAACCGTGAGATCGCCGAGGTGACGAAGGCCGACGACTTCATCGTGAGCGACAAGCTCGTGAGCCTCGCCCTCTCCCAGCTCTCCGAGAACCGGCTGCTCGAGAAGGTCTTCGACGCGCTCTTCTCGAGCGAGGGCTCCGAGATCTACCTCAAGCCGGCCGACCGGTACATCCGGCCCGGTGCACCCGCCGACTTCTATACCGTGCTCGAGGCGGCACGACGGCGTGGGGAGACGGCGATCGGCTACCGGATCGCCACCCATGCCCACGACGCCGCGCACGGCTACGGGGTGAGGCTCAATCCGCCCAAGCCCGAGCGCATCGAGTTCTCGCCCGGCGACAAGGTCATCGTCCTCGCCGAGGACTAGGGAGGCCGGCGGAATCCCCCGCTGGTTGAGTAGCCTGCGCAAGCAGGCGTATGGACCCCGCTGGTTGAGTAGCCTGCGCACGCAGGCGTATCGAAACCGGCTAAGGCCGCCACTCTGAGGCGAGGATCGCATAGACGAGCTCGCTGCCCCAGCGGTCGCTGTAGAAGTCGTTCTCGACGAGATGGGCCTCGCGGCGCATCCCGAGGCGTTCCGCCACGGCGACCGATGCGGCGTTCTCGGCGTCGATGCGCGCGAAGACGCGGTGGAACCCGAACTGCTCGAAGCCCAGGCGCAGCATGGCCGTCGCCGCCTCGGTCACGTAGCCCTTGCCGACCGAGTCGGGGTGCAGGCTGTACCCGAGCTCGCCCTGCATCCCGCGGAGGCTCTCGAGCTTGAACAGGATCTCGCCGGCGAGCTCGCTCGCCCCCTTCGGCTGGATCGCGAGGGTGAAGACGTCGGCGTCCTTCTCGAATTCGAGCCGGGCGTACTGCGGCATCCGCTCGATCGCCTGCTCGAGGGTCATGGGATCGCGGTAGAGATAGCGGATGGTCTCGGGAAGGCTGCGATAGGAGTGGTACCGCTCGGCGTCGGCGTCCGTGAACGGCCTCAGGATGAGCCGGTCGGTCTCGATGGGCAGTGTCGGCGTGAGCACGTGCCGAGACTAGCGGATGCCGTTGCGCGCATCCTCGGCGCCCGCGGGCGGGTCAGCCCGCGGCATCCTCGGCGGCGCGCTCGAGCGTCGAGACGTAGTCGGACCACCACGCCTCGTCGTGGTCGGGCAGGTTGCTGCTGTCGGCGCGCACGCCGGCCTGCCCGTCGATGAGCTCGCGCACGATGTCGGCGTGCCCGGCATGCCTCGCCGTCTCGGCGATCATGTGCACGAGGATGCGGTGCAGCGTCACGTCGCGCGACTCGGGCGCCCACCACGGGACGAGCCCCGGCGCGTCGAGCGGGAGCTCATCGATCGTGCGGTCGGAGTGCGCCCACGAGCGGTGGTACAGGCCCACGATGTCCTCGCGGGACTCGTCGGCGGTGGCCCACATGTCGGCGTTGTCGGGGGCGTCATCCGCGAACCAGGGGAGCGGCTCGCCGGACGGGCGGCCGAAGACCTCGCCGAAGTAGCCGAGCTCGACGCTCGCGACGTGCTTGACGATGCCGAGGAGGTTCGTGCCCGTGCGGGTCATCGGCCAGCGCGCGTCGCGCTCGCTCACCCCGTCGAGCTTCCAGAGGAGCGCCTCCCTGGCCTGCTGCAGGTAGCGCTGGAGGGTCTCCTTCTCGGTCAGCATCCGCCCAGACTAGACCAGGCCGGGGTAGTCTCGGGTTCCGAGGACGGGAGGCGGTGTCCGGTGGAGCTGAGTTTCAGCGGCGAGGTCTGGTACTGGCGCGGGCCTTCCCCCTTCCACTTCGTGACCGTGCCCGACGATCTCGCGCACGACCTGCATGCCGTGTCGAGTCAGGTCACCTACGGCTGGGGCATGATCCCGGTCACCCTCACCGTGGGTTCGACGACCCGCACCACCTCGCTCTTCCCTCGGAATGGCGGTTACGTCGTGCCATTGCGCGACGACCTGCGTGCGGCGGAGAGCCTCGAGGTCGGGGATGTGGCCGACATCCGGATGACGGTGGGCCGCTGAAGAAGTTGCCGCCGGCGCCCTCATCGTCGCTATGCTCTTGGCAGGAATCGACACGGGAGGATCAGCGTGGCTGAGACAGGCAAGAAGAAGGTCGTCCGGGCGGAGTCCACTCCGGCCGCCAAGAGCAGCAAGGCCGCTGCGAACGCCGAGGAGCGCGAGTCCACCTGGACCCCGACGCCCGAGGCCAAGGGAAAGGCCGTCCAGTTCCGCATCTTCGCGGCGATCCTCTGGGTGCTCGCGATCGCCGTCGAGGCGTATGCGGTGTTCTGGATCCTCCTCCCCAACATGAACGAGGTGACCTTCGAGACCTCGGCGCTCATCCTTCTCATCGGACTGCTCGTCGTCATCGGAGTGCTCGCCTACCTGGGCTCGTTCTTCTGGAAGAAGGCGAACCGCCTCGACCCGGCGTCGCGCAAGAACCCGGTGCGCTTCTTCATCCAGAACCAGCTCGGCGTCATCATCACGATCATCGCCTTCGTGCCGCTCATCATCCTGATCTTCATGAACAAGAGCATGGACGGCAAGCAGAAGACGATCGCAGGCGCCATCGCCATCGTGCTGCTGGTCGCCGTCGGCCTCCTGAGCGCCGAGTTCGACCCGACCTCGACCGAGGATGTCGACCAGCAGACCCAGCAGGTCATCGACCTCACCGGAAAGAACGAGGTCGCCTGGACCACCTATGGCAAGGTCTACCACCTGTGCACGGATGTCTCGGATGTCAACCGCGAGTCGAGCGACAACACGATCTTCACCGGGACCGTCGCCGAGGCGATCGCGGCCGGGAAGACGCGCCTGACCCTCAAGGTCGACCAGGACCTGAAGCAGTGCGGTTTCACCCCGCAGGAGACTCCCGCCGAGTAGACGCGCCCCGCGGTCGCGGTCAGTCCTGGAGTCCACTCCAGGACCACCGCGGCAGCGGGAGCCCCTCGGGAACGTCGTCCGCCGACTCCTCGTACGCCGCCATCGAGTGCGTCGTCGCCCAGGCGAAGTAGTCGTGCAGCACGTCGCGCAGGCGCTCGTCGGATGCCAGGCCCGCGTCGTCCAGCGCCTGGTCGAAGCAGGCGATCGCCCGGCGGTCCATCTCCTCGTGCGGACCGTTGCCGCTGTGCATGCGCACGACCGAGCTCTCGTCGCCGTAGCGCTCGGAATAGGTCGTGGGCCCGCCGAGCGCCTCCGCCCAGTAGGCGGCGAGGCGCTCGGTGTGGTCCGGGTGGAATCCGTGACTGAACGCATGGCCGACCACGTCGTCGGCCATGACCCTGGCATGCCAGGCGTGCGCGAGCCGCAACAGGCCCTCGTCACCGCCGGCGGCCTCGTAGACGCTCTGCATGCCGACAGCCTGCTCATCGTCGAGCCGCCCCGCAACCCCGTTAAGCGATCACGGCTCAGGGAAGCATCAGCACGCCGGCGGACTCCACTGCCGCCAGACCAGCGTCGAGAGTGGCGACGCAGGCACGGACTGACGATTTTTGTTGCCAGGCTTGACGGGGCACTTTCATTTTGGAAGTATGAGCTCCATGAGCCTTTTCATCACTTGCCCGGTTGAGAGCGTCGAGCGCGCAACCGCCTTCTACACGGCCCTCGGCTGGAAACTCAATGCCGAGATGTCAGACCACAACGTGTCGTGCTTCGCGATCGCTCCAGAGCAGTACGTCATGCTCGGCAGCCGCGAGATGTACGCGAGCGTCGGCGCCACCGAGGAGCTGGTCGGCGGACCCGACACCCCCTCCAAGGTGACGGTCTCGTTCGACCTGGACAGCCGGGAGGCGGTCGATGCACTGGTCGACCGTGCCAGCGCCGCTGGCGGGCGGATCGGGGACATCGACGACTACCCGTTCATGTATCAGCGCCAGTTCGACGACCCGGACGGCTACCACTACTCACCGTTCTGGATGAAGCCGGACGCCGATTCGAACGGGTGAACGACCTCGCTGCGGCCCTCGGCATAGTCGGAGCACGATGGGCCCTCCTCATCGTGGAACAGTTACTCGACGGGCCGCAGCGCTACGGCGATCTGCAGCGCGAGCTCGGAATGGGAACCAACATGCTTGCGACGCGCCTGCGCGAGCTCGAAGCGGCCGGCGTCCTGTATCGTCTCCCCCTCAGGCACAACACCCGCGCCTACGCGCTGACTGATCGGGGGCTCGCCCTGCGCGAGACGATCGCCTCGCTCAGGAGCTGGGGTGCCGGGGCGACCTCGATGAGTCAGACCAGCGCGAGCATCTCCACGGACTGACCGGTGACCTCGGCGATGAGGTCGAAGTCCTTGTCAACGGCTATGATCGTCAGCCCAGCCTTCTCCCCTGTCGCTGCGATGAGCAGATCCGGGATGGACGGAGCGCGGTGCTGGCCACGGTCGGCAAGGAGCATCTGCACCTCGAAGGCGCGGTCCTCCATCCCAGTTCCTTCATGTTCGCCGCCTGACCCGATTGCATCCGTGCATAGGCCGACTTGTCGACAAGCCAGCGACTCACCGCCATGCGGCGTCCATCACATCAGGATCGCCGAGGTCAGCGAAGGTCGCTGAGGAACGTGTCCAATCGGCAGCGGTGAGCGTCGGGCCCGTACCAGGTATGGTGCTGCCCTCGAGCTTCCGTCGCAGGAATTCGTTGCGCGAGAGGCCGAGAGCAGCCGCTTCCGCGTCGATCCGCTGAACAGCATCGTCGCTGAGGCCACGCCTTAGGCATCCGCGAACGGGTCGGCGCTGACCAAGCTCCTCGGATCTGCCAGCGCGTGCTCGGCCTGGTCCGCGTCGAACGCATATGCGTAATTTCTGATTCCCACGGAACGATCCTGCCCGCCGTGCGACTGAGGCGTTGCGCACCTCCCACGAATACACGGAGATACTCGAACGGGCCGTCAATGCCGTAGCCGAGCTTCAGCCGGGCAGCCGGTTCTGCTTCAACGATTCCCCCGAGTCGACCCTTCAAGCTGTACGTCGCTGCATCACGCGCTGACAATGCTCGTCTGGCTTGTATTCGACGAAATCGCTCACGCAACCTTCAGCGGCGTGATCGCGGCGATCCTGTCCTGCAGCGCACGACGCTCCATTCGCAGCTCGTAGTTCGACTGCAGGTTCATCCAGAACTCCTCGGAGGTCCCGAAGTACCGCGCCAGACGGATCGCCGTGTCGGCGGTGATCCCCCGCTTGCCGTGCACGATCTCGTTGATCCGGCGCGGCGGAACACCGATCGACACAGCCAGCTTGTTCTGCGTGATCCCGAAGCCCTCGATGAAATCCTCCATCAGGATTTCCCCGGGGTGGATCGGCTCGATCAGCTCGGCCTCAGTGGTAGTCGACGAGTTCGACATCTTCTGCACCTCCATCTCTCCAGACGAAGCAGAGACGCCATTGCGCGTTGACCCGAATGCTGTGCTGACCGCGTCGGTCGCCTGCCAACTGCTCCAGACGGTTGCCCGGTGGAATCCGAAGATCCTCGGCATCCTTCGCGGCATGGATCAGTTCCAGCTTGCGCAACGTAGCCCGCTGCACGTTCCGATCAACACCTTTGACGTACTGCTCATGCCAGATTCGTTCGGTGTCCTTGCTCCCGAACGATCTGATCACAAGAGAATTGTATAACGTAGAGCGCTAATAACGCTAGACGTTAAACCGAAACTCCACCACGTCGCCGTCCTGCATCGTGTAGTCCTTGCCCTCCATGCGGGCCTTGCCCTTGGCCCGCGCCTCGTGCACCGAGCCGGCCGCCACGAGGTCGTCGAAGGAGATGACCTCGGCCTTGATGAAGCCCTTCTCGAAGTCGGTATGGATGACCCCGGCCGCCTGAGGCGCCTTCCAGCCCTTGTGGATCGTCCAGGCCCGCGTCTCCTTCGGGCCTGCCGTGAGGTAGGTCTGCAGGCCGAGCGTGTCGAAGCCGATGCGCGCGAGCTGGTCGAGGCCGCTCTCGGACTGGCCGGTCGAGGCGAGGAGCTCGGCAGCGTCATCCGGGTCGAGGTCGATGAGCTCGCTCTCGAGCTTCGCGTCGAGGAAGACCGCCTTCGCGGGCGCGACGAGCGCCGCGAGGCCCTCGAGCGCCGCCGTGTCGCCGAGGATGCCCTCGTCAACGTTGAAGACGTAGATGAAGGGCTTCGCGGTAAGCAGCCCGAGCTCGCGGATCGGCTCGAGGTCGAGCTTAGTGTGAGCCGAGAGCGGCTTGCCGGTGTTGAGCCACTCGACTGCCGCCTTCGCCGTCTCGAGCACGACCGGCTCGGTGCGGCGGGTCTTGACTTCCTTCTCGTAGCGCTCGACGGCCTTCTCGAGCGTCTGCAGGTCGGCGAGCACGAGCTCGGTGTGGATCGTCTCGAGATCGGATGCCGCATCCACCTTGCCGTCGACGTGCACGACATCCGGGTCGGCGAAGCCACGGGAGACGACCGCGATCGCATCCGCCTCGCGGATGTTGGCCAGGAACTTGTTCCCGAGCCCCTCCCCCTCGCTCGCGCCCTTGACGATGCCGGCGATGTCGACGAAGGAGACCGGCGCCGGCAGGATGCGCTCACTGCCGAAGATGTCCGCGAGCACCTGCAGCCGCGCATCCGGGAGGTTCACGACCCCGATGTTGGGCTCGATCGTCGCGAAGGGGTAGTTGGCGGCGAGCACCTGGTTGCGGGTGAGCGCGTTGAACAGGGTCGACTTGCCGACGTTGGGCAGTCCCACGATCGCGATAGTTAAGGCCACGGGAGTCAAGCGTATCCGCTCGCCGGCGCGGCCCTCGCCCGCGGCGACCCGCCGATCAGGCCTTCTGCAGGGCGGCGGCGATGAGGCCGCCGAGCGCGACATTGCCGCGGTACACCTCGATGTTGACCTCGAGGCTCGCCCCCTTGGTCGCCCGCTGGATGTAGTCGAGCAGGAACGGGGTCGTCTCGTTGCCGGAGATCCCCGCGGTGTGCGAGGCCTCGATCGCCTCGGCGAGCACGGCCGTGTGGACGTCCGGCGGAAGCTGCTTGTCCTCGGCGACCGGGTTGGCGACGAGCAGGGTCGACTCGAGTCCGATCGCATCGCGGCTCTGCGCAATCGCGGCGATCTCCTCCGGGCTGTCGACCGAGTACTCGATGTCGTAGCCGGAGTCGGAGACGTAGAAGCCGGGGTAGTCGGTCGTGCGGTAGCCGACGACCGGCACGCCCAGGGTCTCGAGGCGCTCGAGCGTGAGCGGGATGTCGAGGATCGACTTGACTCCGGCGCTCACGACGATCATGGGAAGCCTCGCAAGCGTCCCGAGATCGGCCGACTCGTCGAAGGTCGTCTCTGCTCCGCGGTGCACGCCGCCCAGACCCCCGGTCGAGAAGACGCGGACGCCGGCGAGATGCGCGAGGTACGCGGTCGCCGCGACCGTCGTGCCGCCGTTCAGCTTCTTCGCGGCCGCGATGGGCAGGTCGCGAAGGCTCACCTTGACCACGCCGTCGTCGAGGGAGAGGCGCTCGATCTCGGCATCCGACATGCCGATCACGGGCACGCCATCCACGACGCCGATCGTCGCGGGCGTGACCCCGGATGCCCGCAGACCGGCCTCCGCCTCGCGTGCGACCTCGAGGTTGCGGGGGCGCGGGAGGCCGTGGGTGAAGATGGTCGACTCGAGGGCGACGACGGGGCGGCCGGCGGCGAGGGAGTCGGCGACCTCGGCGGAGACGATGAACGGCGGGCGGGACATGGGATCCTCTTTCAGACGGAGTTGCTGCTCTCACTGTAGGTCGATGAGATTGATAAGAACAAGACAGATTCTATGCAGTTTGATAATGTAAAGCTATGAATATCACGATGCGTCAGGCGGAGTTCTTCGTCGCCGTCGCCGCGACGGGGCACTTCGGGCGCGCGGCCGAAGGGCTCTTCGTCTCGCAGCCCGTCGTGAGCCAGGAGATCCGCCGGCTCGAGCGCAACCTGGGGTTCGCTCTCTTCGACCGCTCGACCCGTTCCGTCGTCCTCACCTCCGCAGGGGAGTCCCTCCTGCCCCTGGCGCGTGCGCTGCTCGAGGCCGGCGAGAGCTTCGCCGAGGTGGCCGGGAAGCTGGCCGAGCCGGCGAGCGCCGGCATCCGCCTCGCCGCGACGCCGAGCGCCATGAACGCGCTCGTGCCCGACATCCTGCGCGTGGCCGAAGAGACCATGCCAGGGGTCGCCGTCGAGGAGCTCGCGGTCGAGACGGGCGAGGTCGGGGACGCCTTGGCGTCGGGGCGGGCGGATGTCGGGCTCGGCCGCTACCTCGCCGCGCCATCCCGATTCCGCACCGAGATCATCCGCTGGGAGCAGGTCTTCGTGGCGCTCAGCTCCGACCACCCGCTCGCCGGCGCGGACGGCATCCGGCTCCGCGACCTCGCCGACATGCCGCTGCTGCTGTGGCCCCGCGAGCGCAACCCCGAGTACTACGACCGGCTGCTGGAGATCTGCTCCACCGCCTCCCTCGAGCCGCTCGTGCTCGTGAGCCGGCCGCGGATCGTCGGGGCGCGCTCCTATCTCATCGCCGAGGGTCGGGCGTTCGGGCTCGTCCCCGAGTCGACCGCGGGCCTCGTACTCCCGGGCATTACGACCGTTCCGCTCGCGCAGCCCGAGCTGCTGCCGATGTCGGCCGCCTGGCTCGCGGATGAGCCCCGGCCGCAGGTGCTCGCCCTGGTCGAGCTCATCCGGCAGGTCGCCTCGGACCGCGTGACCCCGGCGGCGTGAGCCCAGCGGCGTGACCCCGGCGGCGTGGGTCCAGCGGCGTAGACGCGGCCCTACCGGCCGGGTCCCCCGGACTCCACCGGTTTCAGCTCGAACACCGGGTTCTCGATGACCCCGACGATGCTGCCGACCGGATCGCGCACGGTGCCGAGCCGGATGCCGTCCCCGACCTCCTCGATCGGGTCGAGCGGCGTCGCGCCCGTCGCGAGCAGTCGCGCGTAGGCGGCTTCCGCATCCGGGACGCCCCAGTAGCTCAGCGCGCCGAGCGCAGGGTCGGCGCCGGGGTTGAGGCCGAGCTCGTAGCCGCCGGGGCTGAAGCCGACGAAGAACGGCTCGTCGAAGTACGGCTCGATGCCGAGCACGTTCGTCCACCACTCCTTGGCGGCGGCGAGGTCGGGCGCGGGATAGATGACGGTTCTCAGGCCCAGGAACATCTCTTCTCCTCTTCGTCCAGGCAAGTCAACCGCGACCGGGCGACATCCGCACCCGTTTCGCGCCCCCAATCCGCGAGCCCGGGGCGTGGCGCGGCCGACGGTCGGTCGCCCGTGAGACGATGCGGTCATGGGACTCGACTTCACCGCCATCGACTTCGAAACCGCGAACCCCAACAGCGCCTCGGCCTGTTCGGTGGGCCTGGTGAAGGTCAGGGACGGGAAGGTCGTCGACACGGCCGGCTGGCTCATCCACCCCCCGCTCGGCTACGACGCGTTCAGCGAGTGGAACACCCGCATCCACGGCATCATGGCCCCGGATGTCGCCGACGCCCCGCTCTGGAGCGAGCAGCTCCCCGATCTCGTCGCCTTCGCCGCGGGCGACGTGCTCGTCGCCCACAACGCCGGATTCGACATGGGCGTCATCACGGCCGCGTGCGCCGCGAGCTTCGTCGACTGCCCGGACTTCTCCTACCTGTGCAGCCTCCAGGTCGCCCGCCGCACCTACCACCTCGACTCGTACCGGCTGCCGGTCGCCGCGATGGCCGCGGGTTTCGAGGACTTCGACCACCACAACGCCCTCGCCGATGCCGAGGCCTGCGCGGCCATCATCGTCCACGCCGCGAACCGCCACGAGGCGCTCGACCTCGCTCACCTCGCGACGATCACGAGCCAGCGGCTCGGGGCCATCGGCGCGCGGGCGCAAGGCGCTCAGGCCCGGATTCACCGCAGCATGGCGCTCGGCTAGCGTCGCACCGGGCCGGCGTCGGCACCGCCTGCCACACTGGGGACATGGACCCATTGCTCGCTCTGCTCATCGGGATCGGCTCCGGCCTCGTGCTCGGCGCCGTCATCGGATGGCTCGTCGGCCGCCTGCGCCGCACCACGACCGGCGGTGACGACCCCGCCGTGCTCCAGGCCCGGCATGAGACGGCGCTCGCCCAGCTCCGGGCCGCCGAGCAGGCGGCCCAGGCGGCGCTCGCGGCCGAGCTGGCATCCGTGCAGGCGACCGCGACCGCGCTCAAGGAGCAGGTCGGCGGACTTCAGGAGCAGCACCGCGACCTCCTCGAGCGCCAGCGCGCCGAGCAGGAGGCCCAGAAGGAGCGCGAGCGGGCCGAGAGCAAGGTGCTGCAGATGCTCACGCCCGTGCAGGAGAACCTGCGGGCGATGCAGACCAAGGTGACCGAGCTCGAGACCCAGCGCCGGCAGCAGCACGGCGAGCTCAGCCAGCAGCTCAAGTCGGCGACCGAGTCGGAGGAGCGCCTGCGCAGCACGGCCGAGTCGCTCGCCGCGGCGCTCAAGAGCAACAG
>JBIQHP010000022.1:18262-19375 GCA_044508495.1 Clavibacter sp.
AAGCGGGAGCGGCTCATCAAGGAGCACGTCAAGGCGCTGCGCTCGCACATCGACACCCTCGCCGGCAAGGAGTACTACGCGGGCCTCGACGCCTCGCCGGAGCTCGTCATCGCGTTCATCCCGAGCGAGTCGCTCGTCTCGAGCGCCATGGAGGCCGATCCGGCGATCATGGACTACGCCTTCGGCAAGCGCGTCGCGCTGGCCTCGCCCGTGACCCTCTGGTCGGTGCTCAAGACCGTCGCGTTCTCCTGGCAGCAGAACGTGCTCACCGAGGACGCGAAGCTGCTCTTCGACCTGAGCAAGGAGCTCTACGGCAGGCTCGCGAAGCTCTCCGAGCACGTCGAGAAGCTCGGCCGCTCGATCGAGCGCAGCGTCAAGGACTACAACGCCTTCGTCGGCTCGCTCGAGAAGCAGGTGCTGCCGAGCGCTCGCCGGCTGGGCACCCTCGACGAGTCGAAGGTGCTCGGGCCGATGGCCGGCATCGAGGAGGCCCCGCGCGAGCTCACCGCCTTCGAGCTCACGACGGACGCCGAGACCCCGTGAGGGGTCGGTAACTGCTGTTCGAGAGCCTCGCGAAGAGCAGTTACCGACCCCTCGCCCGGCCTACGATGTCCACATGGCGAACGAGTGGCGGGCTGTCATCGCGGCGCTCGCGAACCCGGATGCGCGCAGCGTCTACGCCGAGGTCGCGCTCGGGCTCCCGGATGCGGCGGGGCTTCCGGCGAAGAAGCGCGAGCGCGCCGTCGCGACTTTGCGCTCGGCCGGGCTCATCCGGGACGCCGGAGGGAAGCTCGAGCTCGCGACCGAGCCCCTCGCCGCGATGCTCGCCGAGGCGGCGGAACCGCGCAGGGAGGGCATCCACCGCTTCATCGTCGACGGCCGGATCGACGCCTACCCCGCGAGGCCGGCCGACCGCCATGAGCTGCTCGAGTGGGTCGCCGATCAGGCCATGAGCGCCGAGGAGGTGCTCTCCGAGGCCGAGCTCGGGGAGCGGCTCGGACGCTCCCGGGACGACGTCGCGACCCTCCGCCGCTACCTCGTCGACGAGGGCCTGCTCCTCCGCACGCCCTCCGGGACCAGCTACTCCCGCAGGTAGTCTCCCTTCGAGACGCC
>JBIQHP010000022.1:19475-24852 GCA_044508495.1 Clavibacter sp.
GCCCCTCAATCCAGCCACTTGGCGACGAGGTGCTCGGCGACGACCCGACGGATCGTCCCCGACCGCGACCGCAGCACGATGCTCTCGGTGCGGATGATCGGCCCCTTGCGGCGCACCCCGTCGACGAGCCCGCCATCCGTGACCCCGGTCGCCACGAAGAACGAGTTGTCGCCCTTGACCATGTCCTCGACGCCCATGACCTTGTCGAGGTCGAGCCCGGCATCCTTCGCCCTCTCGCGCTCGTCGTCGGTGCCCGGCGCGAGCCGGGCCTGCATGAACCCGCCGAGCGCCTTGATCGCGCAGGCCGTCGTGATCCCCTCGGGGCTCCCCCCGATGCCGACGCACAGGTCGATGCGGGTCTCGTAGCGCGCGGCGTTGATGCCGCCTGCGACGTCGCCGTCGAGCATGAGCCGGGTTCCGGCGCCGGAGGCCCGGATCTCGTCGATGAGCTGGATGTGCCGGGGCCGGTCGAGCACCGCGACGGTCATCTCACCGACCGGCTTGCCCTTGGCCTTCGCGAGCGCCCGGATGTTGTCGCCGATCGGGCGGTCGAGGTCGAGGACGCCGTGCCCCTCCGGGCCGCTCACGATCTTGTCCATGTAGAACACCGAGGAGGCATCGAGCATGCTGCCGCGGTCGGAGACGGCGATGACCGAGATCGCGTTCTGCCGCCCGGCGGCGGTGAGCGAGGTGCCGTCGATGGGGTCGACCGCGATGTCGCAGGCCGGGCCACGGCCGTTGCCGACATGCTCCCCATTGAAGAGCATGGGGGCCTTGTCCTTCTCCCCCTCCCCGATGACGATGACCCCGTCGAAGTTGACCGTGCCGAGGAACTTGCGCATGGCGTCCACCGCCGCGCCGTCGGCCGCGTTCTTGTCCCCCCGGCCGATGAAGGGCCAGGCTCGGATGGCCGCCGCCTCGGTCGCCCTCACGAGCTCCATGGCGAGGTTGCGGTCGGGGTGGAGGATGAGGGTCGCGGTATCGGTGTTCACACCTCTCACCCTATTGAGGCCGCCACGCGCCGCTCCCGGCGCGGGTGCCGAAACTTCGCGTCTTCTTAAGCTGGGGGTGAGGCTCGACTCACTTTCGCCGCCGCGGGAGGCCGCCATCCCCGCGCACTCAATAGACTCGGAATCACACCGGAATCGTCCAAGGAGTCGCCATGCCCGTCGCCAGTCCCGACCAGTACGCCGAGATGCTCGACAAAGCCAAGAAGAACGGGTTCGCGTATCCGGCCTTCAACGTGTCGTCCTCGCAGACCATCAACGCCGTCCTCCAGGGACTCACCGAGGCCGGCTCCGACGGCATCATCCAGGTGACGACCGGCGGCGCCGACTACTTCGCGGGGCAGAGCGTCAAGGCACGCGCATCCGGGGCCCTCGCCTTCGCCGCTTTCGCGACCGAGGCCGCGAAGAACTATCCGGTCACGATCGCGCTCCACACCGACCACTGCCCGAAGGATGCGCTCGACGGCTTCGTCCGGCCGCTCATCGAGGCCTCGGAGGCGAAGGTCAAGGCCGGTGGCGAGCCCATCTTCCAGTCCCACATGTGGGACGGCTCGAGCGTCCCGCTGGCCGAGAACCTCGAGCTCGCGAAGGAGCTCCTTCCCCGCATGAAGGCCATCAACTCGATCCTCGAGGTCGAGATCGGCGTCGTCGGCGGCGAGGAGGACGGCGTGAGCCACGAGATCAACGAGCACCTCTACACGACCGTCGAGGACGGCATCCGGACCGTGGAGGCCCTGGGACTGGGAGAGAACGGCCGCTACATGGCCGCTCTCACCTTCGGCAACGTGCACGGCGTCTACGCGCCGGGCAACGTCAAGCTCAAGCCCGAGCTGCTCGAGGAGATCCAGGCCGGGATCGCGAAGAGGTTCGGAACGGCGGCGAACCCGCTCGACCTCGTCTTCCACGGCGGCTCGGGATCGAGCGACGAGGAGATCGCGACGGCCGTGCGGAACGGCGTCATCAAGATGAACGTCGACACCGACACCCAGTACGCCTTCACCCGCTCGATCGCCGACTACATGCTCAAGAACTACGACGGAGTGATCAAGGTGGACGGCGGCGTCGGCAGCAAGAAGCTGTACGATCCGCGGGCCTGGGGCAAGGTGGCCGAGTCCGCGATGGCGCAGCGCGTCGTCCAGTCGACCCAGCAGCTCGGCTCGGCCGGCAACTCGATCAGCGCGGGCTGATCCGACCCGGCTCAGCGCTTGGCTCGTTCCGGCGGCAGCCGGAAGCGCAGCCGGAGCTTCTCCCCCGCATCCCACTCGAGCTCGTCGACGGTCGCACGCAGGCTCACGTAGTGCGGCGCGAGCAGCGTGAGCCTTCGCCCCTCGGGGAAGACGACGTCGGTGCTGAGCGCGACCGCCGTGGACCCGTCCGACTCCCCTCGCAGCTCGATCAGGAGATGGGCGCGACGGGGCGTCATGCCGTCGGTCGCCGCACGCAGCAGGCCGAGCAGCGCGGAACGCTGGTCGGGGCTCATCCGGTCGGCACGATGGTCCTGGTCGACGACCGTGAGGTTCATCCGGCGCGCGAGCGAGTCGAGCCAGCTCCGGTTGGACCGCTCGACGAGCTCCGCGCGCAGGCTCTCGGAGAGCGCGCGCGCCTGCTCCCGGTCGTCCGGCGTGACGATGCCCGTCCGCGCGACGCGCTCGAGAAGCGGCACGGCGCGCTCGCCGACGCTCGCCAGCTCCTGGCGGAGGATGCGTCGCTTCGCCGCCTCGCCGAGCACCCCGCTCGACAGGACGTTACCCGAGGCGGAGGCGGCCCACCGCGTCGTGCGCAGCACGACCTGGTAGGAGAAGGCGCTCGCCGCCGCCGTGGCCACGGCGACCGGCCCCGCTCCGAGGAGCAGTTGGATGAGCGTCGGCCAGTAGTCCGGATGCGGGCCGAGCAGGATGGTGAGCCAGGTCGCCGCCATGGTGACGAGCACGCTCGCGGCGCCGACGATCAGAAGCCTCGTCACGGAGAGGTAGGGGGCTAGCGACGCCACGACGAAGGCGAGGCCGACCGGGGCCCACCAGAGCTCCACGGGCTCGACGCTGTCGAGGTGGTCGACGGTCGAGATCGCCAGTCCGAGCCAGCCGAAGGCGATCGGAACGGTGCTGAGCGCGGCGACCGCTCCGGTTCTGCGGGAGGCGGTGAGGTAGCCGATGACGAGGAACCCGATCGCCATCGCCAGCACGGCCCCGAGCTCGAGCCACGGGTCCACCCCGCTGCGCCTCGACAGGAGCGTGATCCCTAATCCGTAGACCGTGGCGAGTCCGCCGAACACGACCGGCACGAGCGGGCCGGTGAACCAGCTGAGCGGGTCCACGTCCCTGGGCGATCGCCGCCGCGTCTCAGGCATTCCCGGCCTCCACGGGCACCGTGATGACGACCGAGGTCCCGGCCCCCCGCGCCGACCAGATGCGCACGGTCCCGCCGTTGCGCTCGATCCGCTGCACGAGCGAGCGCCGGATGCCGAGCCGGTTCTCCGGGATCTCCTGGGGGTCGAACCCGACGCCCTGATCCACGATCATGACGGACAGATCCTGCTCCGTGGCATTGAGGAACAGCTCGGCCGAGCCCGACCCGGAGTGGCGGACGACGTTCTCCAGGCATCCGCGCACGGCACCGACGAGCGCGTCGGCCGTTTTCGGCGCGAGCAGGGCGGACATCGCCTCCCCGCCGCTCACGTCGACGGTGAGCCCGCGCCAGCGGAAGTCGCTGACGACCGCGAGCAGCTCCTGACGCAACCCCTCCCCCGGATCGCCGCCCTCGGCCCGCTCGACCGTGAGAGGCTCCAGCCGGGCGCTCGTCACGGACTCGATGTCACTGAGATAGCGCGCCCGGGTGCGCTCGTCGAGCGTGTCCTTGCCGTTGGCGAGCGCGACGAGGTCGTTGAGCACGGTGTCGTGCAGAAGCGCCACCGCCCGCTCCTCGAGCTCGCGCTGACCGGCCATCCTCGCAGCCTCCACCTCGACGCCCAGGAAGTCGGGCGCGAATCGCCGCTGGCTGCGGCGGATGAGGACGAACATGAGGATGATCGTGAGGTAGATCGCGAGGGAGATGACGGGACCGAAGCCGAACCGCAGCTCCAGCCCGAGCGACATCCGGGCGCCGATCGTGGCCAGGAATCCGAGAAGGCAGCCTGCGCCGCACCACAGCACCCCGTGGATGAGCCGCGAGCTCACGGCGCCGACGAGCAGGAGGACGATCGACATCCGATTCACGAGGTAGAGACCGCGGTCCCCCAGCGTCGGGTCGATCGAGAGGAGACCGTGGATGTAGGCGAAGGTGGCGAGGGTGCCGACCGCGAGGAAGACGACGCCCCTCACCGGGCTCGGATGGCGAGCGAGCGCGAGGAGCGCCGCGAAGGTCACGACGAGGGCCAGGAGGGGCACCACCGCGCTCGCCGGGTAGGAACGGACGATCCACAGGTCGATGACCGACGCCATCGAGATGGTCAGGTAGACCGCGGCGAACGCCCATCCCGCCCGCAGGACGGATTGGGCGGTGATCGTCGCCGCGAGCTCTCGCGGGGGCACGGCCCTCCTGATGGACTCCTCACTCATTGATCGGCAATCCTATGGCGAGGCGGCTCTGAGATGGCTCAGGCGCTCGACACATAGGCGAGGAAGGCCGGATCGCCTGCCAGGAGGGCGCCGAACAGGACCACCGTGACGACGAAGGAGACGACGGCTCCGAGAACTGCCACCCACCACGACCTGCGGCCGCGCGACAGCCGGCGGTAGGACCAGACTGCGGCGGCGACCCAGACGACCGTCTGGCAGGCGACGAAGGCGAGGCCGAAGGCGGAGGTCGCCGGTGTCGGCGTGTACTCGCCGATGCCGAACTGCGCGTAGACGGTGTCGAGCGTCCTCGCCAGGTCGAGGTAGCCGCCGGCCCCGCCGATGAGATAGACGAGCCCGAGCGCGAGCAGGAGCACCGTGGCGAACCGGTCGAGAACCCCGGCGGATGAGGCGGCGGGCGCAGCGCGTGATCCGGCCGCGGGGAGCGACGGTGCCGTCCCGGAGGCAGGTGCCCCTCCCGTCCCCGCGGGCTGGGACCGGGCGATCGCCTTCGCCTGCTCCTGGGGGCTCGCATATTCGCCGTACTCGGGCTGCGCCCGATCGCGATCCGTCATGGCCGCCCATCCTGACGCTGCCAGTCCAGCCTGGGCGACCGGCCGCCGTGGCCGCGCGGGTCGTCCGCATCCGCTCGCAGCTCCTTGGGGAGCGAGAACATGAGATCCTCCTCGGCCGTGACGATCTCCTCGACCTCGGCGTAGCCGGCGTCCGCGAGCTGGTCGAGCACTTCCCGCACGAGCTCCTCAGGAACGGAGGCTCCCGAGCTCACCCCGACCGTCGCCACGCCCTCGAGCCAGGACT
>JBIQHP010000151.1:0-3014 GCA_044508495.1 Clavibacter sp.
CTGCAGGAGCGCATCCGGCAGCTTCAGGCGACGAAACTCGACACTCGCAGCCTCCCCACCCACCCGGCGATCGCCCGGCTGCTGCCCGGCGGCGCGCTGCGGGAGGGCGCCACATACTCGGTCGATCGCTCGGTGACCCTCCTCATGCTCCTGCTCGCCGGCCCCTCGGCTGCCGGGATCTGGTGCGGCGTCGTCGGTGTCCCCGAGTTCGGGATCGAGGCCGCCGCGGGGTTCGGGATCGACCTCGGACGGCTCGTGCTCGTCCCGCAGCCCGGGGACCAGTGGCTCGCCGCGACGGCCGCGCTCGCCGACGCCCTGGGGGTCGTCGTCACGCGTCCGCCTCGACAGGCGAGCGAGGCGAGCAGGGCGAGACTCTCTGCCCGGCTCAGGAAACGCGGGACGACCATGCTCGTGCTCGGCGACTGGCCGCAGAGCGAGGCCGCGCTGAGCATCACCGAGAGCTCCTGGGCGGGCATCGGCGACGGTCACGGCCACCTGGTCCGGCGCGAGGCGATCGTGATGGTCACCGGCCGGACGGGCGACCGGCCCCGCAGCGCACGACTGGTGCTGCCATGACCGCGCAGGCCCCCGAGCGCGTCCTGCTCCTGTGGTGCCCCGACTGGCCGGTCGAGGCGGCCATCCGCACCCGCAGGCACATCGTTCCAGGCCTGGCACCGGATGCCCCCATCGCCCTCATCGAGACCGGTCGCGTGTTCGCCTGCTCGGCCCCCGCACGCGCCCAAGGGGTCGTACGGGGGCTCAAGCTGCGCGAGGCCCAGGCGCGCTGCCCGGCACTCCTCGTGGAGCCGCGACGCCCCGCGGACGAGGCCCGCGCCTTCGAGCCGGTCCTCGTGGGGCTCGAGGAGCTCGCGGCGGGGGTCCAGCCGCTGCGACCGGGCGTGTGCGCGATCCGCGCGAGGGGTCTGGCCGCCTACTACGGCGGTGAGGAGGAGGCCGCCCTCTGGCTCCTCGACCGGCTCGACGAGCTCGGGATCCCCCGCGCCCGGATCGGCGTGGCCGACGGCGTCTTCACCGCGGAGCAGGCGGCGAGGCGGGGCGGCTCGCAACGCATCCGCATCGTGCCGGAGGGCGACGCAGCCGCATTCCTCGCCCCGCTGCCGATCGCCGTTCTCGACGACGTGGCCGTCGTGACCCTCCTGCGCCGCCTCGGCGTCCACACGCTCGGCGACTTCGCAGCCCTCGGCACCGGCGAGGTGCGGGATCGCCTGGGCGAGCAGGGTGCACGGCTGCATGCGCTCGCCGGCGGTCGGGACTCGCGCCCCGTGCTGGCTCGTGTGCCGCCCGACGACCTCGAGTGCTCGATCGACTTCGAGCCGGCGATCGAGCGCATCGATCAGGTCGCCTTCGGGATGCGCGCCCTCGCCGACCGGTTCATCGCCGGCCTCACGGCGGCGAGGCTCGTGTGCACCTCCCTGCGCGTCGAACTGGAGGCCGAGCGCGGCGAGCTCTCCGCGCGCACCTGGCTGCACCCCCGCTCGTTCAGCGCATCCGATGCCGTCGACCGGGTGCGCTGGCAGTTGCAGGGCGGAGCGTCCGAGGTAGGACTGGCCTCCGGCCTCGTCTCCGTGCGTCTCATCCCGGTCGGCATCGACTCGATAGGCAACCACGAGGAGGGGCTCTTCGGCGGCGGGCCGGACGAGCGCATCCACCACGCCCTCTCGCGCGTGCAGGGCATGCTCGGCCGCACGGGGGTGCTCACCGGCGCGATCGGCGGCGGGCGGGGCCCTGCCGACCGCAGGACGCTCGTGCCGTGGGGCGAGCGGCTCGTGCATGAGCGGGAGCCGGCCCCGCCCTGGCCCGGACGGCTCCCCGACCCGGCGCCCTCGACCGTCTTCGAGCCGCCGCGCCCCGTGACGGTCTTCTCGGTGGGCGGCGAGGAGCTCGCGATGGACGACCGGGGCACGCTCTCCGCTCCCCCGGCGAGCGTGTCGAGCGGCCGGTCGACCCTGCGCGTCGCGGCCTGGGCCGGGCCGTGGACGACCGACGAGCGCTGGTGGGACGAGAGGCTCGCCGGCCGCACGAGCCGCCTCCAGGTCGTCGACACGACCGGGACGGCCTGGCTGCTCGCTCTCGAGCACGGCCGCTGGTGGGCCGAGGGCAGGTACGACTGATGCGCGGGCAGCGCTGATGGGCTGGCACAACCCCCCGGTCCCCTGGGCGGAGCTCGAGCGCATGCTCTCGGACCGGCGGCCGGTCGATCGACCACGTGGAGCCGACGGCGGGGAGAGCCCCGGCTGGACGAACAGGCGCGCCCCGTACCGGCCCCCGGAGCGCCTGGCGGAGCAGACGGGCGCGGATGCCGTGCCCTACGCCGAGCTCCACGCGCACTCCAACTACAGCTTCCTCGACGGTGCGAGCCATCCGGAGGAGCTGCTCGAGGAGGCGGTGCGGCTCGGTCTGCACGCCCTGGCCCTCACCGACCACGACGGCTTCTACGGGATCCCGCGCATGGCCGAGGCGGCCGAGAGCTTCCCGCGGCTGAAGACCGTCTTCGGGGCCGAGCTCTCCCTCGGCCTCGGCGGGCCCCAGAGCGGCATCCCCGATCCGCAGGGAAGCCACCTCCTCGTGCTCGCCCGCCGGCAGGAGGGCTATCACCGGCTCTCCGGGGCCATCACCGCCGCCCAGTTGCACGAGGGCGCCCTGCCGCGTGACGCAGCGCAGAAGGGCAGGCCGGTCTACGACCTCGACGAGCTCGCCGGCCGCGCGGAGGGCCACTGGCTCGTGCTCACCGGATGCCGCAAGGGCCGGGTGCGCCAGGCACTCGTCTCGGAAGGGGCAGGCTCGTCGGGTGTCAACGCCGCCGCGCGCGAGCTCGACCAGCTCGTGGACCTGTTCGGCCGGGACAACGTCGCCGTCGAGCTCTATCACCACGGCAACCCGCTCGACGACGCCCATAACGACGCCCTCTTCGCGATCGCCCTGGACCGGGGGCTCCCGGTCGTCGCGACGGGCAACGTCCACTACGCGACGCCCGCCCGGCACCGGCTCGCGAC